>NZ_JBYIPB010000012.1:0-99390 GCF_057706855.1 Microbacterium sp. bgisy207
CCCCTCCCCCCCCCCCCAACGCCATGAGCGCGGCCGTCAGCGGCATCCGGTCGGAGGTGGTGCGCGGCGCGATTCCGGGGGCCGCGGGAGCGACGTCGTCGTCCTCGGGGTCGCGGTTTCCCCACAGCAACGCGACACCTGTCGTCACGACGTAGAGGCCGACGGCCGCAACGAGCACGAGCGGCTCCGTGAACGGTCCGGTCCACCACAAACCGCGGACAGCGAGGTACGCCGTGAATGCGAAGGCGAGGCCGATGAGGAGGCGTCGGACGCTGATCATGCGCACGCCCCCTGCCAGGTGAGCCGCACGAGAGTCCCGCTCGAGTCCGATGTGATGTGGACCGTCCCCCCGACGGCGGCAACGCGTGCGATGATCGACCCACGGATTCCGAGCCGGTCGTCGGGGACCGTGTCCAGGTCGAACCCGTCGCCGAGGTCCTGTACTTCAAGGTGCACCCGCTGTGTGTCAGGCTCCTGCCGCGCCGTGACCGTGAGCCCGATTCCACCGGCGTGCTCGATCGAATTCGCGATCGCCTGCATCGCCGCGAGGATCAAGGCGTTCGCCACGCGACCCGGGACCTCGGGCGCGTCCTGCCCATAGGAGCGCTCCACGACGAGGTCGACACCGAGCCCCCGCGCCCCGCGCTCCACCTCTTCGACGAGCGCCGCGAATCGTCTCGGGGCATCGCTGCCCAGCCCCGCATCGCTCTCCGCATTGGCAAGCCGGGTGAGTGCCTCCTGCGCCATCGCGACCGCAAGACCCTGCTCGCGCGGGGTCTGTGCGCGCTCGGACGCGATCAGCGCCGCAAGAACACTGTCGTGCATCAGGGCTGCAACAGCCACTCGCTCGTTCTCTGCCGCCTCTGTCACCGCCGCGGCAGTGTACGTCTCGACAGCACTGCGGCGCGACTCATCGACGTTGTCGGCGATCGAGCGGAACATCCACCCGAGGGTGACGAACACTCCGCCCAGGATGATGGCGAAGGACACATCGAGCAGAGTCGGCCACCAGAACTCGACCGAGAACCCGGCCTGCGCCAGGCGTGTGACGCCGAACAGGACGGGAACGAACCCGGTCCAGGCCATCTGCCACAGCAACGGCAGGAACATGATGGACGATGCGGTCACGACGCTCACCAGGAACCACGTCCACGGCGGGTCCGACGGCGGGATGTCCTGCCCCGCGACGACGAACGGCCACGCGATGAGAGTGACGACGAAGACGGCGCAGAACGTGATGGCCGCCGGGGCGATGCTGCGCCCCACGATGTAGGTGACCAGCAGTGCCGCCAGCGAGCCGAAGTTGCCGACCATGAAGGCGACGTGCCACGCCTGCGGCTCCTGCACCGAACCGAGCGCCGCGACGAAGGCTTGAGCGCCGAGAGCAAGCGACCCGACCGCGAGGACGATGCTGATCATCCGTTCGATGCGACGTCGAGTGAACGAACCGAGACCGGCCGTCGGATCGTGGGCGAGCGGAATCTGCGCCCACGCTGCGGCCAGGGCTCGCTCGCGGGGTTCCGTGTCGGCGCTCATCGCGGGTCCGATGCTCCGGCGGTGAACGCGTCCGCCGACACGAGGCCGTCCTCGATCGCCCGCCGCATGAGGTCGAACTTCGTCGACGCGGACCTGCCGACATCGACGTACTTCAGGCGCACCCGGCTGATGTTCTCCTTCGCCGTCGAGTACGCGATCCCCAGGCGCTCCGCCACGGCCTTCAGCGGCAGACCCGCCGCATACAGCCGCAGCACGTCCCGCTCGCGGGCGGACAGCTGCGCATCGGCGAACGCACGATCGCCCTCGACGGCGCTTGCCCATTCGACGTTGTGCAGGGGATCCCCGTGCGCGACAGCGTGGATCGCCGAGATCACGTCGTCGATGGGCGAGGCCTTGCTCACCACGCCGATCGCGCCGGCCACGAGCGCCTCACGCACCGCCGCCGGTCGATCCGCGACCGAGTGAACCAGGATGCTGGAGCCGTCGGCGATCAGCCGTCCCACGTTCTCTCGTACCGTCGTGCCGTCGCCCAGGGTCAAATCGAGAACGACCACGTCGACCGGCGGCGCATTCGTCGCGCGCCGCCAGCGGACATACTCGGTGACAGTGCTTCCCGAGAAAACGACCTCGGGGCCCCCGTCTGTCACACACGCCGCCTCTACCCCCAAGCGGACGGACTCATGGTCATCGATCAGAGCCACCCGCGTCATGGGGTCACTCTACCCAGCGGTGTCCGATCTGAGCAGGACGACAGCCTCCATGTGGTGGGAATGGGGGAACAGGTCGATCCCACGCACACGATCGGTGCGGTATCCGTGCCCGGCGAACCGGGCGAGGTCTCGGGCGAGCGCGACCGGGTCGCACGCCACGTACGCGATGGATGCCGGCGCCAGCGCGGCGAGGTCATCGACCACCGCGGCGCCGGCGCCGGCTCGCGGCGGATCGAGCACGACAGTTCCGCGAGACAGACGCTCGCGATCACGATCCGTGATCCTCTCTCGCAGCGCATGAACCCAACGGTCCACGCGCGCCGTCTCGGCGCGGGCCCCGACCCATTCTGCGAGGTTCTCGCCGGCATGCTCGGTCGCGCGCTCGTTCGCCTCGACCGAGGTGATCCGCGCGGTGGTCCCGGCGAGATCACCCAAGAGGGCACCGAACAAACCGACCCCGCCGTACAGGTCAAGATGCCAACCGTCGGGATCCACCCGGTCGACGAGTTCCTCCGTGAGGACGCTCGTGAGCGTTGAGGCAGCCAGCCGGTGAACCTGCCAGAAGCCGCCGGCATCGACGCGGAACCGGCGGCCGCCGACCTGCTCGACAACGACGTCCGTGCTCCGTCGCGCCGAGGCGCCGCGGCCGGTTCCCTCCGCCCCACGGGGGATCACACGCACGTGCCCGTCGGCCGGCTGAACGAGGTCGATCCGGCCTGGCGCCGGGGTGCCGAGCCCCGCTGCGGCCCGCTCGATCGCCGCGGTCGCCAGCGGCAGCTGCTGCGTCGGGATCACGCGGTGGCTGCGGGCGGCATACGCTCCGACCCGGCCGTCGTCGTCGACGTGCAGCGACACCCTCGTCCGCCATCGCGTCCCGTCGGGCTGCTCGGCCACGACATGATTGCCGACGGATGCGGGGCGCGGCCCCTCGAACTCGACCGGCACGTCCAGGCGACCCGTGCGCTGCAGTGCGGTGGCGAGGACGTGACGCTTCAGGTCTCTCTGATGGGCCAGGGCGATGTGGCCGAACTCGGCTCCGCCGGGCCGGTCCGCAGGGTCGCGGTCGATGTCGGCCTCGGGCCAGATGTGCCGCTGGCGGTGGGGCGAGGCCTCGAGGACCTCCACGGTCTCGGCCCGCCAGAACGAGGACTTCGTCACATCCGTGAGCCGTGCCCGTACACGCTCACCCGGGATTGCGTCGGCGGTGAACACCACGCGACCGTCGATCCTGCCCACGAAGACTCCGCCGTGCGCGACATCCGTGATCTCCAGGTCGACGATCTGTCCCACTTCGCCGCTCATGCATCGAGGATCTCATGGACCGCTAGCGTGGGACGATGCGCGTCCTGCTGGCATCCACCTCCCCCGCACGGCGTGCGCTGCTGCGCCAGGCCGGGATCGAACCGCTCACAATGGCCCCCGAGGTCGACGAGGATGCCGTCATCCACGCGGTCGAGAGCGCCGAGGGCCGAACTCTCCCTCCCGACGAGCACGTTCTGCTGCTGGCCCGCCGCAAGGCGCTGGATGTCGTGGCGCGGCTCGCGCTCGAGGACGTCGAGTTCGACGGGCTGGTCGTCGGTGGCGACTCGATGTTCGAACTCGATGGTCGGATCCTGGGCAAGCCGCATGAACCGGCGGTGGCGACCGCGCGGTGGGAGGCGATGCGCGGGCGCACGGGGGTTCTGCACTCGGGGCACAGCGTCTACCGCGTCGCTCCCGGGCACGCGCCGGTGGAGGCGCACGCGGTGGCTCACGCATCCGTGACCTTCGTCGACGACATCACGGATGCCGAGATCCAGGCATACGTTGCAACCGGCGAGCCCCTCGCGGTGGCGGGAGCGTTCACGATCGACAGTCTCGGCGGCCCGTTCATCTCCCGGGTCGACGGCGACCCGTCCACGGTGGTCGGGATGTCTCTGTCCACGCTCCGCACGCTGGCGAACCAGCTGGGCGTCGTGTGGACCGACCTGTGGAACCGCGCGCCCGAGGGGCCGGAACAGCCGTAGACGTCGCTGCACGTTCACAAGGGTTTCTTGTCGGAACAATCCAATTTCGCACCCTGGGGCGTCGGTAGGCTGACATTCATGCCTCACATCGCCAAGGTCCTGGTTGCGAACCGCGGCGAGATCGCCGTCCGTGTCATCCGTGCAGCTCGCGACGCGGGCAAGGGGTCGGTCGCGATCTATGCGGACCAGGATCGCGACGCACTGCACGCTCGCCTCGCCGACGAGGCGTACGCTCTGGACGGCTCGACCAGCGCAGACACGTACCTCTCGATCGAGAAGATCCTCTCGATCGCCCGCCGATCCGGGGCAGACGCTGTGCACCCCGGGTACGGGTTCCTCGCGGAGAACGCCGACTTCGCACGCGCCGTCATCGCGGCAGGCCTCACCTGGATCGGGCCCTCCCCGGAGGCGATCGAAGCCCTCGGCGACAAGGTGACGGCACGCCATGTCGCCGAGAAGGTCGGGGCTCCGCTCGCGCCGGGAACTCCCGGCCCCGTCTCGGGTGCGGAGGAAGTCCTCGACTTCGTCGACACGCACGGTCTGCCCATCGCGATCAAGGCTGCGTACGGCGGTGGCGGGCGCGGACTCAAGGTCGCTCGCGCGCGCGAGGACGTCGCGGAGCTCTTCGAGTCCGCGACCCGCGAAGCGATCGCGGCGTTCGGGCGCGGCGAGTGCTTCGTCGAGAAATACCTCGATCGACCGCGACACGTCGAGACGCAGTGCCTCGCGGATGCCGAAGGTACCGTCGTCGTCGTCTCAACGCGCGACTGCTCACTGCAACGTCGCCACCAGAAGCTCGTCGAGGAGGCGCCGGCGCCGTTCCTCAGCGACGAGCAGCACCGCATCCTCGTCGAGTCATCCAAGGCGATCCTGCGCGAAGTGGGCTACCTGGGCGCGGGAACGTGCGAGTTCCTCATCGGCGCAGACGGAACGATCTCGTTCCTCGAGGTGAACACGAGGCTTCAGGTCGAACACCCCGTCTCCGAAGAGGTCACCGGAATCGACCTCGTCCGTGAGCAGTTCCGCCTGGCCGAGGGCGAACCGCTCGGCTACGACGACCCCGAGACGGTCGGCCACTCCATCGAGTTCCGCATCAACGGCGAGGACCCGGGCCGGGGATTCCTGCCCCAGCCGGGAGACATCCACGTCTTCAAGACCTTCGGTGGTCCCGGCATCCGTCTGGACTCGGGGGTGACGGCCGGAGACACCGTGAGCGGCGCCTTCGATTCGCTGCTCGCAAAGATCATCGTGACCGGCCGCGACCGTGCCGAGGCGCTCGACCGCGCCCGCCGCGCCCTCGACGAGTTCGAGGTCGCGGGGCTTCCCACGGTTCTCCCCTTCCACCGCAAGGTCGTCCGCGATCCCGCCTTCACGGCCGAGAACGGCCAGTTCGAGGTCTACACGAGCTGGATCGAGACCGCCTTCGACAACGACATCCCCGCGTGGGATGGCGAGGCCGGCGCCCCCCGCCCGCAGGAGTCACGCCACACGGTGGTCGTCGAGGTCGCCGGCAAGCGTCTCGAGGTGAGCTTGCCCGACCGCGTCGTGGCGGCCCCCGCCGGTCGCGGACGTCCCGCCGCGGTGCCGCCGTCGCGACGCTCGCACACCAGCACCGCGGTCGCGGGTTCGTCAGGTGATGCGGTGACCGCGCCGATGCAGGCGACGGTCGTGAAGGTCGCCGTCGAGGACGGTCAGCAGGTCGTCAAGGGCGACCTCGTGCTCGTACTCGAAGCGATGAAGATGGAGCAGCCGATCCAGGCGCACAAGGACGGCGTCATCGGCGCGATCAACGCCACGCCCGGCGCGACCGTGTCGGCGGGGCATCCGTTGCTCACCATCTCCTGAGCTGGGCCGAGGGTTCCGTCGCGCCGTCGCGCGCACCTCCTGCCCCGCAGCCCGCGCAACGACGCGACCGAATCCCCGGATTGGCGGTGGAGCGCCGGCTATTCCTCGGGCTCGTCGCGGTCGACGATGTGCATCGCGCGGGCGGCATCCGTGATCGACCCCGCGAGCGACGGGTACACGGCGAAGACCCGCGAGACCTGATCGACGGTGAGCCGGCGCTCGACGGCGATCGCGATGGGGTAGATGAGCTCGGAGGCACGGGGTCCGACGATGACGCCTCCGACGACCGTGCCACTGCCCTCGCGAGCGATGAGCTTCACGAAGCCGTCGGATATCCCCATCATCTTGGCCCGCGGGTTCGACGAGAGGGGCAGCTTGTGGACGACACCGCCGATGACGCCTGCGGCGATGTCTTCCTCCCCCCATCCGACGGTGGCGATCTCGGGAGCCGTGAAGATGTTGGCGGTGATGCGGCGCTTCTCGAGCGGGATGACGACATCTCCGAAAGCGTGGAAGACGGCCGTGCGCCCCTGCATCGCCGCGACCGATGCCAGCGGGAAGAAGTTCGTGCAGTCACCGGCGGCGTAGATGTTGGGCACCGACGTGCGAGCAACCCGATTCACCCGGATGTGGCCGCTCTGGGTCAGCTGAACGCCCGCCTGTTCGAGACCGATGCCCGCGGTGTTCGGGATCGAGCCGACAGCCATCAGGCAGTGGCTCCCCTCGACGCGGGTGCCGTCCGAGAGCGTCACGACCACCCCGTCGCCTTCGCGCACCACCGACTTCGCCCGGGACTTCGGAAGAAGTGTCATTCCCCCGCGCAGGAAGACGCTCTCGATCACGGCAGCGGCATCCTTGTCTTCACCGGGAAGCACCTGGTCGCGACTGGAGATGAGGGTGACCTTCGAACCAAGGTTCATGTAGGCCGACGCGAACTCGGCGCCTGTCACACCCGAGCCGACGACGATGAGGTGTTCGGGCAGCGTCTTCATGTCGTAGAGCTGCGTCCAGGTCAGGATGCGTTCCCCGTCGGGCTTGGCGCTGGGGAGCTCGCGCGGCGATGCGCCGACCGAGATGACGAGAGTGTCCGCCTCGATCCGGTCGAAATCCGTGCCGCCGGGACCGGTGGAGACGACGACGGCATTGTCGTCCTCGACGCGCCCGTGTCCCTCGAGGATCGTCACCCCCGCCTGCAGCAGCGAGGCCCGCATGTCTTCGGACTGCTGCCGCGCCAGCGCGAGCAGCCGCTTGTTCACCTGGGCGAGGTTGATCGCGATCTCCGGCTTGAGCGGACGCCCGTCGCCGCCCTTCGCGAACAGCTGAACCCCCAGTTCCCCTGCACCCGCGATCGCGACAGCGGCATCCGCGGTCGCGATGAGAGTCTTCGAAGGGACCACGTCCGTGATGACAGCCGAGCCGCCGACACCCGCACGCTCGACGAGGGTGACATCGGCTCCCAACTGCGCTGCCGCGAGCGCCGCCTCGTAACCTCCGGGACCACCGCCGATGATCGCGACGGACTGGGTGCGCTCGAAGCTCAGGGACATGGCTCCATTGTTTCAGGAAGCCCCCGTTGTTCCTGCCAGTCTGGGGTTCCTAGAGTAAGAACATGTCAGATACTCTGGGCAACCCGCTCGATGATCCTCACGCCGACCCGTTCGAGATCGCTCGAACCGCAGCGGCCGATATCGCCCGACTCACCGGAGTGGAGCGCCACGACATTGCGTTGACCCTCGGCAGCGGCTGGGGCAAAGCCGCCGACCTGATCGGCGAGACTGTCGCGACGATTCCCGCGACAGAGGTCACGGGCTTCAGTGCGCCGGCACTCGCAGGTCACGTCGGGTCGTTGCGCAGCATCCGCACCCCCAAGGGTCGTCATGTGCTCGTGATCGGTGCCCGGACCCACTTCTATGAGGGGCACGGACCTCGCCGCGTCGTGCACAGCGTGCGCGCCGCCGCCGCGACGGGCGCGCGCATCATGGTCCTGACCAACGGCGCCGGCGGCATCAAGCCGTCGTGGAAGCCCGGACAGCCGGTTCTGATCAGCGACCACATCAATCTGACCGGCGCCTCGCCCCTGGAGGGCGCGACATTCGTCGACCTCACCGACCTGTACTCCCTACGCCTTCGCGACATCGCGCGGATGGTGGATCCGACGCTGGACGAAGGGGTGTACTGCCAGTTCCGGGGTCCGCAGTACGAGACTCCCGCCGAGGTCCGGATGGCTAAGACGATCGGCGGTCACCTCGTCGGCATGTCGACGGCGCTCGAGGCGATCGCTGCGCGCCAAGCGGGCATGGAGATCCTCGGGTTCTCCCTCGTGACGAACATGGCCGCCGGCATCCAGACCACCCCCCTCAGTCACCAGGAGGTCATCGAGGCGGGCAAGCAGGCCGAGCCGGTGATCTCGGCGCTGCTGGCACGGGTCATCGGCGAACTGTGATGGGTCTGATCGACGCGGCGCGGAGCTGGCTCGCGCAGGATCCTGACCCGGCCACCCGGGCAGAGCTCGAGGCCCTCCTCGCACGCGCGGATGCCCAGGATGGCGCGGCCCTCGAAGAACTCGAGGACCGGTTCGGCACGCGGCTGGCGTTCGGCACTGCGGGTCTTCGCGGTGCGCTCGGCGCGGGAACCAACCGGATGAACCGGGTTCTCGTGACACAGGCCGCCGCCGGTCTTGCCGCCTACCTGCGCGAGCACGCAGCGACGGATGCCGTCCCTCGCGTCGTGATCGGATATGACGGGCGCCGGAACTCCGACGTCTTCGCTCGCGACTCCGCGGAGATCTTCGCGGGAGCAGGGCTGGAAGCCATCCTGCTGCCTCGCCTGCTGCCGACCCCCGTGCTCGCCTTCGCCGTGCGCCACCTGGACGCGGCGGCGGGCGTGATGGTCACGGCATCGCACAACCCGCCCGACGACAACGGGTACAAGGTGTACCTCGGTGGCGCTGACGCCGGATCCCAGATCGTGTCACCCGCGGATGCCGAGATCGCCGCGCACATCGACGCTGTGGCTGCGGGCGACATCCGTGATCTGCCCCGCAGCACCGAGTATGAGATCGCGGCCGAATCGGTCGTGGATGCCTACATCCGCGCAACCGCGGCGGTGGCGCCTGCCGGGCCCGGTGCCGCAGGGATGCGCTGGGTCTACACGGCGATGCACGGCGTGGGGTGGGAGACCCTGTCGCGCATCCTCGATGTCGCCGGGTACCCGGCACCGACTCCCGTCGCGGCACAGATCGAGCCGGATGGCCGGTTCCCCACGGTCTCGTTCCCGAACCCCGAGGAGCCGGGCGCGATGGACCTGGCCTCCGAGACCGCACGGCAGACGGGAGCGGAGTTCGTTCTCGCGAACGACCCGGATGCCGACCGCCTCGCTGTCGCGATCCCCGATCCCGCAGCGCCCGGCGGGTGGCGCAGGCTCACCGGCAACCAGATCGGCCTGCTGCTCGGGTGGCGCGCCGCGCAGACGGCGGATGCGGCATCCGGCGCCACCCTGGCGTGCTCGCTGGTCTCGTCTCCCGGCCTTGCCGCCGTCGCCGAGCACTACGGGCTCGGCTTTGCGGCGACCCTCACCGGCTTCAAGTGGATCTCACGGGCGCCGGGCATCGTGTACGGCTTCGAAGAAGCGCTCGGCTATCTCGTCAACCCCGAGACCGTGCGTGACAAGGACGGCATCTCCGCCGCCGTCGCGATGCTCGGGATGATCTCCGCCGCGCGCGCGAAGGGACGAACGGTCGCAGACCTGCTGGCCGAATTCGATAACACCTTCGGATCGTTCGCCAGCGACCAGATCTCGTTGCGGGTCAGCGACCTGTCACTCATCGGACGGATGATGGCGGCGCTGCGCGCGGCGCCACCCACCGAGATCGCCGGCGTGACAGTGGCACGCACCGATGACCTGCTCAACGGGGTCGACGGCCTTCCTCCGGGCGACGTGCTGCGTCTGTGGCTCCACGACGGGTCACGGATCATCATCCGTCCCAGCGGCACTGAGCCGAAGCTGAAGGTCTACCTGGACGTCAGGGCTGACACACCGGCCGCCGCGCAGGAACGCCTGGAATCTCTCGCGACCGGCGCACGAGACCTGCTCGCCGCCGTCAGCTGACGCCACCCCAGCTGGGCGCCGCCCACGTCACAGATCTGCGCCATCTCCCCAGGTTTTCGGCCACAGGAGTGCGCAGTACGGGCGATCTTGCGAAGCTCGTCCGCCGTCAGTGGGAGCGCTGGCGGGCGTGCACGACCTCGAGAACGTCGACGAACAGCGGATGCTCGGGCCCAAGGCCCGTGATCCGTGTCACCGCCGTGGCGGCATCCGTCTCCCGAAGGAGCTGCTGGAGCTCCTGCGACTGCGGATCGTCGGGGTCGTCGAACTCGAGCGCGGCGCCGACGGCCGCGAGCAGGCCCGAGACCGACATGCCGCGCTCGGCAGCTTCGGCGGCGGGGCCGATGAACCGCTCGTGGCGTGAGAGCTTACGCAGGGGCTGGCGTCCCACGCGACCGACCGTGTCGGGCAGCGCCGGGTTCTGGAACCGCCGCAGGATCGTCGCGCGGTAGGACGCCAGTTCCTCAACGGGCAGCTCGTGCTTGGCGGTGAGCAGGGCGGAGGTCTCCTCGAGCGCCGCGACCACCTGCCCGGCAATCGCCGGATCGGCGAGGGTCTGCGCGATCGTCACATGTCCGGCACGCGCACCCAAGTATGCGGCGGCGGCATGCCCCGTGTTGACGGTGAACAGTTTGCGTTCGATGTATGGGGCGAGGTCATCGACGAAGTGCGCGCCCGGGATCTGCGGCGGGTCATCCCCGAAGGGCGGCCGTTCAATGGCCCACTCGAAGAAGGGCTCGACCGTGACATCGACGCCCGACCCGTCAGGCTGGGCCGGCACGATCCGATCGACCGCGGTGTTCGCGAACACGGCGCGCTTGTCGAGGTCTACCCAACGCTCCCCCGCCGCGGCCGCGACCTCATCGCGCAGGAGGTCGGTCGCGTTGATGGCGTTCTCGCATGCCATGACCTGAAGCGCCGGGCGCGCGCCGTCGCGAGACGCGAGGCCCGCGGCGATGTGCGGCGCCACGAACCGCAGCACCGTCGGCCCCACCGCCGTGGTGACGACATCCGCCGTCGCGATCTCGGCGACAAGGGCGTCCGGGTCCGTGGCGGAGTTGATCGCGCGGAATCCCGTCACCGTCTTGTCGATGCCGCCCTCCCCGACCTCATGGACGGTGTACGAGGACGCCGCGTTGATGGCATCGACGAGCGCAGCGGCGACGTCGGAGAAGACGAGATCGTATCCGCCCTCATGAAGCAGGAGCCCGACGAATCCGCGCCCGATGTTTCCCGCGCCGAAGTGGACGGCCTTCATGACGGTTCCTTTCCTCAGACGCCGGAGGCGGACACGAGCGAGAACAGCTCGTCGGACGTAGCGGCCGCCTTGAGCTTCGCGACGTCATCCTCGTCCGAGAACAGGATCGCGATCTGCGAGAGGATCTCGAGGTGCTCGTCGCCGACACCGGCGATGCCCACGACGAATGTCACCGTCTCGCCGTCCCAGTCGATACCGCCGTCGTAGCGGACCACCGAGAGCGCGGACGCGAGAATCGCGTCCTTCGCGTCGTTCGTGCCGTGCGGGATGGCGAGCTCGTTACCCATGTAGGTCGAGACCGTCTGCTCTCGGGCGAGCATCGCGTCGAAATACGCGGGGGTCACCGCTCCTGCGGCGACCAGCAGGTCGGCCGCTTCGCGGATCGCCTCGTCGCGCGTCGCCGAACCGGCGTGGATCCGCACCCGGTCGCTGGTGAGAACGTCACTGGTCATGATCAAAGCCCTTCTCCCCGGAGGTTGCTGGATGAGAGGTGCGGGGCGGTGTGCGCCGCCCCGCACCGACTCATCGGTTATGCACCATCCTGGTGCTGGTCGCGAACCAACTCCACGACCTCGTCGTATCTCGGCGAGTTCATGAAGTTGTCGACCGAGACGTGCACCGCTCCCGGCGTCTTCTGCCGGGCCCGGTCGGTGAGCTGATTCTGCGTGATGACCAGGTCAGCCGAGTCGTCCAGGTTGGCGATCGCCTTGTTGGTGACCGTGACATCCGTGATGCCGGCCTTGGTGATCTTGTTGCGCAGCACGCTCGCACCCATGGCAGAGGAACCCATCCCCGCGTCGCACGCGAACACGATGTTGGTGATCTGCTTGGTCTCGAGCCGTCCACCGCTTGCCTCACCGCCGGTTGCACGAGCCGTCTCAGCCTCGTTGTATGCCTCATCGGCATCGTGCTCGGCGCGGGCGTCGTTTCCGGCGCTCGCCCGCAGACCAGCGAGCGCCGCCGATTCCTTGCCCTTGTTGGCCTCGGTCTGGGCGATCGCAGCGCTGAGGTCGCCGCCAAGTCCGGACTCGAGGTCCCGCTTGCGAGTCGCGCGCAAGATGACTGCTGCGACGACAAACGTCACGGCCGCAGCAAGGAGCACCGACAGGTAGACAACCAGGAGGTTGCCGATGCCGCCGGCTGCCGGACTGGACGCCGCAGCGGTCACCGCAATGATGCTGCCGGGGGCTGCCGGAAAGGCAAGACCGCCGTTGAAGAGCATGTTCACCGTCACACCGGTTGCCCCACCGGCGATCAGCGCCAGGATCGTCGCCGGCTTTGCGAGAGCGTACGGGAAGTAGATCTCGTGGATACCGCCGAAGAACTGGATGATGATCGCGCCAGGTGCCGAGGCCTTAGCCGCGCCGATGCCAAAGAACGTGAAGGCGAGCAGCAGACCGAGCCCGGGCCCGGGATTCGCCTCGATAAGGAACAGGATCGACTTCCCGGTCTCGGCTGCCTGCTCAACACCGAGAGGCGTGAACACACCGTGGTTGATCGCGTTGTTGAGGAACAGCACCTTCGCCGGCTCAACGATGATCGACACGAGCGGCAGCAGGTTCACCGAGACGAGCCAGCCCACCGCAGCGCCGAGCACGGCACTGATCCCGATCATGAGCGGGCCAAAGACGAAGAATCCCACGATCGCCAGCAGCATCCCCAGGATGCCGGCCGAGAAGTTGTTCACGAGCATCTCGAACCCGGGCTTGATCTTGCCGTCCCAGATCCGGTCCATCCACTTCGTCAGCAGCGCTGCAATGGGACCCATGATCATGGCACCTAGGAACATCGGGATGTTCGTCCCGACGATGACACCCATCGTGGCGATCGTCGCGACAACACCGCCGCGCTCGCCGTAAACCATCCGACCTGCCGTGTTGGCAATCAGAAGAGGCAGCAGATAGGTGATCATCGGTCCGACGAGACCGACGTACTGCGGGAAGGTCGCTCCGTCAGGCGCTTCCGCAAGCGCTGTCATAGCGCCTTGCCATCCGATGACGTCGGCGTTTCCGAAACCGCCGAGCAGAGGCGCTACGGGTTCCCACCACCCCAGCCAGCCAAGCGGGATGAAGAGCATGGTGATGAAACCCCAGGCGATGAATGCCGCGATGTTCGGCATGATCATGCCTGAGAGGAAGGTCCCGAATCGCTGGACGGCGACGCGTGCCCGTCCCGGATCCTTCGCCACTCCAGGTGACGTCGTTGTCATTGCATTCTCTCCTTCTGTGATGCGGAGGCAGCCAGTGCCGCCTCCCGCGCGGTTGCCGCATCCGTTGCGGCCAGTGCCGCCTCGGCGACGCGCTTCGCGTCGTCGAGGGAGTAGGTGAGCAGCGTCGCCCGCACATCGGCGAGCGCCGTGGGCGCCATCGAGAGGGATGTCGCTCCCAGCCCGACGAGCACGACAGCCAGCAACGGATCGGCCGCTGCCTCGCCGCAAATCCCGACGGGTTTGCCGGTCCGGGCTCCGGCAGCGCCGACCTCCCGGATCAGCCGGAGCACCGCGGGATGCCACGGGTCCTGGAAGCTTGCGACCGAGCCGAGCAGTCGATCGGCAGCGAGCGTGTACTGAGTCAGATCGTTCGTTCCGATCGACGCGAAGTCGGCGTAGGCGAAGATGCTCTCGGCCATCAGTGCCGACGACGGCACCTCGACCATGACCCCGGCGGTGCGGATGCCGTATTCCCGGGCGAGGGCGGTGAAGTACTCCGCCTCCTCGACCGTCGAGACCATCGGCGCCATGACCCACAGGTCGGCCGCCGAGCCCGTCTTGCGCGTCTGGGCGTCGGCCTCGGCGAGAGCAGTCAGCTGCTCACGCAGGATGTCTTCGCTCGCGCGCAAGGCCCGTAACCCTCGCAGCCCGAGGGCGGGGTTCTCCTCGTGTGCGTCGTTGAGGAACGGCAGGGGCTTGTCGGCTCCCGCATCCAGCACGCGGACGACGACCTTCTTGCCGGCGAACGCAGCGAGCAATTCGGCGTAGGACTCGCGCTGCTGTTCGACCGTGGGCGCAGAGCTTGCAGACAGGAACAGGAACTCGGTGCGGAACAGACCGACGCCCTCAGCGCCGAGGGCCACAGCCTCGGCCGCGCCAGCCGGATTTCCGAGGTTGGCCAGCAGCGGCACCGGCGTCCCATCGGCGAGCGCGCCGTCGGTGATCGGAGCGCCGGCGGCGGCGGCGCGGGCATTCGCCCGGTGCTCGGCGCGCGTGAGCTCGTCATCCGTCGGCTCGGTGGTCACGGCGCCGGCTGCGGCATCCACCACGACCGTCTCCCCGTCCGAGAGCTGCGCGGCTCCGGCGACGCCCACGACCGCGACGATGCCCTTCTCCCGCGCGAGGATCGCCGTGTGCGAGGTCGGACCACCCTCGGTCGTGACGAGAGCGAGGACCTGATCGAGGTCCAAGAGAGCGGTGTCGGCGGGGGCGAGGTCCTTCGCGACGAGAACGAACGGATGTCCCGGCTCAGGCACCCCCGGGGCGGGGACGCCCTGGAGCCGAGCGATGACGCGCTGTGCGACGTCATCGAGGTCGGCGGCGCGCTCGCCGAGGTAGCCGCCGACGGCCTCCAACTGGGCGCGGAACGAGGCGAACGCCTCGTGTACGGCACGTTCGGCGGTCTTGCCCTGCCCGAGCGACGCCTCTACCTCGTCGGTGAGTGTCGGGTCCTCCGCCATCATCGCCTGCGCCTCAAGGACGTCGCGCGCGGCTCCCCCGGCCTGCTCGCCGCGCTGTTCAAGCTCGCGCGCGACCGCGGAGAGCGCCTCCTGAACCCGGGTGCGTTCCTCCTCGACGCTCAGCGCGCTCGGAGCGTCCTGCGGAGCAGGCAACGGCTCCGCCATTCGGGCAACGGGGCCGTGCGCAACGCCGAGGCCGATGCCGACTCCTCGAAGCTGTGCCATCGTCAGGCCGCGTCGTGGTCGGTGGTCAGCAGCTCGCTGAGGGTGTCCAGGGCCGCCTCGGCGCCGTCACCGTCCGCCGTCAGCGTCACGTAGTCGCCGTGCTCCACACCCAGCGAGATGACCCCGAGGATGCTCGCGGCGTTGACCGGGGCTCCGGCATCCTTCGCGATCGTGATGGGAATGCCCGCGTCCTTCGCGGCCTGCGCGAACAGTTTCGCCGGACGAGCGTGCAGGCCGTGCGACGAGCCGATGCGGACCGTGCGAGTGATCTGAGACATGGTTCCCTCCCTGGAACGGGCTATTCGGTGACGGATGAGGCGCGTGCCGCGGTGACGATTTCGAGGATCCGCGAACCGTCGCGGTCCTCGAACGCATCCCTCGGAAGCAGGACGGTGATCGCGCCCGTTGCGCCGACCGCATCCTGGATTCGCGCGAACGCGGACTCCAGGTGCGGGCCCACGAGCACGACATCGACGGGCTCGGCCAGGGTCCCGAGGGTGTCCTCGGTTCCCGCAGCGACCTCCGCGTGCAGACCACTGCGCGCGGCGGCGTTTCGCAGCCGCTGTGCGACGAACGTGCTCGACGCTCCCGCGCCGCAGACCACCAGGATCCTCATCGACCCGCCTCCTTCGCGATCGATTCTTGTGAGAACGCTGAGAGGCAACAACCAGTCCTTTTTCCGCGGGGGCGGAAGGGTGTTTGGGGCACGGGGCGTGGCCTGCGAGGACGGCATCCCTCGGCCCCCGCGCGGACACCGCGCCCCGCCACGGCGCTCGGCGTGATTGACTGACACCGTCGAGGACGCGTCGGGCGCGACCTCGCCCGAGGAGTTCGGTGACACGACCACGACAAGACCGGATGCTGAGCCTGCTCGTCCGCGAGGGCGACTGGGTCACTGCCGCGACCCTCGCCGACGCGCTCGGCGTCACTCCGCGCAGCATCCGTTCGTACGTCACCGCCGTCAACGCACGGGTCCCTTCGGGGGCGGCGATCGAGTCGGGACCCTCCGGGTATCGAGCCGGTGTGGACGCCGCCGCGGCGTTACGGGCCTCGGCGGCGGCGGATGCCGGAACACCTCGCGACCGGCTCCACACGCTCGTCCGCGCCCTCCTGAACGACCCCGACGGCATCGACGTGTTCGAGACTGCCGATGAACTCCACGTCAGCCCTGCAACATTGGAGGCCGATCTCGGGCGGGTGCGCAGTCTGCTGGGCGGCACCGGCATCTCGCTGGAGCGGTCGGCATCGACCGCTCGGCTTCGCGGCGCCGAAGTCGCCCAGCGGCGCCTGCTGAGCTCGCTCGCTCATGACGAGATGGAAGCCGGGGCCTTCGATTTCGACGCGCTGCGGCGGTCCCTCGGCGGGTCCTCCATGGGCGCCAACGTGTTCGGCCCCTTCAAGCCTGCTCTGGTGGCTCGCATGGGGGATCTGGGCTACTACGTCAACGAGTTCGGCATCGCGGACGTGCTGATGCACATCGCGATCACTGCGGATCGCGCCTCCCAGGGACGCACGCTCGAAGCCGCCGGCGGCCCACCGGTCTCGGAAGACCGTCGCGCGGTCGCCGAGGTCCTCGACGCGCTGGTGAGGGAGCATACGGGCGTGACGCTCGGACATGGTGACCTCGACCACCTGGCGATCCTCGTCCTGACCCGCGTCGTGGCCCCGGGCGCGGCGGCGCCGAGCGAGCGGGCACGCGAGAACCTCGACCCGGAGCTCGAGCAGATCGTCCGCGAGATCGTGCAGGACGCGGCATCCGAGTTCCTCGTGGACATCGCGCACGAGGATTTCGTGATGCGACTGTCGCTTCACGTGCAGAACCTGAGGCAGCGAGCTGCAGCCCAAGCGTGGTCGCGCAACCCGCTGACCCGCTCTCTGAAGACCAGCTACCCCATGGTCTTCGAGGTCGCGGTGTTCATCGCGGGGCAGCTTCACGACCGGCTCGGGATTCCCCTCCTGGACGACGAGATCGCGTACATCGCGATGCACGTCGGCGGGCGGCTCGAACGCAGTCGCCGCAGCGAGCAGCTCCTGACGGCAACCATCGTGTGCCCCGGCTACTACGAACTGCACGAGCTGCTCCGTTCCAGCGTCGACCGCTCGCTCGGCCGAGCCATCGAGGTCGTCGGCGTCGACACGCGCGCGGATCCCGACTGGGAGGCGATCCACACCGACCTCGTGCTCTCGACCATCGACCCGCCGGCCCCGTCGGACCGGATCGTGCGGGTGCAGCCGTTCCTCACCGAAAGCGACGTCGACCGCGTGCAGACGACGGCGAGCCGCATCCGACGTGGTCGGCGCCTGGCTCGGCTCCGCGCCGATCTCGCTCGCTACTTCGTCGCCGGAGCATTCAGCCGGGAGCTTGCCGCGGCGGGAAGCGAGGAGGACGCCATCCGCCTTCTGGGAGCCCCGCTGGTCGACGAGGGCGTCATCGATCAGGACTACATCGAACGCGCGATCCACCGCGAGCACCTGTCATCGACCGCGTTCACGGATGCGCTTGCGGTTCCGCACGCGATCGGGATGACGGCGACACGCACGGCGATCTCTGTCGGCGTCTCCGAGAGCTCGATCACGTGGGGCGACTCGCGTGTCCAGGTCGTCGCGCTCGTCGCGTTCTCGGAGTCCGATCGAGCCGCGTTCCAGACGGTCTTCGAGCAGTTCGTCGAGGTGTTCTCGGAGCGCGAGAGCGTTCAACGCATCGTGCGGCGATCCACCGACCTCGCCGGGTTCCTTGACGAACTGGCAGCCGTCATCGACGGCTGACGCACGGCGCTCGGTACGCTCAGAGGGTGGATGAGGACTCCGGCCCGCGGCCCCGACGCCGGCGCGCGAGGCGCATCGCGGGGTGGAGCGCAGCCGCCATCGTGCTCGCTCCCGTTGACGGTGGGTCCGGCGACGGTCTGGTCTTCGTGCCGGGCGCGAAAGTCGATCCGTGGGCGTCGGGAACTACGGAGTGCAGCCCGGCGACGGAACACCGACGATCTCCGACGTCGCGATGGCAGATGCCCTGACATCCGAGATCGATAGGTTCCTCCAGACCGACCACCGACGCTAGCCCGGCAAGGGTCGCAGGTCGGCGCCGCTGCGCGCCTGCTCAGCTGCGCACGTGCGGGATGAGTTCGGGCGAGACAGTCGCCGTCTCGAGCCAGTGGCGCAGCGTTCGGTGGAACAACTCCGGATCCTCCGCGCTCCACACGTGGTGCATGCGCGGTACGAGGGCTGTCTGCGCGGCGGGCGCGTATCGGGCGACGTCGGCAAGACTGTCACGGATGACGGCGGGCTCGCGCTCCCCCGCGACCGCGAGCACCGGAGCTTGCAGATCTCTCACCGACTCCAGGGTCTGTGCCGTCATCCCCCGATACACCTCGTTCATCATCCGTCGCGCCGACGCCTTGTCGATCCCGAGCCCCGTCTCGACGAACCTGTCGAGCGCATCGGCGGGCATGCCGTAGGCCCGCGCGAGCCCCTGCCAGTAGCCGCGCCATCCCCACAGACTCACCTGCGCACGGGCCGACACTGCCACGAGTCCCCGGATCGGTCTGGTCGTCACCCCGGATAGGAAGGCGCTACGTACGAGGTCGGGATGGCGCGCGCAGAACGTCAGACCCAGGATGCCGCCGAGTGAGAGCCCCACGATGTGCACGCGACCACCGACCGCCCGCTCTCGGACTCTCCGGGCGAGCTCATCGGCGACCGCCGGCATCCCCGCCCAGGGTTCGTCGTTCGAGTTGCCGAAGCCGGGCAGGTCGGGAATGAGAGCGTGGTACGCCGGCAGCGCATCGGCCTGCTCGTCCCACATCCACCCCGCCACGTTCCCCCCGTGCAGAAACAGCACGGATGCCAGCGGTTGCTCGTCCGAGGCACCGCCGGGCGCCCGCCGCTCGTCGATGTGCATCAGGATCCTCTCGCCCAGGGCGCCGACCGAAGCGCGCGCTCTGCCTCATCGAGCCATGACAGCTCGGCTTCGAGGGCACGGATGCCGTACTGCAGCGTGAGCGCACGCATCCGCTGGTCGGGCGTGTCGCTGGGGGCGGAAAGGGAGCGCAGAGCCGAGAGTCTTCCGGCGGTCTGCTCGCGACGCTGCGCGAGGATTCCGAGCGCGACGGAGGGGTCTTCCCGACCGGAGAAGAAGATGCGCGCAAGGAAGGGATCACGGGTGCGTTCCTCGTCGAGCGGTGACACCAGCCACCGTGAGAGGAGGGCGCGACCGTGCGGGGTGATGCGATGCACGTGACGGTCCGGCTTCCCCGCCTGCGGTTCGATCTCCACCTCGACGGCTCCGGAGCCGACGAGCTTCGTCAGGGTGCGGTAGATCTGTGCCTGATCCGCTGCCCAGAAATGCGCGACGGAGCCGTCGAAGGTCTTCTTGAGGTCATACCCCGTCATGGGGGCGAGATCCAACAGGCCCAGAATCGTGAACTCCAGCGACACGCCTATATAAGATCACACATATATATGACGACGCAAGTATGGATCGGGGCGCGACGGACCCGCCGACCCACGGGGTCCGGCAGGAGTCAGCGTCAGCGGTCGAAGCCCTCGCCGATGAGCTCGATGAGTTCCTCACGCTCCTCGACCGGCAGGAAGGCACCGGCCGCCGCGTTGAGCTGGAACACCTCCAGGTCGTCGAGGTCGTACTCGAACGTCTCGGCGAGCAGGGCGAGCTCACGCGTGAGCGACGTCCGACTCATGGTGCGGTTGTCGACGTTGACCGTGACCGAGAACCCGAGCTGGTAGAGCAGGTCGAAGGGGTGGTCGCCGAGTTCGTCACCCCAGGTCGAGATGGCGCCGGTCTGCAGGTTCGAACTGGGCGACAGCTCAAGGGGAATCTCGCGGTCTCGTACCCAGCGGGCAAGATCTCCGAACTGGACGAGGACTTCGTCACCGGCTCGGGAGACGACATCCAGATCCTCCGCGATCCGCACCCCGTGCCCCAGGCGCAGGGCCCGACCGTCAAGGAGCGCCGACCGGATCGAGTCCACCCCGGCAGCCTCCCCGGCATGAACCGTCACGGGAAAGAACTCGCCGGCCAGGTAGTCGAAAGCGGCACGGTGACGAGAGGGAGGGAAGCCCTCCTCGGGGCCCGCGATGTCGAACCCGACGACGCCGCGCTCACGCCAGTCGACGGCGAGGCGTGCGATCTCGAGTGAGCGGTCGGTGTGGCGCATCGCGGTGATCAGCTGGCCGACACGGATGTCGTGACCGGCCTGCTCCGCGGCATCCTCACCCTCTTCGATGCCGTCCTGCACCGCCTCCACGACCTCCTCGAGAGACAGGCCTCGCGACAGGTGCTGTTCGGGTGCCCACCGCACCTCGCCGTAGATCACGCCGTCAGCGGCGAGGTCTTCGACGAACTCCCGCGCGACTCGTGTGAGCCCCTCACGAGTCTGCATGACGGCGGTCGTGAGGTCGAAGGTCTTCAGGTACTCGACGAGCGAGCCCGAGTCCGAGCGCTCGGCAATCCACTCGGCGAGGTCCTCCGCCGTCTCTTCGGGCACCTCGAGGTCGATCTCGTCAGCCAATTCCAGGAGCGTCGCGGGCCGCACTCCGCCGTCGAGGTGGTCGTGCAGCGACACCTTGGGGAGGGCGCGGATCGACATCCCCTGGAGGACGGCGTCACCGTGCTGATCGATCGACATGAGGGCTCCTTGCGCTGGCGTGGGGGAATGGGGAGAAGACCTGCTCAGGCTGTGATGCGCTCGAGAACCAGCGGCGCGCTCGGAACCTCGGCGTCACCAATCTCCCACGCGTTCTCGAGCGCGTCCAGTGCGCGCGCGAACCGGGCCGCGTCCTGGGCCGAAAGCGTGAACAGCGGCGCGCCGGCGGCGACGAGGTCGCCGGGCTTGGCGTGCAGATCGATGCCGGCAGCGTGGATCACGGGGTCCTGGGCGCGGGCGCGCCCTGCCCCGAGCCGCCAGGCGGCCACTCCGAACGGCAGCGCCTCCATGCGGGTCACCACACCCGCCCGCGGCGCCGTCACGGTGTGGGTCTCGCGAGCCACGGGAAGGTCGGCATCCGGGTCGCCGCCCTGAGCGCGGATCATCGCACGCCAAGTGTCCATCGCCCGGCCGTCGGCCAGCGCCGCCTCGACATCGGCATCGGGCTGCCCGGCCAGAGCGAGCATCTCGCGCGCGAGGGCGACGGTGAGCTCGACGACATCCGCCGGGCCTGCTCCGGCGAGCACCTCGACGGACTCGCGGACCTCGTTCGCGTTGCCGATGGCCAGGCCCAGCGGCGTGTCCATGTTCGTGAGCAGCGCGGTCGTGGCGACTCCCGAGTCGGCGCCGAGCGCAACCATCGTCCGAGCGAGCTCCCGCGCCCGGTCGACATCGCGCATGAACGCTCCCGACCCGAACTTGACGTCCAGCACCAGCGAGTCGGTGCCCTCGGCGATCTTCTTGGACATGATGCTCGAGGCGATGAGCGGGATCGCCTCGACGGTCCCGGTGACATCGCGCAGCGCATAGAGCTTCTTGTCGGCGGGGGCAAGGCCCGACCCGGCGGCACAGATCACGGCACCGACATCCCGCAGCTGCGCGGTGAGCTCCGCGTTGGTGAGTGACGCGCGCCAGCCGGGGATCGACTCGAGCTTGTCGAGCGTTCCGCCGGTGTGCCCGAGGCCGCGCCCCGACAGCTGTGGCACCGCGACACCGAAGGATGCCACCAGCGGCGCCAACGGCAGCGTGATCTTGTCGCCCACCCCGCCGGTGGAGTGCTTGTCGACCGTGGGCTTGCCAAGGCCCGCGAAACTCATCCGCTCCCCCGACGCGATCATCGCGTCGGTCATCACCCGGATCTCGTCGCGCTCCATCCCGTTGAGCAGCGTCGCCATCGCGAAGGCCGCCATCTGGGCATCCGCGACGTAGCCGCGCGTGTAGGCGTCGACCATCCACCGCAGTTCCGGCTCGGGGACCGCGCCCCCGTCACGCTTGATACGGATGACGTCCACGGCGTCGTACGGCTCGATCTGCGTGTCGGTCATGCGCGTGCCTCCTCGAGATCGCGCGGGCCGAAGGCGTCAGGCAGCACCTCGTCGATCGTACGGATGCCTGACACGGTGTGCAGCAGCATCCCGGGCGCGGAGTGTTCGTACAGCAGCTGGCGGCACCGTCCGCAGGGCATGATGATCTCTTCCTGGCCGTTGACGCAGACGAAGGCCGTGAGCCTGCCGCCACCGGTCATGTGCAGGTTCGAAACGAGCCCGCACTCGGCGCAGAGGCCGACGCCGTACGACGCGTTCTCGACGTTGCACCCCGAGACCGTGCGGCCATCGTCGACGAGCGCTGCGGCACCGACGGAGTAGTTCGAGTACGGGGCATAGGCGCGACGCATCGCCGAAACGGCTTCAGCGCGCAGTCCCTCCCAGTCGATGTCGGTCATGATGCTCCTCCGAACTCGGGCAGGCCTCGCCGCCGCCGACGGACCGGCGGCGACGAGTGACCTCGCTATTCCTTGATGTAGGGCTTGCCGTCGGCGGCGGGCGCCCGAGAGCGCCCGACCACCCCGGCGACGACGAAGATCGTCACCACGTAGGGCAGCATGAGCATGAACTCGCTGGGCACCGGCGACCCGATGACGCTGAGGGTGTTCTGGAGGCTCGACGCGAATCCGAACAGCAGCGCGGCAAGCGTCGCCTTGATCGGGTCCCACTGTCCGAAGATGACAGCGGCGAGGGCGATGAAGCCCGCTCCGGCGGTCATCTCCTTGTTGAAGGCGATCCCGTTGCCGATGGTGAACACGGTGCCGCCGAGGCCGGCGATGGCACCAGCGAGCAGCACGTTCCAGAACCGGGTCGCGTTGACCTTGATTCCGACGGTATCGGCGGCCTGCGGGTGCTCACCGACGGCACGCAGGCGCAGGCCCCAGCGGGTGTGGAACATCCCCACGTACACCGCCGCGACGGCGATGTACATCAGGTAGACGATGATCGTCTGATTGAACAGCACCGGCCCGACGACCGGGATGTCAGCCAGCAGCGGGATCGGCATCCGATCGAAACGGGGCGGGCTGTTGAGCGTCGCGCCGTTGGGCTGGAGCACCTGCGAGTAGAGGAAGCTCGTCAGGCCGATCACGAGGACGTTGAGCACGACACCGACGATGACCTGTTCGACGAGGTACTTGATCGCGAAGGCCGCAAGCACGAACGCCACCAGCATGCCGGCCACCATCGCGGCGAGTAGGCCCAGGATCGGTTGACGGGTCGCGGAGGCCACGACGGCGGCGGTGAAGGCGCCAGCGAGCAACTGACCCTCGATCGCGATGTTCACGATGCCGGCGCGCTCGCCGATCACTCCGCCCAGGGCGCCGTAGATGAGCGGGATCGCGAGTCCGAGAGACCCCGCGAGAAGACCCGTCACGGGAATTGCGGCGCCCGCCGCGGCCCAGGTGAGGAACCCGACCACGATCGCGAAGATGTAGACGATGACGACCCACAGCGGCGAGCGAGCGTAGGCGCGGACGAAGAAGGCGGATGCCGCGGTCAGCAGCACCAGGAGCGCGGCACACACCCACGCCGTGGCCATGACCGGAACGACCAGCTCAGGCAACTGAACGGCATCCGTCGCCGTCGAGAGCCGGAAGGTCGTCACCCCCTCCCGCGGCGCGGCAACCAGCAGGATGACGAACAACGCGGTGAAGATCGCGAGGGCGATCGGAGCCTTCCAGCTACGCAGCTTCTCCGGCTGCGTGGTGGCGAGGGGCGCGATCGGGACCGTACCCTCACCTGTCGGGGATGCCGTCGTGCTCACGCGACACCTCCCTCGGCGCGGGCTTCTGCTTTCAGCTGCTTCTGTCGCGCCTTCTCCCGCTTCCGGCGGTCACGCTCGGGCGAGGGGAGGAAGAAGATCGTGCGCACCAGGGGCGGCGCCGCGATGAACAGCACGATGAGAGCCTGGACGACCGTGACGATCTCGACCGGAATCTGCTCGGCGGCCTGCATCGAGTATCCACCCGCCTTGAATGCGCCGAACAGCACTCCCGCGGCGAAGGTTCCCCACGGCGTAGACCTCCCCAGCAGCGCCACAGTGATCGCATCGAATCCGATGCCCGCGTCGATGTCGGCAGAGAACCCGGTGGTCACGGTGCCAAGGACCTGGTTGACACCGGCAAGACCGACGAGCGCACCCGAGATCAGCATCCCGTAGACGTACATGCTGGTGACCTTGATTCCCGCCACCCGTGCCGCATTGGGGTTCTCTCCGACCGCGCGGAACTGGAAACCGAGACTCGATCGCGACAGGATCCACCAGACCAGCACCGTCGCACCGATCACGAGAATGAACCCGAAGTGAAGGTTGTACGACGGTCCGAGCAGGTCGGGGAAGACCGCGGTGTCCTTCATCGCCGGCGTCTTCGGGTTGCTCGATCCCGGTGCCTGCAGCAGGCCCGGAGTGCGCAGCATCCACGAGATCAGGTAGAACGCGATGTAGTTGAGCATGATCGTCACGATGACCTCGTGGGCCCCGGTCCGGGCCTTGAGGAAGCCCGCGATGCCTGCCCACAGCGCGCCAGCAATCAGGCCCGCGATGAGCGCCACGATCATGTGGATGCCCCACGGGAGGTCAAGTGAGAAAGCCACCCACCCGGCGGCGGCGGATGCCATGAGCATCTGGCCGCGACCACCGATGTTGAACATGCCGATGCGGAAGGCGAGCGCCACGCCGAGGCCGGCGGCGATGAGTGGCGTCGCGAACGTCAGCGTCTCGGTGATCGGCTTGATCGCCCGCTCGAAGCTCGGTGCGTTGAAGTTGTAGATCGCCCCCTGGAACAGGGCGATGTAGGCGCCGCTGACGGCATCCCACACCGCGACGATGGTGTCCATCGGTCGCGCGAAGAAGTACCCGGACGCCGCCTGCACGTCCTCGTCGGTGAAGGCGATCATGATTCCGCCGACGAGCAGCGCGAGGAAGACCGCGAGCACCGAGATGATCGCGTTCCCCTGGGTGATCTGGCGGAAGGTCTCGTGCCACTTGCCCGGCGGCGGAACCTCGTCGACCTTCGCGGTCGAGCTGCGCGTGGGCTCGGGTGCCGTCGCGCTCATGCGGCAGCTCCTTCCGTACTGGGAGTCTCGCCGGCCATCATGAGGCCCAGGACATCGCGCGGCGTGTCGCCCGGGACGATGCCGACGATGCGCCCGCGATACATCACCATGATCCGATCTGCGAGTGCGGCCACCTCGTCGAGCTCGGTGGAGACAACCACGACGGGGATGCCGGCGTCGCGGGTCTGCACCACCCGCTTGTGGATGAACTCGATGGACCCGACGTCCACCCCTCGGGTGGGCTGGGCCGCCACCAGGAGCGAGAGCTCGCGGCTGAGTTCGCGGGCGAGCACGACCTTCTGCTGGTTTCCTCCCGAGAGCGTGCCGACTGGCGTCTCGATCCCCGGGGCTCGGACATCGAACTCCTCGAACTTCTCCTGCGCGAACGCGGCGAGCGCAGCTCGCTGAACGGTCCCCGCCTTGACGAAGGGCGCCCCGTGCGCTCGGTCGAGCATGAGATTCTCGGCGATCGTGAACGCGCCGACAAGGCCGTCTTCTTTGCGGTCCTCGGGAACGAAGCCGACGCCGGCATCCAGGATGCCGCGAACGCTGCGGCCGATCAGTTCCGTGCCGTTGAGTGTGGCCGAGCCGCGCACGATGCCCTGCAGCCCGACGAGGGCCTCCGTGAGCTCAGTCTGCCCGTTGCCCTGGACGCCGGCGATCGCGAGGATCTCTCCGCCCCGCACCTCGAAGCTGACATCGTCCACGATGGGATGACCCGTCGGGTCGAGGACCGACAGGTGCGACACCACGAGTGCCGAGTCCCGCAGCTGCGGCGGGTCCTTGTGAACGGTGAGCTCCACCGCACGGCCCACCATCATCGACGCGAGCTCAGCGTTGGAGGAGTCGGGGGATGCCTGACCCACAACTTTGCCGAGGCGAATGACGGTGATCCGATCGGCGACCTCGCGGACTTCGCGCAGCTTGTGCGTGATGAACACGATCGATGCGCCCGACTCCTTGAGCTGGCGCATGATTGCCATGAGCTCATCGGTCTCCTGCGGAGTCAGGACAGCAGTCGGCTCGTCGAAGACGAGCACCTTCGCATCTCGCGAAAGCGCCTTGATGATCTCGACGCGCTGCTGCACGCCGACCGGAAGATCTTCGACGATCGCGTCGGGGTCGACGTCGAAACCGAATCGCTCCGAGATCTCCCGCACGCGCTGGCGTGCAGCATTGATGTCGAGGAAGCCACCGACCTTGGTGGCTTCTTGTCCGAGCATGACGTTCTCCGCGACAGTGAACACCGGGATCAACATGAAGTGCTGATGCACCATGCCGATACCCGCGCGCATCGCGTCGCCGGGCCCGTGGAAGTTCTGGACATGGCCATCGAGGAGGATCGTGCCCTCGTCGGCCTGATACAGGCCGTACAGGACGTTCATCAGCGTTGACTTGCCTGCGCCGTTCTCACCGAGGAGACAGTGGATCTCTCCCGGCTCTACCACGAGATCGATGTGGTCGTTCGCGACGAGGCTGCCGAACCGCTTGGTGATCCCGCGGAGTTCGAGCTTCATGATGCCGATCCTAGGAGACAGGTCGGGTCGACGCACCGAATTGCGTGGTCGACGGGCGAGAGATGAGGGGTGTAACGACAGCGGCGGGGAGGCTGGACACCCAGCCTCCTCGCCGCGCGAGGGTATCAGCCCGCGAGGTAGGACTCGACCGGGATCGAGCCGTCGATGATGCCCGCGGCGATCTCGTCCAGCTCGGCCTGCAGGTCGGGCGAGACCTTGCTCTCGAAGTCGTGGAACGGAGCCAGGCCCACACCACCGTTCTCGAGCGTGCCGACGAACGGCGTTGCGTCGAACTCGCCGATGCCGGCGCCAAGGACAGCCTCCTCGACACCCACGTCGATCAGCTTGCGGATCGAGGTCAGCAGCAGGTCTGCCACGGTCGGGTCGGTCTCGTACACATCGGCGTCGACACCGATCAGGGCGATGTCGCGGCCCGAGTCACGAATGACGGACGCGGCGCTCTGGTAGATCGGGCCACCGACGGGCAGCAGCACGTCGACACCCTGGTCGACGATGCCCTGGGCGGCGTTGATCGCGTCCTGGTTGGCAACGAAGCCACCGGTGAACACACCGTCCTGAGCCTCGCGGTCCCAGCCGATGACCTCGACCGCAGCGCCGTTCTGCTCGTTGTAGTACTCGACGCCCTGGGCGAAGCCGTCCATGAAGATCGACACGGTCGGGAAGTTCATGCCACCGAAGGTGCCGACCTTGCCCGCGGTCGAGTACGACGCCGCGGCATAGCCGGCGAGGAACGCGGCCTGTGCGGTGTCGAAGATGATCGGCTTGATGTTGGGAGCGTCGGTCTCGCCATCGAAGTCGTTGTCCACGACGTCGTCGATCGACACGTACTCGATCTCGGGGTTGGCCAGGGCCGACTCACCGGCAGCCGACGCGAGCGCGAAGCCGACGGTGATGATCATCGAGCAGCCCTGGTCGACCAGGTTGGTGAGGTTCGGCGCGTAGTCGGACTCGGAGTCGGACTGCACGGTCAGGAACTCGACGCCCAGCTCGTTCGCGGCCCGCTCGAGGCCTTCGTAGCCGAGCTGGTTGAACGACTTGTCGTCGAATCCGCCGGCGTCGGAGACCATGCAGGGCAGGAAGCCTTCGACGACGTCGCCGCCGGCAGCGGCCGTGGTCTCCGTGTCAGTGGGGGCCGACGCGCAGCCGGCGAGAGCGACGAACATGCTCGCGGCGACGAGGCCGCCGAGCACGCGCTTACGGGTGGAAATGGTCAACTGTGCCTCCAGGTGAAGGGCCCGCCCAGACGGCGGGTGCATCAGGAGAATCTACCTACGCGCGCGCCTCGCCGCATGCCGGAACTGCCGCCGCGGGGCAATGGTTACAAACCCGCAATAGAGGCGTCATCCGCACGGCGTCGGCCTACCATCAGCCCCTCACAACACGTCGCCGCGTCCGCCGAGCTTGAGCGCGTCGACGACGCCCTTGACGCGCTGCGCGTGCGCGCTCGTGGTGACCAGCAGCGCATCGGGCGTGTCGACGACGACAATGTCCTGCACCCCGATGAGGGCGATGACTCTCGGGGTCTGAGACACCACGATGCCGCTGGAGGCATCCGAGAGGATCCGCGCGTTCTCGCCGAGGATGGCGAGGTCGTTCTTGCGTCCGTGGGAGTTCAGCTTGGCCAGACTGGCGAAGTCTCCGACGTCGTCCCAGTCGAAGTGGCCCGGGATGACGGCGAGTCGGCCCTTCTCTGCCGCGGGCTCTGCGACCGAGTAATCGATCGCGATCTTCGTCAGGCCGGGCCAGACCCGATCGACGACCGGTCCACGCCGGTCGCGATCGTCCCATGCGTCGGCCAGCTCCATCAGGCCGGCGTGCAGTTCCGGGTTGTTCGCCTCGATCTCGGCGAGCAGCACGTCCGCGCGCGAGATGAACATGCCGGCGTTCCACAGATACGACCGGTCGGCGAAGTAGGAGCGCGCCGTCTCGAGGTCAGGCTTTTCGACGAAGCGCTCGACAGTGGCAGCTTCAGGTGCGCCGTCCACGATGAGTTCGTCGGCCTTCTTGATGTAGCCGAAACCGATCGACGGTTCCGACGGCTGGATGCCGATCGTGCAGATGTAGCCCTGCCGGGCAACGGCGACGGCCTGACGAACGGCCCATTGGAAGAGGTGGGGAACGCGGATGACGTGATCAGCCGCGAACGATCCGACGATGACGTCCGGCTCACGACGCACCAGCACCGCCGCAGCCAGACCGATAGCCGCCGTCGAATCGCGGGGCTCGGACTCCAGGAAGACGTTGCGGTCAGGCACCCCGGGCAGTTGCGCTTCGACGGCAGCGCGGTGGGCCCGGCCCGTGACCACCGCGATGCGCTCGCTTCCGGCGAGCGGCTCAAGCCGGTCCCAGGTGTCGCGCAGCAGCGAATGCCCCGACCCCGTGAGGTCGTGCAGGAACTTCGGGGCGTCGGCACGCGAGAGCGGCCAGAGCCTGCTGCCGATGCCGCCCGCCGGAATGACGGCGTAGAAGTCGGGGATCACCTCGGACATGGCCCCAGGCTACCCGGCGCGCCTTTCCGGCATGTGTCCGAGCGGTGACGCCCGCGGCGCGTCCGCACTCCGGACCGCCGACCGCACCCCCGCCGAAATAAGGGTCCCCTAAGAGCCGAGCGCCCGCGCGGCACAATAGGATGGGATCCGCGCCCGAGTGACGCCGAGGAACCTGCGGGTTCCCGTTGGGGCATCGACCGCCCCGCT
This sequence comes from Microbacterium sp. bgisy207, assembly GCF_057706855.1. Classification (NCBI taxonomy): domain Bacteria; kingdom Bacillati; phylum Actinomycetota; class Actinomycetes; order Micrococcales; family Microbacteriaceae; genus Microbacterium; species Microbacterium sp. bgisy207. The sequence goes on from NZ_JBYIPB010000012.1 coordinate 29,591, forward strand.
CGTGTTCGATCCAGGGAGGACGTCCGTGTCTGCACCAGCACGCGTCACACCGTCGGTATCCGAAACCACCTCCAGGACCCCTCGAGGAACGCTGTATCGCGGCCACGAGGGCATGTGGTCGTGGGTTCTGCATCGCATCACCGGCGTCGCCATCTTCTTCTTCCTTCTGGTCCATATCCTGGACACCGCCCTCATCCGCGTCTCGCCCGAGGCGTACAACGCGGTGATCGGCACCTACAAGAACCCGATCATGGGGATCGGCGAGGTCCTGCTCGTCGGCGCGATCGCCTACCACGCCTACAACGGCCTGCGGATCATCGTCGTGGACTTCTGGTCCAAGGGCGCCCGGTACCAGCGCCAGCTCTGGTGGATCGTGATCGGCCTGTGGGCGGTCACGATGATCGGGTTCACACCGCGCCACCTCATCAATGTCTTCAGCCCGATGGGAGGCGGTCACTGATGAGCGCACCCTCGATCGCCGAACCCCGCACGTCGTACACCGCGCCGCGTCGCCGTGGCGTGAACCTTGAGAAGTGGGGCTGGATCTACATGCGGGCATCCGGCGTGGTGCTCGTCGTGCTCATCTTCGGGCACCTGTTCGTGAACCTGATGGTCGGTGACGGCATCCACGCGATCGACTTCGCGTTCGTGGCCGGCAAGCTCACCAACCCCTTCTGGCAGTGGTGGGACGTGCTGATGCTGTGGCTCGCCCTCATCCACGGCGCCAATGGGATGCGGACCATCACGAACGACTACGTCACCCACGCCACCGCCCGCAAGGTGCTCGTCGCGGCGATCTGGGTGACGGCGGGACTCCTCATCCTGTTGGGCACGCTGGTCGTGTTCACCTTCGACCCGTGCCTCGGCTTCGACCCGGCCACCGCCTCGGACACGATCATCGGCCTCTGCGCCGCGTAATCGCAGCGCAGACCATCGACAGCACTGACATCGAAAGCACAGCACCCGTGACTACTCAGAGCGCCGAGAGCGTCGTCAAGGACGGCGTTCATTACCACCAGTTCGACATCGTGATCGTCGGCGCCGGAGGCGCTGGCATGCGCGCCGCCATCGAGGCAGGACCCGGCGCGAAGACCGCGGTCATCACGAAGCTCTACCCGACGCGTTCGCACACCGGCGCAGCCCAGGGCGGCATGGCGGCCGCGCTTGCGAACGTCGAAGAGGACTCGTGGGAGTGGCACACCTTCGACACCGTCAAGGGCGGCGACTACCTCGTCGACCAGGATGCCGCGGAGATCCTCGCGAAGGAAGCCATCGACGCGGTCATCGACCTCGAGAACATGGGCCTGCCCTTCAACCGCACACCCGACGGGAAGATCGACCAGCGCCGATTCGGCGGGCACACCGCCGACCACGGCAAGAGCCCCGTGCGTCGTGCCTGCTACGCGGCAGACCGCACGGGACACATGATCCTGCAGACGCTGTTCCAGAACTGCGTCAAGCTCGGCATCAACTTCTTCAACGAGTTCTACGTGCTCGACCTCATCACGGTGAAGGATGCCGACGGCAAGACCCAGATCGCCGGCGTCGTGGCCTACGAGCTGGCCACCGGCGACCTGCACGTGTTCCAGTCCAAGGCGGTGATCTTCGCCACCGGCGGGTTCGGGAAGATCTACAAGACGACCTCCAACGCCCATACCCTCACCGGTGACGGTGTCGGAATCGTCTGGCGCAAGGGCCTCCCCCTGGAGGACATGGAGTTCTTCCAGTTCCACCCGACCGGGCTCGCGGGCCTGGGCATCCTGCTGACCGAGGGCGCCCGCGGCGAGGGCGCCATCCTGCGCAACGCGAGCGGGGAACGCTTCATGGAGCGCTACGCCCCCACGATCAAGGACCTCGCTCCGCGTGACATCGTGAGCCGCTGCATGCAGCAGGAGGTCGCGGAGGGTCGCGGCGCCGGACCGCACCGCGACTACGTGCTCCTGGACTGCACGCACCTGGGCGCGGAGGTCCTCGAGACCAAGCTCCCCGACATCACCGAGTTCGCTCGGACCTATCTGGGTGTCGACCCCGTTGTCGAGCCTGTCCCGGTCATGCCGACGGCGCACTATGCGATGGGTGGCATCCCCACCAACATCAAGGCCGAAGTGCTCGCCGACAACGAGACCGTCGTCCCGGGTCTGTACGCCGCCGGCGAGTGCGCCTGTGTGTCGGTGCACGGATCCAACCGCCTCGGCACCAACTCGCTCCTGGACATCAACGTCTTCGGGAAGCGCGCGGGCCGCTACGCGGTCGAATACGTCAAGACCGCCGAGTTCGTCGACCTTCCCGAGGACCCCGCTGCGGGCGTGCGCGAGATGATCGAGGGCCTGCGGAACAACCCCGGTCAGGAACGCATCGCCGTGCTGCGCAAGAAGCTGCAGGACGAGATGGACAAGGGCGCCCAGGTGTTCCGCACCGAGGAGTCCCTGAAGCACGTCCTCGGCGTCATCGAGGAACTGCGTGCGCGGTACCGCAACATCCACGTCGATGACAAGGGCAAGCGCTTCAACACCGACCTGCTCGAGGCCGTCGAACTCGGATTCCTCCTCGACATTGCCGAGGTCGTCGTCGTGGCCGCCCGCAACCGTCTGGAAAGCCGCGGAGGTCACATGCGCGATGACTACCCGCAGCGCGACGACGAGAACTACATGCAGCACACGATGGCCTACCTGACGGGCGACCCGCACTCGTCGGTCGCGGATGACCACATCCGGCTCGACTGGAAGCCCGTCGTGATCACCCGCTACCAGCCGATGGAGAGGAAGTACTGACGATGAGCGCGACGCTTGTCTCCACGGATGCCGCCACCGACGCGCAGGGCGACATCGAGCAGTCCCCCGAGCCCACCGGCATTCAGTCGTTCCTGGTGACGTTCATCATCCGCCGGTTCGACCCTGAGGTCGACGCGGAGCCTCGCTGGGTCGACTACGACGTCGAGCTCTATTCGACCGACCGCGTGCTGGACGCTTTGCACAAGATCAAGTGGGAGGTCGACGGATCGCTGAGCTTCCGGCGCTCGTGCGCCCACGGCATCTGCGGCTCCGACGCCATGCGGATCAACGGCCGCAATCGCCTCGCGTGCAAGACGCTCATCAAGGACCTCGACATCTCCAAGCCGATCTATGTCGAGGCGATCAAGGGTCTGCCCCTGGAGAAGGACCTCATCGTCGACATGGAGCCGTTCTTCGCCTCCTACCGCGACGTGCAGCCCTTCCTGATCTCAAACTCCGCCCCCGAGCCGGGCAAGGAACGCATCCAGTCGATCGCGAACCGCGAGATCTTCGACGACACCACCAAGTGCATCCTGTGCGCAGCGTGCACCTCGTCGTGCCCGGTGTTCTGGACCGACGGCCAGTACTTCGGTCCTGCGGCGATCGTCAACGCGCACCGTTTCATCTTCGACTCGCGCGATGACGCCGCCGGCGTCCGCCTGAACATCCTCAACGACAAGGAGGGCGTGTGGCGCTGCCGCACGACCTTCAACTGCACCGAGGCATGCCCGCGCGGGATCGAGGTCACGAAGGCGATCGCTGAGGTCAAGCAGGCGGTGCTTCGCGGCAGAGCCTGATCCGAGCCGCACCAGCGGCGCGGGAGAGCCTGATCCGAGCCGCACCAGCGGCGCGGCAAGCCTTGAGCCGGGCCGCACCAGCGGCGCGGCAAGCTTTGATGCCCACGCAGGGCGTCGAGCCGCGTTGAGCATCTGAGATTCTTCTCGGCCACCAGGGCTCTGCTCGCTACTCTGGCCGAATGAGCACGCCAGAGGCGCCACTCACCGTCGGCGCTGCGCGATCGACATCCACGCGCGTCGCCGTGTTCGCCGCGTACGCGGCTCAGGGACTCGGATACGCCGTGGTCGTCACCTCCCTCCCCGCGCTCAAGGAGCGCCAGGGAGTCGATGACACTGTCGTCACGCTGATCGTTCTGGGTGTTGCGATCGCTGCCGCCGGTGGTTCCGTGCTCGCCAACGCCCTCGCTGTGCGATTCGGAAGCCGCACCGCACTCGTTGTGGGCCTCCTCCTTCAGGCAGCCGCCCTCCCCGCGATCGCGCTCCCGACCCCGTTCCCCCTCTTCGCCTCGCTCTTCGCGGTCTACGGCATCGGCCTCGGCTGCGTGGATGCCGCAACCGCGATGCAGGGCGTCATCGTGCAGCGCGCACACGGCAGACCCCTCCTCGGCGGCTTCTTCTCGGCCTACACCGCTGCCGCGATCGCGGGAGCCCTCCTCGTGTCTGCCATCGCGGCCTCGCCCTTCGCTGCGGGCGTGGCGATCGGGACGGCTGGCGTTGCGATCCTCGTCGTCGCTGTGGTCGGCATCCGTCTGTTCGCTCGCGAAGTGCCGATCGATAGGGCGCTTCCCGCGGCGGAGCGCGCTCGGCTCCCCCGGGCGGGCATCTGGGCATTCGGTTTCGTCATTCTGGCCGTGTTCGTCGTCGATTCGGCAGTGAGCACCTGGAGCACGGTCTATCTGCAAGATGACCTCGGCGCTCTCCCTGGGCTCGCCCCTCTCGGGTATGCCGCCTACCAGGTGTGCGTCCTCATCACCCGCCTCGCGACCGACCGGCTCCTCGGAGTCATGAGCAGGAGGCGCCTCGTCGCAGGCGCCATCGTCGTGTCGGTGGTCGGCGTTGTGGCAGTCGCGATTCTGCCGTTCGAGATCGCCGCAATCGCCGGCTTCGCACTGGCGGGGGCGGCGACCGGCATCCTCATCCCCGTGACCTTCGGCGCGGCGGGCGAGCTCGCCCCCGCCCACTCCGATCAGGTGATTGCACGGGTCAACATCTTCAACTACGCGGGGGCGATCCTCGGCGCCGTCATCGTCGGCCTGCTCGCCGACGGTCCGGGGCTTGCACTCGCGTTCCTCATCCCCGCGGCGGTACTCGCAGCATCCCTGTCGGTGGTCGGCTGGTTCCGCACGGATTCGCGCAGCACGGTCGAGACGGATGCCGCGTCTGATGCTCGATAGCCTGAGAACGTGAGTTCGCCCGACCGCAATCGCCGCGAGACCGCTCGCGCGGCACAGCAGCAGGAAGAGACCCTGCGTGCGCGGTGGGAAGAGACTCAGGAGCGTCTGCTCACACGATTCGAAGAGCCGATCTCGTTTGCGACGCGGGTCACCAAACGGACGCTGGCATGGTTTCCGGTTCGGGTCTGGCGTCACTTCCTGATCGCCAATGGTTTTCTCCTCGCCGCGGGAGTGAGCTATCAGGCACTGTTCGCGATCTTCGCCGCCGTATACGTCGCCTTCGCCCTCGCAGGGCTCTGGCTCGGCGGCAGCGAAGAGGCCATCCAGAACCTCATCGAGCTCATCAACCGATACATCCCGGGACTGATCGACAAGGACGGGCCGATCACCCCGGATGCCGTGGCGGAGATCGCCACCAACTCGGCGAGTCTGTTCGGGATCACGGGTGCGATAGCTCTCGTCACCTTGATCTGGACCGCGATCGGCTGGGTGACGTTCTCGCGGCGCGCTGTCCGCGAGATCTTCGTACTGCCCCCTGACCGGCGCCCCTACCTGCTGCTCAAGAGCGGCGACCTTCTGGCGGCGGCACTGTTCGGCATCCTGCTGCTGGTTGGTGGCGCCCTCGGCGCCGCAGGCACATGGGCGCTGGACATCGTCTTCTCATTCCTCGGGCTCGACACCGATTCGGTCTGGTTCTCGATCGGCGTGCGCACCGCGACCCTTCTCATCTCCTTCGCCATCAACGCCGCAGCGCTGGCGGCGCTCTACCGGTTCCTCACCGGAACGAACCTGCGCTGGCGCACCATCTGGCCCGGAGCCCTGCTAGCCGGAGCCGCTGTCACGGTGCTCCAGCTCGGCGCCGGATGGCTGCTCAGTTACACGCCGACGAACGCCCTGCTCGCGACCTTCGCGATCTTCGTCGGCCTGCTGCTGTGGTTTCGGCTCATCGGCATCATCATGCTCGTCGGTGCGTCCTGGATCGCCATCTCAGCCCGCGACGAGAACATCCCGCTGCTCGAGAAGACCGAGGCAGAGCAGCTGGCCGAGGAACACGCGGCGCTGCTGCTCGCCGCCCAGGTGCGGCTGCGCACCGCCCAGGAAGCGCAAGACGCCGCGCCATGGCATGCGCGATGGGCAGCGGCCCGCAACGTGCGCCGTGCCGAAGAGGAGCTGCACGAAGTGGAGGCATCAGCGCCGCCCGCGTTGCGCAGCCCCAGCTCGCTCGACGGCGTGATCTAGGCCGCCCCGCGCCGGTCAGGACCCGAACGTGGTCAACCGGCTCAGCGCGAACACGATGATCGCACCGTTGAAGAAGAACGAAATGACCGAGTGCAGCGTCATCAGCCACCGGATGCGTGACGAGTGGGTCTCGACATCCGACACGGCGAACGTCGTGCCGATCGTGAAGGCGAGATAGGTGAAGTCGACGATCGACGGTTCTGGAGTCTTCGGGAATCGCAGCGGTGGTTCTTCGGCCGTGCGATAGCGGTACATGTACCACTGTGCGAACCCCCAGTGCAGCAGACCCCACGAGAGCACCATCGCCCAGACTCCGATAAGGCGGAAGACGATCCCGTAGTCGGATCCGTCGTCGTAGACAACGACCGTGAATGCCGCCACGACGCCTATGAAACTCGGGAGAATCGTGACGGCCGCGACCACGACGCTCACCCACCAGTTCCTTTCGATCGCCACGGTGCTGGGTGCCGGTGCGTTTCGTCGCGCCAGGATGCCGAGCACGACCATCGCCCCCAGCGCATACGCCGAGCCGGCGAGACACCAGACCAGGAGTGCTTCGATCGAATCGTCACCGATCACGACGACACCGGTCGCGGCAACGGCGAGTTGGATGATCCAGCCGGTCACGAAGACGGCAGCACGCCAGGCGCGGCTGAGCGGCGGTCGTGGCACTGTCGCCTCACAATCGGATGCCGGTCTGCGGGTGCTCAGAGCGTAGCGCGGGGCAGCGTGTCGGTGACGACGCCTAGGCTGAAGCGCGTGCCACGAACCATCCGCATCGCCTCCGTCAACGTCAACGGCATCCGCGCCGCGACCCGAAAGGGAATGCTCGAGTGGATCGAGGAGGCAGACGTCGACATCATGGCCCTGCAGGAGGTCCGCGCAAACGAGGAACAGCTGACCGCGGCGCTGCCCGGGTGGCGGATCGTGCACCACGAGTCGCTCCAGAAGGGCCGATCGGGTGTCGCAGTGGCAAGCCGGAAGGATGCGGGGGCAGTCCGCACCGTGCTGGGCCCCGAGCCTCTCGACCAGTCGGGGAGGTGGATCGAGGCAGACTTCGATATCGACGGCGAGACCCTGACGGTGGTGAGCGCCTATGTCCACTCCGGCGAGGACGGTACCCCGAAGCAGGACGCCAAGTACGCGTTCCTGGACGCGATGCAGGCACGCCTCCCCCAGCTGGCCGCGCACTCCCCGCTCGCCGTGGTGATGGGCGATATGAATGTCGGTCACCGCCAGCTCGACATCCGCAACTGGAAGGGCAACCTGAAGAAAGCCGGGTTCCTCCCCCGCGAGCGCGCATACTTCGACCGCATCCTCGCCCCCGAGGGCGCCGAGATCGAGTGCATCGACGGAACCACCGGTATCGGGCTCGGGTGGGTGGATGTCGGACGACGCTTCGCCGGCGAGGTCGACGGACCGTACTCCTGGTGGTCCAACCGCGGACAAGCCTTCGACAACGACACCGGATGGCGCATCGACTACCACCTCGCCACCGCTCCGCTGGCCGAGAGGGTAACGGCATACCGGATCGATAGAGCACCGTCGTGGGACACGCGCTGGAGCGATCATGCGCCGGTCGTGGTCGACTACACGATCGGTCGCTGACCGGGCCGGCGGCGCTCACCACGAGGCGCCCTAGGATTGACGGGTGACCAAGCCCCGCCTGTACTCCGGAATGCAGCCGTCCGCCGACTCCCTCCAGGTCGGAAACTACATCGGGGCGCTCATGCAGTGGCGGGAACTGCAGCTGTCGTATGACGCGTTCTTCTCCGTCGTCGACCTGCATGCCTTGACACAGCCGAACGATCCGGCCGAACTGCGCGAGAAGACCCGGCGCACCGCGGCCCAGTACATCGCGGCGGGCATCGAGCCGTCCAAGTCGACGCTGTACGTGCAGTCGCACGTGTCCGCGCACGCCGAACTCGCGTGGGTCCTGTCGACCCTCACCGGCTTCGGCGAGGCGGGTCGGATGACCCAGTTCAAAGACAAGTCGCAGCGGTACGGGCAGGATGCCACATCCGTGGGCCTGTTCACCTACCCGGTGCTCATGGCGGCCGACATCCTGCTGTACCAGACCGACATCGTGCCCGTCGGTGACGACCAGAAGCAGCACGTCGAGCTCACGCGCGACCTCGCTGAGCGCTTCAACGGTCGGTACGGCACGACCTTCCGCGTTCCGATGCCCGTCATCCAGCAAGACACCGCCCGGATCTACGATCTGCAGAACCCGACAGCGAAGATGTCGAAGTCGGCGGAGTCGGATGCCGGCGTGCTGTGGCTTCTGGATGAGCCCGCCAAGAGCGCCAAGAAGGTCATGCGCGCCGTCACCGACAGCGAGGGCTCGGTGCGATACGACCGCGAGAACAAGCCCGGCGTCTCGAACCTGCTCGTGATCTATGCTGCCCTCACCGGTCGGCAGATCCCCTCGATCGAAGACGAGTACGCGGGCCGCGGCTACGGCGACTTCAAGAAGGGTCTCGCCGACGTCGTCGTGAGTGAGTTCGAGCCGGTCCGGGCCCGAGCGCTCGAGCTGCTCGATGACCCGGCCGAACTCGACCGCGTCCTGGCCTCGAACGCCGCGCGCGCTGAGTCCGTCGCACGCTCGACCCTCGGCGACGTCTACGACCGGATCGGGCTGCTGCGCCGCGCCTGAGCAGCCCGCAGCGCAGCGATCACCAGACCGTCACCCCTCACCACACACTCTCGCCGCGGATCACGACGTCGCTTCCTCCGTCGACGAAGACCACCTGGCCGCACAGGTGCGAGTTCTCTGGCCCTGCCAGCCACGCGAGAAGCCGGGCAACGACAATCGGTTCTGCGAAGCCGTTGAGCGGCATGGGAACCGCCTGCTCGATCATGGAGCGACCCTCGTCGGTCTCCATGAGCGGAGCGACCATCGGCGTGAGGATGACGCCAGGAGCAACAGCGTTCAGCGGGATGCCTGCGCCGGCCCATTCCGGCAGCGCGGCGTGGCGACGAATCCATCGCGCGAAGCCGACCTTCGTCGAGCTGTAGATGAGGTTGCCTGTCTGGGCGTCGGCGGCAAGCTCAGCTGCGCGAGCGAGCGCCGCGGGTTCGTCCCCCGCGAGCTCCAGATCGACAAGCCGCGTGTCCGACGGCTGCAGACTTGCCATCGAGGAGACTCCGACGGCTCGGGGCGCATCGGACTCCCGCAGCAAAGGACGCAGACCCTCGAGCGTTGCGACCATCCCGAAGTAGTTGACTCCAACAGTCGCGGGCGCGGGTATGGCAAGCCCAGCGATCGCGAGGATGCCATCGATTCTGCCGCCGGACAGACGATCCACCTCGACGACCAGCCGTTCCCTGCCTTCGGTTGTCGTCAGGTCGACCTCGACATCGCTGTCGTGCAGGTCCACGCCGATCACCCTGTCCCCGCGCTCGACGAGCAGATCCGCTGTCGCCTTGCCGATACCAGAGGCGGCACCCGTCACAACGTACGTACGCATCTCGGAGTCCTTTCTCCCTCACGCCGGGGCGCGGAGCGCTCCGTAACGCTATGGCTCTGACGCTACGTGTGCTGAGCCCGAGCCGCGAGAGGCGAAGGTCCCGAGAAGCCGCTTAGGGTGGGGCGATGGATGTCGTCGTGCTGCGCACCGAGCGCTGCGAGCTCTCGCCACCGACCGACGCCGACGTGGATGAGATCTTCGAGGCGTGCCAGGATCCGGCGATCCAGCGTTACACCACCGTCCCCTCTCCCTATCTTCGCGAGCACGCCGAACAGTTCATTCCGCGCGTCGAGCGGCACTGGGCCGAGGGCCGCGAGGCGACGTGGGGCATCCGTCATGAGGGGCGCCTCGCGGGGATGATCGGGCTGTACCGCCGGGACCCGGAGGCGGCAGAGCTGGGGTTCTGGATGTCGCCCTGGGCGCGTCGGCGACATCTGCTGACCGAAGCAGGCGCCGTCGTCGTCGACTTCGGGTTCGAGCGTGCCGGGATGTCACTGTCACGCATCGAGTGGCGTGCTGTCGTGGGGAACACCGGTTCCGCGCGGGTCGCCCGCGCCCTAGGGTTCCGCTACGAAGGCATGCTGCGGCAGGCGCTGGCGGGTCCATCGCACCGGGACGATGCGTGGATCGCAGGGCTCCTCCCCGGCGACGATCGCAGCCCTGTTGCCTGGCCAGTCCTCGATGGGGGCCTGCCGCCACTGGTCACCCCGTGACAGGATGTCGCCATGCCCGAGATGCCGGAAGTGCAGGGACTGGTCGACTACCTTGCTGGCCGCTTGCCCGGACTCACCATCACCCGCGCCACGGTCGCGAACATCGCAGCACTCAAGACGTATGATCCACCGCTGGATTCGCTGGTCGATACGACCGTGATGTCGGTCTCACGCCACGGCAAGTTCGTCGACATCGAGACGCAGACGGATACCTCACCCCCACTGCACCTCGTCTTCCACCTCGCGAAGGCGGGATGGCTCCGCTGGTACGACCGGCTGCCAAGCACGATCATCCGACCCGGAAAGACCCCGATCGCGCTGCGCGTCGGCTTCTCGGATGGCTCCGGATTCGACCTCACCGAAGCGGGCACGAAGAAGTCGCTGGCCGTCTACGCCGTGCGACACCCCACAGAAGTGCCCGGCATCGAACGGCTCGGCCCCGATCCCCTGGACCCGGGATTCGACCGTGACGCTCTCGCCGCGCTCCTGAGGGGCCGCCGCACCCAGATCAAGGGCGTCCTGCGCGATCAGTCGATCATCGCCGGCATCGGCAATGCCTACTCCGACGAGATCCTGCACGCGGCACGGATGTCGCCCTATGCTCTGGCAGCGAACCTGACCGACGCCGATATCGACACCCTTTTCACCGCGATGCAGCACACCCTCGCCGAGGCGATCGCGGAGGCATCCGGCAAGCCGCCAGCAGACCTCAAGGATGCCAAGCGCCGCGGGATGCGCGTACACGGACGTCGCGGCGAGTCATGCCCGGTGTGCGGCGACGAGGTGCGCAGCGTCTTCTTCGCCGACAACTCCCTCGAGTACTGCCCGACGTGCCAGACCGGCGGCAAGCTCCTCGCCGATCGCCGCCTCTCCCGCCTGCTGAAGTAGCGCGGGCGCAAGACGCGCCCTACGCAGGGGCTACGCGAACTGCCCGGACCGGGGCTGGCGGGAGCCGGCGCCCGGCATACCAGTCCGCCCCCTGGCCTACGCAGGAGCGAAGCGAACTGCCCAGCGCGGGGCTGGCACCGGGTCTGGCGGGAGCCGGCGCAGCCGGCGAGGGCATGTCCCCGCCCTGGGCAGTTCGCGTAGCGGCCCACGCAGCACAGGCGCAGCGGCCGCACGCGGCGCAGCGGTCTTGGCGACATGCTACGCAGGAGCGAAGCGAACTGCCCAGCGCGGGGCTGGCACCGGGTCTGGCGGGAGCCGGCGCAGCCGGCGAGGGCATGTCCCCGCGCTGGGCAGTTCGCGTAGCGGCCCCACGCGGCGGCCCCGCGCGAACGAGCTAGTCGCCGAGCGTATCCATGAGCGTCCGAGCGTCGTCGTCCACCCAGTCAAGGGACTTCGTGACGGCCTTCTTCCACAGCCGATACCGGCGAGCGCGTTCCTCGTCCGACATCGCCGGTTCGAACCGGCGATCGACCTGCCAGTGCTCGCGCAACTCGTCCAGCCCCGACCAGACACCGACCGCGAGACCCGCAGCGTAGGCTGCGCCAAGAGCCGTCGTTTCGACGACGCGCGGGCGCACGACCGGGATGCCGAGGATGTCAGCCTGGAACTGCATGAGCAGGTCGTTCTTGGTCATCCCCCCGTCGACGCGGAGTTCCGAGAGGTCGCGGCCGGCGTCCCCGACGACCGCCTCGATCACGTCACGGGTCTGAAACGCCGTCGATTCGAGAGCGGCACGAGCGATGTGCGCGCGTGTGACGTACCGGGTAAGGCCCACGATCGCGCCGCGCGCGTCGGGCCGCCAGTATGGGGCGAACAGGCCTGAGAAGGCGGGCACGAAGTAGGCGCCACCCGCGTTCTCGACGGTCATCGCGAGGGTCTCGACGTCCTGCGCGCGATCGATGATGCCGAGGTTGTCACGCAGCCACTGCACGAGCGATCCGGTGACGGCGATCGACCCCTCGAGCGCGTAGTGAGCCGGCGCATCGCCGAGCCGATACGCGACGGTGGTGATGAGTCCGTGACGAGACCGGACGATCTCAGTCCCGGTTCCCACCAGCAAGAAGTTGCCGGTGCCGTACGTGTTCTTGGAGTCCCCCACGCCGAAGGCAGCCTGCCCGAAGGTGGCGGCCTGCTGGTCGCCGAGGATGCCGGCGATCGGTAGTTCGCGGGCGGTGCCCGGAAGTGCGAGCTCTCCCACGACATCCGACGACGATCGGATCTCGGGCATCATCGAGCGCGGGATGTTCCACAGCGCGAGCATCTCGTCCGACCAGTCCAGCGTCTGCAGGTCCATGAGCAGCGTGCGGCTCGCGTTGGTGACATCGGTCACGTGCGCCCCGCCGCTGGTGCCGCCGGTGAGGTTCCAGACCACCCACGAATCGGGCGTGCCGAACAGCAGATGGCCGGCTTCGGCATCCGCCCGCGCCCCCGGCACGTGATCGAGGATCCACGCGACCTTGGATGCCGAGAAGTAGGTGGCAAGCGGCAGACCCGTCACCTCGGTGACGCGGTCTCCGGCGCCGTCACGGGTAAGGGCATCCAGACGCGGCTGCGTACGCGTGTCCTGCCACACGATCGCGTTGAAGATGGGTTGGCCGGTGCGGCGGTCCCACACGATCGCGGTCTCGCGCTGGTTCGTGACACCTGCAGCGGCGATACCGGATGCCTGCAGGTGAGCCTTGCCGAGGACGGCGGAGATCACCCACTCGGTGTTGGTCCAGATCTCCATCGGGTCGTGTTCGACCCACCCTGCCCGCGGAAAGATCTGCTCGTGCTCCCGCTGGGCCGTTGCAACCACGGTGCCGGCACGATCGAAAACGATCGCCCGCGTCGAGGTGGTGCCTTGGTCAATGGCCAGGACGTGTTCGGCCACGATGCCTCCCGAAGTGATGAACGCCTCCAGACGATGGATGTCGCGCCGCTCAGGCTACCGGTGCAGGCACCGGTAGCCACGTCGGATCGGCGGCGTGGACAGCGGCAAGGCCCGCAGCGACCTCCGCCGCGATGTCCTGCTTGTCCCACCCGAGCACGGGGGCGACGGCCTCGGCGATCTCGGCGACGACCTCGGGCGTCGCCTCGCCACGGAACGCGATGCTCGTGCGGCGCAGGAGCAGGTCAGCGAGGTGTACGACATCCTCTGCGCCCGCCAGGTAGCGCAGCTCGCCCGTGCTGTAGGAGGGGAGGGCGCTGAGCGGCCGGTCCTCGGCATCCTCGTCGACGAACGCGATGATCTCGCGAGCGGTCGTTCCGTACCGTTCCAGGAGAGCGGCAGCGGCATCCTTGGAGAGCCCGCGACGATTCTCGGCCACCCACTGATGCCGTGCCCGCTCGGTGATCGGGTACCCGGCTCCGCCACCGATCGCGCGGCCATGGGTCGTGACGACTCGGGGTCGAGCGAGCAACGCGAGGGCGTCATCGGTGAGGTGGGCGGCGGAGGCACGGAAAGTCGTCCATTTGCCGCCGACGAGGCTGATCACCATCGTGTCCGCCGACCCGGGGAGGCGCTCTGTCTCGAGGCGGTAGTCGCGGGAGACGAAGCCGGGAGCGAGGTCGCCGTGACCGGGCAGCGGACGTACGCCCGAGAAGCGGTAGACGATCTGCGAGCGGTCGACCGTGATGTCGGGGAAGACGTGCCCGATGAGGTCGATGAAGTAGTCGACCTCGGGCTCGGTGCACACTGCGGGCTCCGCCATGTCGTGCTCAAGGTCGGTGGTGCCGACGAGGACGCGTCCCTTGAGCGGGTAGATGAGGACGATGCGACCGTCGCGGTGTTCGAAGAAGATCTCGCGCCCAGCCGTCGCGGCCAGCAGCTCGGGGTTGTCGAGGACGATGTGCGAACCCTTGGTTCCGCCCATGAAGCTGGTCGGGGCGCCGAGTGCGCGGTTGGTGAGGTCGGTCCACGGCCCGGATGCGTTGATCACGACCGCCGCGCGGAAGCCGAACTCGGTGCCTGTCTCGGTGTCGCGAAGAGTGATCGCGCCATCCGCTGCCCCCACGACTTCGACGTAGTTCGCGGCACGGGCACGGTCTGCCCCGGCGGCGCGTCCGTCACGCAGCAGATCGAGCGCGAGGCGCTCAGGATCTTGCACCGATGCGTCCCAGTAGGTCGCTGTGTACTTGACGGTCTCGTTCATCGCGGGAAGAGCGCGCAGTGATGCGGTGCGTCCGCGGAAGGTGTGGCGGGGAACGCGGCCACCACCGCGCGAGAACGAGTCGTAGATCGTGAGACCGATCTTGATCAGCGCGGCGCCGCGCTCGACGTGCTTTCCCGCGCCGTGACGCAGGAAGCGCAGGGGCGCCGAAAACACCCCAGAGAACGTGGAGAAGATCGGGATCGTGGTCTGCAGCGGTCGCACGTAATGGGGAGCGGTGGCCAGCAGGTCATTGCGCTCGGTGACCGCCTCGTGGACGAGACGGAACTCCCCGTTTTCGAGGTACCGAACGCCACCGTGGATCATGTGCGAGGACGCTGCGGATGCACCGCTGACGAAGTCACCGCGTTCGACGAGCGCGACATCCACGCCTTGGAGCGCGAGGTCTCGAAATGTCGCGAGCCCGTTGACCCCACCGCCGACGATGAGAACGTCGGCCTGCGGCCGATCGCTCAACTGGGTGACGGTGCCTCGTTCGACGGTGTCTCGTTCGACGGCGCTCATCGATTCGTGTCCTTCCTCGCTCGGGGACTTCCCGCGTGTTCCCCATCGTCCCACGGTTGATCGAAGTTGCAGACCCAATGCACATACGTGCACACTGTCTGCGTGACCGACGACTCGACCCACCTGCGACGGGCACTGACTGCCGCCCATCTCTACTACGTCCAGCTGCGCACCATGGACGCCATCGCCGCCGAACTGGGAACGTCCCGCTCGACGGTGTCGCGGCTGCTGTCGTTCGCCCGCGCCGAGGGCATCGTCGAGGTGCGCGTGCGTTCACCCCTTGATGCCCCCGGACTCGTCGAGACGCAGCTGCGGCGCCAGTTCGGGGTGCACGCACAGGTCATTCCCGTGCCCGAGTCGGTGAGCGATCTCGAGCGTCTCGACCGCGTCGCGCAGGGGGCAGCACAGCTGCTCGACGAGCTGATCGTCTCGGATCTGGTCGTCGGCATCGCCTGGGGATCGACGCTTGCGGCGGTAGCGCGCCGCCTGACTCCTAAGCGCGTGCACGGCACGACGTTTGTACAGCTGAACGGCTCGGGGAACGTCAAGACGTCCGGCATCACGTATGCGAGCGAAC
This sequence comes from Microbacterium sp. bgisy207, assembly GCF_057706855.1. NCBI lineage: Bacteria > Bacillati > Actinomycetota > Actinomycetes > Micrococcales > Microbacteriaceae > Microbacterium > Microbacterium sp. bgisy207. Next base: position 45,156 of record NZ_JBYIPB010000012.1, read on the forward strand.
TGCTCAGCAGATTCAGCACCGCGTACGGCGGGGATGCCGAGCAGTTCCCTGTCCCCGCGTTCTTCGACGACCCCGAGACGCGACGCGCGCTCTGGCGAGAGCGCAGCACGCGACGCATCCTCGACATCCAGAGTCGCATGGGTCTCGTGCTGTTCAGCGTGGGAGCATTCCGGGCCGAGGTTCCCAGCCGCGTCCACGCCGGCGACTACCTCGAACCCGCCGACCTCGAGCAACTGAAGGCGGAGCGTGTGGTCGGCGACGTCGCAACGGTGTTCTATCGGGCGAACGGCTCGACCGAGGGGATCGCGTTGAATGACCGCGGATCGGGCCCGTCCTTCGATCTGCTTCGCGCAGTACCGCGGCGCTGCTGCATCGTGACCGGTGAGGCCAAGATCCCGAGCCTGCGCGGCGCGCTGGCCGCGGGCCTGATCACGGATCTGGTCATCGACGAACGCACCGCTCGCGCCATGGTCGACGGGCGCGAGGCGGCGTAACGGAACGGGAATGAACGCGCACGCACCGCGTTGACTACACTCGAGAGCAATGAACGTGCTCCGGGGTCGGTGAGAATCCGAACCGGCGGTGACAGTCCGCGACCCGCTGCATCCGTGTTCGAGAGAACGCCGCAGCGGTTGATCCGGTGAAATTCCGGAACCGACGGTGATGCGATGCGAAAGCGTCGTCAGTCCGGATGGGAGGCAGCACAGGTGACGCCGCGGCGTCGCCGCCTTCCCTGCCCCGGCGTACCCGACCGGAGTGGGCAGTGAGTCACAGCGCAAGCGAGACAGCCGCGATGAAACGCGCGCTGAGCGCCGCCCTGCGCGGTCCGCGGGGGGTGAACCCCCAGGTCGGGGCCGTCATCCTGTCCCCCGGCGGCGAGGTTCTCGCCGAGGGCTGGCACCGCGGCGTCGGAACAGCCCACGCCGAGGTCGACGCGATCTCGCAGTTGTCTTCCGACCAGCTCCGCGGCGCCACAGCCGTTGTCACCCTCGAACCCTGCAACCACACCGGCCGTACCGGCCCGTGCGCACAGGCTCTCATCGATGCCGGCGTCGCGCGGGTGATCTACGCGGTCGATGACCCCGGCGCCGTCTCGGGCGGCGGCGCCGAACGTCTCGCCGCAGCCGGTGTCACGGTCGAAGCCGGCCTGATGCGGGACGAAGGCACCGAACTGCTCGAGACCTGGCTGACCGTGCAGCGGCTGGGCAGACCCCACGTCACGGTGAAGTGGGCGCAGAGCATCGATGGTCGTGCCGCTGCCGCCGACGGGACGAGCATGTGGATCACCGGCCCTGAGGCACGCGCGGACGTGCACCGGCGGCGATCGGATGCCGATGCCATCGTGGTCGGCATCGGCACAGTGCTGGCCGATGACCCGGCGCTGACCGCTCGGGGCCCCGCGGGGCAGCCGCTGTCGCAGCAGCCTCTGCCGGTCGTCCTCGGCCGGCGCCCGGTTCCGGATGCCGCGCAGGTGCGCCGGCACCCCAGGACCCTCATCCAGCGGCAGGGAACCGACCTCACGGTGGTGTTGAACGAGCTGCGGGATCTCGGCATCCAGCGCGTGTTCGTGGAGGGCGGGCCGACGGTTGCGGCATCCTTCCTGCGCGCCGGACTGGTCGACGAGGTGCTGGCGTATGTGGCGCCGGTTCTGATCGGCTCCGGCCCGGACGGCGACCGGCCGGCCGTGACCGACATCGGCGTCACGACCCTCGCCGAGGCTCACCGGCTCGAACTGACCGCGCTCGAGCGGCTCGGTGATGACGTGTTGCTTGTCGCGCGCCCCCGCGCATCCGCCGAGCACACCCAATCCCCTTCCGTCGCCACCGGCGACCCCCACCTCACCGCCGACAACGCTGACGCGTCGCCCGTGTAGTCAGGAGCCCCCCATGTTCACAGGACTCGTTGAAGAGATCGGCCGTGTTACCGCCGTCGAGCCGTCGGGCGACGGCATCCGGTTGACGATTCACGCGCCGCGGTCCGTGTCGGATGCCGCACACGGCGATTCCATCGCCGTCAGCGGGGTGTGTCTGACGGTCGTCGCCCGCGACGGCGACGGATTCACGGCCGACGTCATGCGCCAAACCCTCGACATGTCGACCCTCGCGGATGTCTCGGTCGATCGCCTCGTCAACCTCGAACGCGCTACCGCCGCCGGCGGGCGCCTGGGCGGACATATCGTGCAGGGGCACATCGACGGCACGGGGACCGTCGTCGAGGTTCGACCCGGCGACCAGTGGCGGGTCATCCGCGTCGCGATCCCCCGGCACCTGGCGCCGCTGGTCGTCGACAAGGGATCGATCGCGATGGACGGCGTGTCCTTGACCGTCAGCGCCGTGAGCGAACCCGCCGCCACCGAGCCCTGGTTCGAGGTCTCGCTCATCCCCGAAACCCTCGAGGCGACCACTTTCGACGCTCTCGAGCCGGGCGCGCCCGTCAACCTCGAAACCGACATCCTCGCCCGTCACGTTCAGCGCCTGCTGGCGTTCCCCCCGGCGGCTGCGGCCGCCCCGACCGAAGGAGGCTCGCAGTGAGCCTTGCCCCCATCACCGAAGCGCTCGACGCGCTGCGCGCCGGACGACCGATCATCGTCGCCGACGACGAGAACCGCGAGAACGAGGGCGACGTCGTGCTGTCAGCACAGCTCGCGACCCCCGAGGCCGTGGCGTGGACGATCCGCTGGTCAAGCGGACTGCTGTGCGCGCCGATGCCCGCCGAGTGGGCCGACCGTCTCGACCTTCCGCCGATGGTCGCTGTCAACGAGGATGCGCGCGGCACCGCCTACACCGTGACGGTGGACGCCGCGGACCGCGACTCGACCGGCATCAGCGCGAGCGACCGTGCACACACACTGAATGTCCTCGCCGACCCCGCTTCCACTCCTACGAGCGTCATCCGCCCCGGTCACGTGCTCCCGCTGCGCGCCGTCGAGGGCGGCGTACGGGAGCGAGCGGGACACACCGAGGCAGCGGTCGAGCTCATGCGGCTGGCGGGTCTGCAGCCGGTCGGAGCGATCGCAGAGGTCGTCGCCGAAGACGGCTCGATGATGCGGATGCCGGGGCTGTTGGAGCTCGGTGCGCGCGATGGCGTGCCGGTCATCACGATCGAACAGCTCATCGCACACCTGGACGAGCACGAGCCTCGAGACGCTGCCCCGCGCGACGTGCACCATCGCCGAGTGAGTCTTCGTGCAGAAGCGTCCGTGCCGACGGCCCACGGGGTGTTCCGCTTCCTGGCGTACAAGGATCGGATCACGGGCACCGACCACATCGCGGTCGTCGCCGGCGACCTGACCGAGGACGCGCCGCTGGTGCGGGTGCATTCGGAGTGTCTCACCGGAGAGGCGTTCGGTTCGCTGAAGTGCGAATGCGGCCCGCAGTTGGACGCCGCGCTCGACGCGATCGCGCAGCACGGCGGCGTGGTCATCTACATGCGCGGACACGAGGGACGCGGAATCGGCCTGATCAACAAGCTCCGCGCCTACAGCCTCCAGGAGCGCGGGCTCGACACCGTCGATGCCAACCTCGCTCTCGGGCTGCCCGCCGATGCCCGGGACTATGCTGCTGCAGCCGGCATCCTGGGAGACCTGGGCATCGAACGGATGCGGCTCCTGACCAACAACGGCGACAAAGTCGCGCAGTTGCGAGAGCTCGGGCTCGACATCGTCGAACAGGTGCCGCTGCTGGTGGGGGTCGGCCCCAACAACCACCAGTACCTTGCCACCAAGGCCGAGCGCATGGGCCACACCATCGCGCTCGACGACCTGGATCGGGCCCTCGGAGTAGGCGTAGCAACGGAGAGGACCGACGCATGAGCGGCAAGGGCTCACCCGAGCGGGAGAGGATCGACGGCTCGGAGCTGAACGTCGTCGTCGTCGCAGGACAGTGGCACGAGACGATCGCCAACGGACTGCTCGACGGCGCCCGTCGCGCGATCGAGGCCGCCGGTGCGCAGTACCGTGTCGTGAGCGTGCCGGGCTCGTTCGAGCTCCCGGTCGTGGCGAAGGCGGCACTCGAGGCCGGCGCGGACGCCGTCGTCGCCCTCGGGGTGATCATCCGCGGCGGGACTCCGCACTTCGAGTTCGTCTCGTCGGCGGCCACCGACGGCCTGACCCGCGTGGCGTTGGACACGGGAAAGCCCGTCGGGTTCGGTGTGCTCACCCTTGACGACGAAGCGCAGGGCCTGGACCGCGCCGGCCTTCCCGGGTCGTCGGAGGACAAGGGGTTCGAGGCCGCGGATGCCGCCCTGCGGACAGCTCTCGCCCTTCGCAGCCTTCGAGCCTGATCGACCCTCCACCTTCAGCCACCCATAAGGTACGCTGACGACATGGAGATTCTTCGTCACGTCGTCCTTCTCGTCCACCTCTCGGGCTTCGCGATCCTGTTCGGCGCGTGGGTTGTCGAGGCGGTGCGCCGTACCGGGGCTGTGACGGCGGTCATGAACTGGGGACTGCTGATCGCAGCGGTCGCAGGCCTCGCGTTGGCAGCGCCGTGGGGGGTGCCCGAAGGGGTCGAGTTCAACTATGCGAAGATCGGCACGAAGCTCGTCATCCTGCTCATCATCGGGGCCCTCTTGGGCATCGGGTCCGCCCGCACCAAGCGGAACGGCTCGGCACCTGCCGGTGTATTCTGGGCGGTCGGCATTCTGACCTTCGCGAACGCGGCCATCGCCACACTCTGGCGCTAGGCGGCGCCGGAGGCACAGGCGCCGCTCTCGTCCGCCGCGTCGACAGGCCCGCATGACCTCCGCACCCGCTGCTCTTCCCGCGCCCGCCAATCCGCGAAGCCGTGTCATCACGGCAAGCCTTGTCGGCACGACGATCGAGTTCTACGACTTTTACGTCTATGCAACGGCGGCGGTACTCGTCTTCCCCGCCCTGTTCTTCCCGACGGGGAACGAGACGACGTCGCTGTTGGCATCCTTCGCGGTCTTCGGCGCCGCGATGGTCGCCCGGCCACTGGGCGCCGTCGTCTTCGGTCACTTCGGCGACCGGTTCGGCCGCAAGGCGACCCTGGTCACGTCGCTGCTCACGATGGGGATCGCGACCTTCGTGATCGGCTTGCTCCCCACCGTGAACGAGATCGGCGTGTGGGCTGCGGTGTTCCTGCTCGTGCTGCGCCTCGCGCAGGGGTTCGCGCTCGGCGGTGAGTGGTCAGGGGCCGCGCTCGTGGCCACCGAGAACGCGCCGGCGGGCAAACGCGCGTGGTACGGCACGTTCCCGCAGCTGGGAGCTCCGATCGGCTTCATCATCGCCAACGGCATCTTCCTGGCGATCAACTTTGCTCTCCCCCACCCGGATGGCACCGCTCAGGCCTCGGACGCGTTCCTGGCCTGGGGATGGCGCATCCCGTTCCTGTTCTCGGCGGTCATGGTGATCGTCGGCCTGTGGGTGCGTCTGCGCCTGGTCGAGTCCGACTCGTTCACGCGGGCCGAGAAGAAGGGGACGCTCCGAAAGTTCCCGCTCGGGCTCGCGCTGCGTCGCTACTGGTGGCAGCTGATCCTCGGCACCTTCATCATGCTGGCCACCTACGTGCTGTTCTATCTGATGACGAGCTTCACGCTCTCGTACGGCACGAAGGCGACAACGGATGCCGCGCAGGCCGCCGCGGAGGCAGCCGGGACTCCCTTCGACCCGGCCACCTATGTTCCGGGCCTCGGTTTCGGGTACACCGACTTCGTGTTGATGCAGATCATCGGCGTCGTCTTCTTCGGGATCTTCACGCTGCTGTCGGGACCCGTAGCCGACGCGATCGGCAGGCGGCGCCTGCTGCTGTGGGTGACGGCGGCGATCATCGTGTTCGGCTTCACGTTCACCGTGTTCCTGCTCCCCCAGGCCGATCCGAAGTTCACGGGCGCGCTCGTGCAGGCGTTCCTCGTGTTCGGGTTCGTGCTCATGGGATCGACATTCGGCCCGATGGGTGCGGTGCTGCCCGAACTGTTCCCCACGGAGGTCCGCTATACCGGCTCTGCCATCTCGTACAACGTCTCGTCGATCCTGGGCGCGGCACTTGCTCCCCTGGTCGCCGTCGCGCTGTGGGCAGCCGCCGACGGGAGTCCCTGGCTCGTGGGCGTCTATCTCTCGGTGATGGCCGCGCTCACCTTCATCGCCCTGCTCTTGTCCCCCGAGACAAAGGACGTGGACTACGACGAGATCGGGGCGGGCGAGACCGTCTCGCTCTAATGCGAGCCTCGACCTCGGGGCGCTGTCGCCTCAGTCCAAGAAGAGCTTACGCAGTCGCGTGGTCGTGAAGACGAGGCCGACGGCGATCATGACCACGTAGTAGAGGACGTGACCGAGCATCGCGATCGACAGCGCCCCGGTGGTGAGGCCGCGAATGAGCTCCACCCCGTGCCAGAGGGGCAGCGCCATGACGATCGCCTGCACCGCTTCCGGGTACACGGTGATCGGATAGAAGGTCGCCGAGAAGAGGAACATCGGCAGCAGCACCATGTTGATCCAGTCCATGTGCTGGAAGGTCTTCATGTAGCTCGTGACCGCCATCCCGAGGCTCGCGAATCCGAAGGCGATCAGCACGACCGCGGGAAGCGCGAGGATCGCCGTGGGCGCGAGGTTCAAGCCCGCGATCTGCATGATGATCATGAACCCGGTGGCGTACACGAGTCCGCGCAGCAGGGCGTAGAGAATCTCGCCGAGGGCGACATCCAGAGGCCCGAGGGATGTCGACAGCTGCCCCTCGTAGAGCTTGCCGTAATTGAGCTTGAAGAAAACGTTCCACGTGGAGTCGTAGATGGCGCCGTTCATCGCCGACACGGCCAACAGTGCGGGCGCGATGAAGGCCGCGTAGGAGACCACCAGCCCCGAGGACGTCTCGACATCCTCGATGAGGCTTCCCAGGCCGATGCCGAGCGAGGCGAGGTAAAAGACGGGCTCGAAGAAGCCCGAGAGCACGACGACCCAGCTCGATGACCGCGCCGCGATGAGCCCCCGCTGCACGACGGCCCAGGGGTTACCCGACCACAGCGCACGGACGCTCCCGCTGCGGCGAGGTTCGGTCTCCGATACCAGCGCGGTCATTTTGCGAGCCTCCGCGTGAAGGTGCGGCGCGCAAACGCGTAGCCGACGACGGTGAGGACCACCAGATACGCGAGGTGGATCGCGGCAGCGCCGGGACCACCCGGTGATCCGTACGTTGCCATCCGGCCGAGCTCGGACGCGTGCCAGAGGGGCGAGATCCAGCCGATCCACTGCAGCCAGATGGGAAGACTCTCGAGCGGGTAGAAGGTACCCGAGAACAGGAACATCGGCACGAACAGGAAGCGCTGCACGAGTGCGAACTGCCCCTTGTCGTCCTGGATCGACGCCGCATACGCCATCAGAGGCACGCCGAACGCGAGGCCTGCAAGGAGACCGACGAACATCGCTACCCAGCCGGTAGCAGGGTCGGGGACCGCACCGAACAGGACGATGAAGACGTAGTAGGCGACGACGGCGATCAGCATCCGGGCCGAGGCGCCGAGGATCACCCCGTTCGCGATCTGCGGGCTCGACAGCGCGGACGCATTGAACCCGTAGAAGTAGCGGCGCCACTTGAACCCCGACATCACCGGATAGGTGAACTCTTCGGTGGCCACTCCGATCGCCGCGGTCATGAGTAGCGCCGGGGCGACGAACACGAGGTAACGGACCTGCTCGCCGTGCACCTCGATCGTCCCGTCGAGGAGCACGGCAAGTCCGAGCACCAGTCCGAGCAGATACAGGATGGGTTGCCCCAGCGCCCCGACGACAATGGTCCACCCGTAGGCGCGCATCGCGCGCACCATGTGCTCGGCGACGTACCACGAGCCCCGTCGACGAGGCTTACGCCCCCACGCGAGCGCTTCGGCGCGCAGCTCGTCGAGCGAGGGCTGAGTGCGCGCATCCGGAAGGGGCGTGCTCATTCGATCAGCGACCTTCCGGTCAGGCGCAGGAAGACATCCTCGAGGCTCGACCGACGCACGAGCGAGGTCAGCGGCTGCAGGCCCGCGGCCGTTACCCGTTCGAGAGCCTGCTCGCCATCGTGCGCGTAGACGAGGATGCGGTCGGGAAGCACCTCGACACGGTCGCCGATCCCCTCGAGCTGCGGCGCCACCTGCTCATTGCGATCCGACCCGAAACGCACCTCGAGCACCTCACGACTGGAGTGCTCTCTGATGAGGGATGCCGGAGTCCCCTCGGCCATGATCTGGCCCTTGTCGACCACGATGAGCCTGTCGCATAGCTGCTCGGCCTCGTCCATGTAATGGGTCGTGAGCACGAGCGTCGTTCCCCGCTCCTTGAGGCGGAAGAGCCGATCCCACAGCACGTGTCGGGCTTGCGGGTCCAAGCCTGTCGTCGGCTCGTCCAGAAGCAGGATGCGGGGATCGTTGATCAGGCCGCGGGCGATGGTGAGCCGGCGCTTCATGCCCCCGGAGAGCTGGTCGACCTTGCTCTTGGCCTTGTCTTCGAGCGCTGCGAACGCCAGCAGCTCGTCAGCCTTCTGGGAACACACCTTGCCGGGCAGTCCGAAGTAACGGCCATAGATGAAGAGGTTCTCGCGGGCGTTGAGTTCCCCATCGAGGTTGTCCTGCTGCGGCACGACACCCAGTCGCGAACGGATCTCGGGGCCATACTGGTCGGGATCCAGGCCGAGGATGGTCAGGTCGCCGCTCGTGCGGGTCGAGACCGCACCGATCATTTTCATCGTCGTGGACTTCCCGGCACCGTTGGGTCCCAACAGCCCGAAGGACTCGCCGGGGGCAACCTCGAACGACAGCCCGTTCACGGCCAGGAAGTCATCCTTGCCCGCGATCTTGTAGGCCTTGACGAGGTTGTTCGCGGAGATCACAGGCTCTGGCACCGTCCTACTGTACGAGCGATCGCCGACAACCGATGACACGGTCCCGCCTGCCGGCCCGAGGCCCCCCGATCAGCGCCAGACGGGCCTCGGGAGTAGCATCCCGGTGTGACCGATACACAGCTTCCGTACCGCGCCGACATCGTCGGCAGCTTCCTTCGACCCGCCGCGTTGGCCGAGGCGCGCGCCGCGCGGGCGGCCGGAGAGATCGATGACACCGCGCTTCGCGCGGTCGAGGACGCCCAGATCGCCGACCTCGTGCGCAAGGAAGCACAGAACGGGCTGAAGCTCGCGACCGACGGCGAATTCCGTCGATCGTGGTGGCACTTCGACTTCTTCGGCATGCTCGAGGGCGTCGAGGTCGTGGAACTCGACCACGGCATCCAGTTCCAGGGTGTGCAGACCCGGCCCCGCGGCCTCCAGGTGACCGGGCGCATCGGTTTCGCGGACACGCACCCGTTCTTGGCTCACTTCCGCGCGCTGGCCGAGGCGACCGCCGCCACCGGCGCGACACCCAAGTTCACCATCCCCGCCCCGACGGTGTTCGATTTCCGCCTCGAACCCGCCAACATCGACGCGGCGACCTACGCCGACCGCGACGCGATCGTTCCCGACCTCGTGCAGGCCTACCGTGACGCGGTGCAGGCCTTCTACGACGCCGGATGCCGCTATCTGCAGTTCGACGACACCGCCTGGGCGTATCTGTGCTCGACGGAAGAGCTCGAGAAGGCGGCGGCGCGCGGCATCCGTACCGAGGGGATCGGCGAGCGGTATTCGGCGATGCTGAATGCGATTCTCGACGCAAAGCCCGCCGACATGACGATCACGACCCACGTCTGTCGCGGGAACTTCCGGTCGACGTGGATCTCGTCAGGCGGCTACGAGCCCGTCGCGAAGCACCTGCTTGCCGACACGAACTACGACGGCTACTTCCTCGAGTACGACAGCGATCGCGCGGGTGGGTTCGAACCGCTGCGCTTCCTTCCTCAGGGGCACAAGCGTGTCGTGCTCGGTCTTGTGACCACCAAGTCGGGAGAGCTCGAGGATGCCGATCTGCTGCGCGCACGCATCCGTGAGGCCGCCCAGTTCGCACCGCTGGACCAGCTCGCTCTCAGCCCGCAGTGCGGCTTCGCGTCGACCGAGGAAGGAAACCTCCTCACCGAAGACGAGCAGTGGGCCAAGATCCGCCTCGTCGTCGACACCGCCGCAACCGTCTGGGGCTGACCGGTCAGCAGTGCCGACCGGTCAGCGCTGCCCTGGCTTGACGTAGGGACGACCCTCGAGAGCCGCGCGGTCGATCTCCTCCTGGTCCTCGACGTAGGGGGTGCCGTGCGTGTGGAAGGTGGGGATCGTCTTCATCCCCCACGCCTGGCCCTTCTTGCGCTCGGCCTCGCTCCACTCCACGACCGGCCAGTCGGGGTCGAGGATCAGGCGCCCCTGCGCCGTCGCAAACTCGATCCGGTTCCCGCCGGGCTCCCAGACGTACAGGAAGAAGGTCTGGTTGATCGCGTGCTTGTACGGCCCGTACTCGATGTAGATGCCGTTCTCGAGGCAGATGTCGGCAGCCTTCAGGATGTCCTCGCGCGAGTCCGGGGCGATCGCGAAGTGGTGGAACCTCCCCCGCTGGCCCGTCCAGTCCGCCGAGTACACGACGTCATACGACTTCTGGTGGAACCGGAACCACCAGGCCCCGTAGCCTCCTGCGTCCAGCTTCACCCGCTCGGACTCCCGTGACATCATGACGTCGCGCCAGAACTCACCGGCAGCGTTCACGTCGCTCGCGAGGTAGTTGATGTGATCCATCCGGCGCGCGTTGATGCCGCGACCGGGGTAGGCCGACGCCTGGTTCTTCAGAGCGGGGCGGTCCTGGTCGTCGGGCACATAGTGCTCCGTGTCGAAGTACAACGCCATGAGGTGCCCATCCGGGTCCTCGAACTCGTAGGAGCGCCCGACGCCGACCTCGGGTTCTCGCCACCCGTGCCCGAGCCCCGCCTTCTCGATCGCGGCAACCCGCCGCTGCAGCGCCTCTTCACTCGTGGTGCGGTAGAGGCTCCGTCCGACGCCGTTGGTGTCGGACGCCGTGAGCTTGAGCGTGTAGAGCTGATACTCGTCCCAGCAGCGCAGATACGCAGAGTCCCCGATCCGGGCGACCTCGCGCATCGCGCAGATGTCACGGAAGAAGTGCAGACTCTCGTCGAATTTCGGCGTGAACAACTCGACCGCTCCGAGGTGGGCGAGGTCGAAGTTCTCCGTGATGGCCATGGTGCGTCCTCTCTGACGGTGGATGGTGCTGGCGGATGGGTCGTGCCTTCACCGACGGGGTCTGGGAAAGACGAACCCGTCGAAGATCTTGCGGGCGGTACGCGCGGACATGGATGTGCCATACCACTGTCCGTCTGCGCGATGCTCGACGCTCACCCTCGCGGGGAAGATCCCGCCGGGGTGCTCGATGAGGCAGGGGTCGGCATCCGGGTCCTCGGCGATGTCGGCTCCCACCGCACCGGGAAGACGGATGCCGGCCGCGACGGAGGCAGCCATGAGGACCCCGATAGACGGGTGAACCGTGGTCGGCACGAACGCACGGGTGCTGATGACTCCGCCGTGACGCGGCGGCGACAGCAAGAACATCTGGGGAACGGTCTGCGCCGCGACGTCACCGAACCCCATCAACGGCCCCGCGGCGAGTCTCAGGGACTCGACCCGGGCGGCGAGGTCTGCGCGCGCCTCGAGCTCGGCCGGAGTCTCGTGTCCCGCGACGCCGAACTCCTCGGCGCGCATCAGCACGACCGGCATCCCGTTGTCCACGAGCGTCACGGTGTGCCCGTCGATCTCGTCGGTCACCGTGCCGGTCGGAAGAAGTGGCGCTCCCGCCCCGATCTCGAGGTCCACCGCCGCTGCCCGCCCCGGCACACCGTCGATCGCCGCGTCCCCGTCGTAGTCCACCGCCCTTCCTGGCGTGCGGATGCGCGTCGTGGCGATACCGCCGGTGTTGCGCATCCGGATCCGCAGCGGCGTCCATCCGTCCTCGGCAGCGATGAGTCCGCGCTCGATCGCGAACGGCCCGACCCCGGCGAGCAGATTGCCGCACGTCTGTGCGGTGCTCACGCTCGCGTCATCGACACCGATCTGAAGGAACAGGTAGTCGACGTCGGCAGCGGCATCGGCGGAGCCAGACACGATGGCAACCTTGCTGGTCGTGGGATGACCGCCGCCCAGGCCATCGATCTGGCGAGGGTCCGGACTGCCCAGCACGCGAAGCAACAGGTCGTCCCGTTCTGCGGGATCGGTGGGGAGGTCCTCGGCGAGAAAGTATGCACCCTTGGAGGTTCCGCCCCGCATGAGCATGCACCGGATGCCGGCAGCGGTGCTCATGGCTCGGCGCCCTCACTCACAGGAGCAGTGCTCACGATTGTGCCTACAATCCTGTTGATGCGGAAATACCTCTGGACATAGGTAAATATAGACCGTACGATCTCGCTGACACCACCCGGACAAGGAAGTCGAGGAAACACTCCATGGCCAACAACCTGCAAGAGCTGCTGGACGAGAAGGGCGACACCGTCCGCATGCTGCGCGATTCGCAGCTCGGAACCTACATCTACCCGGTCGTCCCCGCCGAGTTCTCGAACTGGCGCCGCGAGCAGAAGGCATGGCGCGAGACCGCCGTGCTGTATGACCAGACCCACCACATGGTGAACTTCTTCGTGTCGGGTCCGGACGCGCTCAGGCTGCTCAGCGACACCGGCATCAACAGCTTCGCGAACTTCCCCGTCAACACCGCGAAGCAGTTCGTCCCGACCGCCTCCAACGGCGGCGTCATCGGTGACGGCATCCTGTTCCACGAGGCCGAGAACGACTACGTGTACGTCGGCCGCGCGCCCGGTGCGAACTGGCTGCAGTTCCACGCCGAGACCGGCGGCTACGACGTCGAGTTCCGCTACGACGACCGCTCCCCCTCGCGCCCCTACGGGCAGGCCGTGCATCGGGAGTACTACCGCTTCCAGATCCAGGGCCCGAACGCCTGGGCGATCATCGAGAAGCTCGCCGGCGGCCCTGTCGAGAAGGTGAAGTTCTTCCACATGGGCTACATGACCATCGCCGGGGAGCAGGTGCGCACCCTGCGTCACGGCATGGCCGGCGCCCCCGGGCTCGAGATCTGGGGTCCGTACGAGCAGCACGGCAAGATCCGTGACGCCATCCTCGAGGCCGGTCGCGAGTTCGGCATCGAGCCCTGCGGTTCGCGCGCCTACTCGTCGAACACCCTCGAGTCGGGATGGATCCCCTCGCCGCTCCCGGCGATCTACTCCAGCGAGGCCGAGCGCGCCTACCGCGAGTGGCTGCCGGCGAACAGCTACGAGGCGATCAACGCGCTCGCCGGTTCGTTCGTCTCCGAGAACATCGAGGACTACTACCTGAACCCGTGGGAGCTCGGCTACGGCTCGTTCGTGAAGTTCGACCACGACTTCATCGGCCGCGACGCGCTCGAGAAGATCGACCCCGAGGCCCAGCGCAAGAAGGTCACGCTCGCGTGGAACGACGAGGACCTCACGAAGGTGCTGGCCTCCGTCCTCGACCGTGAAGGTCCGGGCTACCAGTTCTTCGACCTGCCCAACGCGAACTACGGATCGAGCAACTACGACGCCGTCATCGACGCGGACGGCAACACCGTCGGCCTGTCCCTGTTCACGGGTGTGACCGCGAACGAGAAGCGCGGGCTCTCGCTGGCAACCGTCGACCGCGATGTTCCGATCGGCGCCGAGGTGCGCGTGGTGTGGGGCGAGCCCGACGGCGGGTCGCGCAAGACCACGGTCGAGCCCCACGAGCAGATCGCGATCCGCGCCGTCGTCAGCCCCGTGCCCTACGCGGTCACGGCGCGCCAGGAGTACCAGGGAGGCTGGCGCACGACCGGCACGCTCTGACCGGGACTGCCCGCCACGGAAACTCACGAGGGGATGGATGCTGCGGCATCCATCCCCTCGTTCTCTGTCTGGGCCGTGTCATCGGCCGAGATGTGAATGCCTTCGAATCCGCCGGGAAAGCCGCTGACTGCGGCCGAGACCGTCGCGAAGAACCACTCCAAGGCCCCGGCATGCTGTGGGGAGCGGCGCCGGTACAACTGCAGCTCGACCGGACCGAGGGCGAAGGGAAGGTCTCGGATGACCAACGGCCAGCTGCGCGACCAGCCGACGGCCAGCGTCTCGGGGATCGTCGCGATGAGCGTTGGGCTGCGCGCAAGAAGTGACGGCAGGGACGCGATGTGCTGGACACTGACGGCGGGCGGATCACTCACGCCGTGCCGAGCGTGCACTCCCGCCAGCAACCGCGCACTCGAGTCGCTTTCGACCCAGACCCGCCGTGCCGCCCGGTACGCGTCGAGACTCATCTCGTCGTGGGCGAGCGGGTTCGTCGCGGACATCACGACGCGGTACTCCTCCTGCTTGACGCGGTGGCGTTCGAACTCCCCCGCGAGCTCCGCCGGAGTGATGGCCAGATCCACCGAACCCCTCGTGAGCATCTCTTCGAGGTCTTCGCCACGCAGCGCGCTGACCGCGAGTCGGGCCCGCGGAGCGGCGGTCGCGATCGCTTCTTCGATCGCGGGCAGCCAGCCGATCTCACCGAGTTCGGAGAGGGCGATCCGAAAGGTGCGCTCCGTCGTGAGCGGATCGAACCCGGTGACGGCGGCGAGCGTCCGATCGATCGATGACACACCCTCGTGCAGTTTCGGATAGATCGCCTCGGCAAGCGGGGTGGGTCGCATCCCCTGGGCCGTTCTCTCGAACAGAGGATCGCCCAGCTCACGGCGCAGACGGGCGAGGGATTGACTGATCGCCGACTGTGTCACGAACAGCCGGCGCCCCGCCGCGGTGAGACTGCCGGCCTCGTAGATGGTTACGAACACCCGTGTGAGATTGAGGTCGGTGAGCATCACTTCTCTCGACTCTGCAGAGGATGAGGACGGGTCATGTGGGTATTAGCAGCGCTCATCCGTGAAGCCTATTAACTTCAGCTCTCCTTGGGATAGCGTCTCATCGAGGTCGGCGCAGATCGCGCCGGCCCGGGAACGAAGGAGTTCAGATGACCGAGTCGCTTGCCGCCGCGATCGCCCGATCCGGAAGCGCCGTGCAGCTTCTGCGCAACGCGCAGGCGCGGCCGACGATCTTCCCCGTCACGGCGGAGTTCAGCAACTGGAGGTCTGAACAGCTCTCCTGGCGGACCTCTGTCGCCCTGCTGGATCAGTCACATCACATGACCGACCTGTTCATCCGCGGAAAGGACGCCCTGCGACTGCTGAGCGACATCGGCGTCAACAGCTTCGCCCGTTTCGAGGTCGACAACGCGAAGCAGTTCATCGCGGTGAACGACGAGGGCTATCTCATCGGCGACGCGATCCTCTTCTACCTCGCCGAAGAAGAGTTCGACCTCGTGGGTCACCAGATGGTCATCGACTGGGTGCAATTCCACGGCGAGACCGGCGACTACGACGTGACCTTCGAGCGCGACGGCAACTCGATCGTACGGGCGGGCAACCCCACCCTCTACCGGTACGAGCTGCAGGGGCCGAGGGCGCTCGAGCTCATGGAGCGCGTCACCGGCGCCCCGGTCCCCCCGACCCGCTTCTTCCACATGGCCACCTTCACGATCGATGGCGTGCAGGTGCGCTCGCTGCGCCACGGCATGGCGGGCCAGCCCGGCTTCGAGCTGTTCGGACCCTGGGAGGACGGCGAGCGCGTGCGGGACGCGCTGCTGCGCGAGGGAGAGCCGCTCGGACTCGTGCGAGTCGGCTCCAAGGCGTACTCGTCGGCCAACCTCGAGTCCGCCTGGGTCCCTTCTCCCGTGCCCGCGATCTTCACGGGAGCGCACGCGCAGCGGTACCTGGAGTGGCTTCCCGCGACGAGTGCGGGCTCGCTGGCCGGAAGCCTCACCTCGGATCGGATCGAGGACTACTACGTCACCCCCTACGACCTCGGCTACGGCCGCAGCGTCGCGTTCGATCATGACTTCCTCGGCCGGGAGGCTCTCGAACGCCTCTCGCAGCAGCCCAGCCGGGTCAAGGTGACGCTCATCTGGAACCCTGACGATGTCGCAGCGGCGCAGCGGTCGATGCTCGAGCCGGGGCTGCCGGCGAAGTACATCGACTTCCCGAAGGCGCGTTACGGCCTGTATCAGGTCGACCGGGTCCTCCGTGACGGGACCGATGTGGGGATCTCGCACGACGCCGGCTACATCACCAACGAGCACGTGTTCGCCTCCCTCGCGAGCCTCGCCCCGGATGCCGCGACGCCGGGCACCGAGGTGTTCGTGGTGTGGGGCGAGGAGCCGAACTCCGCCAAGCCCGCCGTCGAGCCGCATCGGCAGATCCAGATCCGCGCGACCGTGGCGCCGGCACCGTACTCCTCGTACGCGCGCGAGAGCTACCGGCGCGACGCGTAAGAGGCTCCTCCCCTACGCGGTGGCCGTGCCGGGACGGCGCGCGCGAGCGTCGGAGTCACGCGACTCGACGCGCCGCCCCGGCTCCGGGTGCGTTTCGAAGTACGCCAGCGAACGCAAGGATGTCGACACCAACGGATCGATGCCGTGCGGCTCGTTGCGCCCCGTCGCACCCGCGTCGGGAAGATATGCGTCTCGGAGCGCTTCCGTGATCTGCCGTGACGCCACCGCCAGCACCTCGACGATCCCCTGGATCGGTGCGCCGTCGTTGGGCACGACGACGCCGAGAGCGGCGTAGACCACGCCGTGCGGCCCGACGACGGGCACCGCGATCCCGCGGGACTCCTCATGGATGAACCCCTCGGTGCAGGCGTATCCGTCCACTCTGACCCGCCGCAGGAGCGCGCGAAGAACGCCGGCGCCGCGCGGAGTGTGTGCGGTGTACTCCGGCCAGCCCGCAGCGACGACCTCATCGACCAGACGGGGCTCCGCGTGCGCGAGCAGAACGAGACCGCTCGAGCTGACCGGCAACGGGATCCGTCCGCCGATCAGCGTCGCGTTGACGACGGCGTCACGCGTCGACATCCGCTCGACGAACAGCACATCACGGCCGGCGAGAACACCCAGCTGCGTATGCTGGCGCACGCGCGAGTGCACGGCGGCAAGCCACGGACGAGCGAGTTCGCGCAGCCCGATCGCTCCGGGCGTGCGCGATGCGAACTCCCAAAGTCGTACGCCCAACCGATACGACCTGTCGGGAAGGCGCTCGAGGAGGCCTTCGCGCTCGAGTTCGCCGACGAGGCGGTGCGCTGTCGACATCGACAGGTCCGCCGCGTCGGCGATCTCGGTGAGCGTGAGAAAGGGCCGGCGTGCCTCGAAAGCGTCGAGAATCCTCAAGTGCTTGTGCAGCACAGACTCGCCGGCTGATCCTCGCGCCATGGCATCCTCCTCGATGACGCCATGATGCTACCGGCCCGGCTCCTTACTCGTCGGCGCGATAGACCGTTCGAGCGAACTCGTGATAGGGCGCCGGGGCGACAGTGGCGCGGATGCGTACCTGCCGGTGCTGCGCGTCGACGCTGTGCTTGTGCGAGATGGGGTCCTCGCCCCAGACGACCTCGACGATCTCGCCGTCCGCGATGTCGACATCCAGAGTCGCCAGCGACATGTAGAGCTGGTCGAAGGCGATGTACCCGGCGTCGGTCGAGATGCCGACCCGACGACCGTCACGGAGAACCTCGTCCATCTGGTAGAAGCCGTATCGCGCCTTCGGGAAGTCGAGGAACTTGGCCGGGATGCCGGGCTCCATCTGGGAGCGCACCACGTCGGCGACGTCACTCGCGTTCCACAGCAGGGTGACCTTGCGTCGCTTCGGATTCTCGGCGATCTTCTCGAGCGCCTCACGACCGTGGAAGTCGTGATCGAACCGCACGGATCGGCCGAGGCCGAGGTCGTAGGGCGTCATGTAGTAGTCGTGGATGTCGTCGCTGTAGAGCGATCCGCCGATCGACCCGGCACGGTCGGCGGGCAACCACTCGCGGTACTCGGCGAAGTCGTCGTCGAAGATCGCGGGGAAGGGAGTCGGCACCCATCCCGATTCGAGCGGCGTCGCCGAGTACGCCTTTGCGCCTACGCGACGGATGCCGTGCTCTGCCCCGGCCGCCATGAGGGCATCCAGCACAATCTCGTTGTCTTCCCACGGACCGTAGAACTCGAAACCGGGCTGCCCCGCCATGCCGTGGCGCAGCGCCTTGACAGGGCGACCGGCGATCTCGACATCCCCGATGTGGAAGAACTTGATGTCGGGAGCGGGCCCGCCGAAGACCTTCTCCATCACGATGTCGGCCTTCGGTCCCTGCAATTCGTAGCGGTAGAACGTCGGCGGCCCCTGTCGCATGTGCGAGTTGGCCTCGAGGCGGTCGTGCACGTCCTTGCCTGCGGCTTTGGCCTTCTCGACGTTGAACCGCACCCAGTCGATGAGGAGGTGGTGCCCGATGAGCACGAGACCTTCCGGTGCGTCGGCGTTATAGAACAGGATGCCGTCCCCGATGAGGTAGCCATCCTTGTTGACCGAGATCAGCTGCTTGGCCACGCCCGGTCGGAACGTGGCGAACGTGTTGGGTGAGATGCTGGACAGCAACGGGATGAGGTCAGCGCCGCCCAGGAACAGCTGTGTCATGTGGTGGGACTGGTCCATGAGGGCGACCGTGCTGTTCCAGGCGCGCTGCTCGTCGCGCCAGTTCGTGAACTCGGGCGCGACGGGGAACGTGAAGGCGGGCCAGTTCTGGTTGCGCAAGAGCGAAACGGGGCTTCCGGCGCGGGCGATCGCCGCGGCGAGGGACTCGGATGTCATCGTCGACCTTTCCTATCGATGTGGCGCCATGCTAGGTCGGCGCGTTCGCCGCGCCGCCATGAGCTTCCATTGAACGGAATCGGATGAGCTGCCATCCGAAGCCGGCGCGATGATGATCACGAGCGGACGCTCCGATCGAGCACAGGTCACAGAGTCGTTGACCAGGCATGGGGTTGACCAGGCCTCGTCGTTGACAAGGCCCGAGGCGGGTCGTAGCGTCCGAGACAGGTCGTGGCACCGGTGCCACGGGGAAGGATGGGCGATGGCCGCTCGACTGACTCTCCGCGACCTGAACCTCCATTTCGGAGGGATCAGTGTTCTCGAGAACGTCAGCTTCGACGTCGAGCCCGGCCGGATTTTCGGCCTCGTGGGCCCCAACGGCGCGGGCAAGACGTCCCTGTTCAATTGCATCAGTGGTCACTACCGGCCCAGCTCAGGCTCGATCACGATCGACGACGAGGAGGTCCTCGGATCGTCGCCCGCGACGCTCGCGCGCCATGGACTGGCGCGCACCTTCCAGCATCCGGCGCTCCAACTGGGATCGACGGTCCTCGACAACGTCATGCTCGGCGCCCACACTCGTCTCCCGGGAGGACCGATCGCCTGGTCGCTTCGGCTGCCGATGACCGGCCGCGCCGAGCGAGCGATGCGTGCCGAGGCTCGGACCCTCCTCGAGAAGGTGGGACTGGACTGGGCAGCCGACATGCACGCTGACGAGCTGTCGCACGGGCTCCACAAGGGAATCGAGCTGGCCCGTGCCCTCATGTCGCGGCCGCGGCTCCTGCTGCTGGACGAGCCGGCAGCGGGTCTTCCGCACTCTGAGGTTCAGAACCTCATCGAGACCATCCGGACGATTCGCGCCGAAGCAGACATCACGATCGTCGTCGTCGAGCACCACATGGGACTCATCGCCGCACTCACCGATCGGGTCGTCGTCCTCGATCACGGCAAGAAGCTCGTCGAAGGAACGGCGGCCGAGGCGCAATCCGACCCGCGCGTTATCGAGGCCTACATCGGCAAGGAGGCTGACGATGACGCTGCTTGAGCTCGAGGACGTGACCGCGTCCTACGGGCCCGTCCAGGTGCTCGAGGGCGTGTCGCTGAGCGTGCCGGAGGGCGGGGCTGTCGGCATCCTCGGCGCGAACGGCGCCGGAAAGACCACCACGCTGCGCGCCATCACCGGTGTCGTACGAACCGGTGGCCGCATCACCTTCGACGGCAAGGACATCCGCGGCAAACGGCCGGATCAGGTTGCGGCGCTCGGGATCGCGCACGTACCGGAGGGGCGGGGAACCCTCTCAGATCTCACGGTTCGCGAGAACCTGCGCGTGGGCGCCTACCTCCGGAAGGACCGGAAGGGCATCGAGGAGGACATCGAGTACCTGCTCGACCTGTTCCCGAACCTCAAAGCGAGAATCCGCTCGCACGGCGCGGCGCTCTCGGGCGGCGAGCAACAGATGCTCGCCGTCGCTCGGGCCGTCATGGCCAAACCGCGGCTCATCCTCCTCGACGAGGCCTCCCTGGGACTGGCGCCGAGCACGGCGAAGAACGTCTACGAGGCGATCTCGCGTCTGCGCTCCGAGTCGGGGATTGCGATGGTCGTCGTCGAGCAGAACGCCAATCTCGCCTTCACTGTGGTCGATTCTGCGACGGTCCTCGAGACCGGCCGCAACGCACTGACCGGCACCACGTCCGAGCTCAAGGGCATGGACGAGATCCGACGCGCTTACCTGGGAGGCTGACGGATGGGAACCTTCGTCCAACTGGTCGTCGACGGTCTCTCGACCGGATCGATCTACGCGGCGCTCGCACTGGCGATCGTCCTGGTGAACCAGGCGACCGGACTGATCAACTTCGCCCAAGGCGGGATGGCGGTGCTCGCGGCCTACGTGGCGTACACCCTGACGCAGGTCGGGCTCCCCCTGATCCTCGCGATCCTGATCTCGGTGCTGTTCGCGTTCCTCTTCGGCGCGATCGTCGAGCGGTTCCTGATGCGCCGGTTCGAAGGCGGCGATCCCGACACCGCCGTGGTCGTGACGATCGGCCTGTTGACACTCGTCACAGGCTTCGTCGGCTGGATCTGGTCGTACAACAACCTGCTGTTTCCGTCCCTGTTCCCGCTGGAGACGGTCACCCTTCTCGGAGCCGTGATCAGCGTCCGCTCGCTGGGAACGATCTTCGTCATCCTTGCGATCATGGGACTGCTCCAGCTGCTGTTCGTGGGCACGAAGCTCGGGCTCGCGCTCCGGGCAGTCGCGGTGAACCCGCAATCGGCGGCATTCTCGGGAATACCCGTCGGCCGGATGCTCATGGTCGGCTGGGGCCTGGCTGCGGCGCTCGGCGCCGTCGCCGGCGCGCTCGTCGCACCGCAACTGACCCTCACTCCCGGAATGATGGACTCTGCCCTCGTCTACGCGCTGGCGGCGGTGATCCTCGGCGGGCTGTCCAGCCCGATCGGAGTCGTCATCGCGGCGTGGCTCATCGGTGTGCTGGAGAACCTCGCGGCGGTGTACGTGCCCTTCATCGGCCACGACATGAAGATCGCGGTGCCGTTCATTCTGATCTTCGTGGTGCTGCTCGTGCGACCGCAGGGGCTGTTCGGACGCAAGACGGTGGTGCGCGTGTGATGATCTCGACAACCGACTTCTCGACGACTCCCCGACGCGCCCGCCGCCCGTGGGTGCGGTGGGTCGTGATCGCCGTCATCGCCGCCATTCTGATCGTGGGGCCCCTCGTCCTGCCCGAGTTCGCGAACCAGACGGCTGCCCGCATCGGCGTATTCGCGGTCGCTGTGCTCGGACTCAACGTCGTCATGGGCTACGCCGGTCAGGTCTCGCTCGGTCAGATCTTCTTCGTGGGGCTGGGGGCCTACGTCACGGCGTACGGGGTGACGCAGGACTGGAACATCCTTCTCGTGTTCGCGCTCGCGTGCATCCTCCCCGGCGTCGTCGGACTGATCGTCGCCCTCGCGGCGAGCAGACTCGGCGGTCTCGCGATCGCCATGGTGACGATCGCTCTCCCGATCGTCGGGGTGCCCCTGGCCAAGCGCCTCTCGGAGTTCACGGGCGGGTCTCAGGGAATCTCGGCACGGTTCTCATCCGCCCCGGAGTGGACCGGTCTCTACAACGATCAGTGGCAGCTGTACATCGTCATCCTGATCACCGTCATCGTGTACCTGCTGACCCGCAACCTGGTACACGGGAAGTTCGGCCGGGCTCTCGCGATCGTGAAGTCGAACGAGGCCGTCGCGGCATCCATGGGGGTCTCCCCCTACTGGTACAAGGTGCTCGCCTTCACGATCGCGTCGATCATCGGCGGTGTCGCCGGGTTCATGTACATGGTGGTCGTCCAGTACACCTCCCCCGAGACCCTGAGCTTCGGCCACTCGATCTCGCTGCTGGCAGCGATGGTGATCGGCGGCGCGGGGAGCATCGTGGGCTCTCTGCTCGGCGGCGCCTACTACGTTCTCGTGCCGCAGTGGACCAACATCATCAACCCGGGCATGACGGCCTTCCTGCAGGGTGTCATCCTCCTCGCGGTCCTGTTCCTCCTGCCGGGCGGACTGGCCTCCCTCCCGCGTGCGCTCCGACGGCTGGCTCGCCGTGAAGCCGGACCCGCCGGGCGCCGCGGCGGATCCGCCAAACCCCCGGCATCGACTTCTCCCTCCCACACCACACCAGAAGAAAAGAGGCACAACACATGAGCACTCTTCGCACCAGAACACGGGCAGTCTCCGTGGTTGCGGGCATCGGCATCGTCGCCCTGCTCGCCGCCGGATGCTCCCGAGGCGGGGACTCCGGCGGCGGTGACAGCACAGACGGCGCCGTCGCGAACAGTCCGGGCATCACCGATACCACCATCGCGCTCGGGGTCTCGACACCGCTGTCGGGCGCGACCGCGGGGCCAGGCACGTGCACGGTTGCCGGCCTCGCCGCCTACATGGGCGCCCGAAACGCCGAGGGCGGCATCGAGTTCGGAGACGGCAAGACGCGCACTGTCGAGGTCAAGTCCTACGACGACGCGTATGACCCCCAGAAGGCGCTCGCCAACTTCCAGCAGATGGTCGCCGACGACGTGTTCGCCGCTACCTCGGGCCTCGGCACGCCGACCAACCGCGCGTGGCGGGAGGCGGCGATCGACGAGGAGTTCCCGCAGGTCCTGATCATGACCGGCGACCCGTTGTTCTCCGACCCCGAGGAGAGCCCCTGGCAGCTCGGCTTCGTGCCGATCTACCAGAACGAGGGCGCCGCATTCGGGGAGCTGCTCGCCGAGTCGGGCGACCACAAGGTCGCGATCCTGTATCAGAACGACGATTACGGCCAGGGCTACGTCGAGGGCTTCAAGGAAGCCGTCGAGGGCGCGAGCAACATCGAGATCGTCAAAGAGCTCAGCTACGAGGCCACCGACACATCGGTCGACGCTCAGTTGACCGAGTTGGCGGCCAGCGGCGCAGACGTCTTCTTCAACGCGATGTCGATCACCCCGCTCGTGATCTCGTCGCTGCAGAAGGCTCAGGAACTCGGCTGGCTTCCGAGCTGGTTCCTGCCGTCGAACACATCGAGCCCGACCGCGATTCTCGGGCCGGGCAACGCAGCAGCCTTCCCCGGGGTCTACTCGGTGTCGTTCTCCAAGGCTCCGGCAAGCCCGGCCTTTGCGGAGGATGAGGATGTCGTGACGTTCCTGTCCGACCTGAAGGAATACGGCGACTACGCAGACCCGCCGGCGTTCCCCCACTGCATGTGGAGCTACATGATCGGCGCCACGCTCGAGCAGGTCTTCCAGAACATGACCGAGCCGACGCGCGACGACTTCATGCTGCACCTGCGAGAGGTCACGGACTTCGAGGCGCCGCTCATGCTTCCCGGGACCGCGGTGACCACCACGATCCCCGGCGAGCCGGCCGTATCGAGCGTGATCGTCCAGAAGTACAACGGCACCGGATACAGCGACGCCGACATGATCGGCTGACACCGGCCAGCTGGCGAGGGGCGGTCCGGGGTTTCCCGGGCCGCCCCTCGTCTGCTCCGTGCCTCGCGCGGCATCCTCCGGCGCGAGGCGCCCCGCACCGGAGGTCGCAGCGTGTGGTCACGTGACGGGAGTACGGTCATAGGAGCCCCTCCCGCCGAAACGAGGTCTGCATGTCGCGCGCTGATACGCGTCCCGCCCGCCGTGGTCGTCGCACCCCCGAGGAAGGTCCGCGCGCGACGTTCCGTCAGCTGATCCCGTTCCTGCTCGAGCACCGGAACGTGCTGATCGTGGTCGCCGTCCTGAGCGTCCTGGGCGCCGTCGCAACGCTCGCTCAGCCGTTGCTCGTCGGCCAGGTGATCGCCCGCGTCGAGGCGAACGACGGGCTCGGTCTGCTCGTGTGGGGCATCGTCGCGCTCGTCGTCGCCGCCTCTCTCATCTCCGGATTCCAGCACTACCTGCTGCAGCGAACCGGGACCGCCGTCGTCTACTCGAGCAGGCGACAACTCGTCGCCCGCATTCTGCACCTGCCCATCCGGGAGTTCGACGCCCGCCGCACAGGCGATCTGGTCTCGCGCGTCGGCACCGACACGACGCTCCTGTACGCCGTCCTGACGCAGGGGCTCGCGGATGCGGTGGGCAACTCCCTCATCTTCGTCGGCGCCCTCGTCGCGATGGCCCTGATCGACCCTCTCCTGCTTGCCGCCATCGTCGTGGTCATCGGTGTGTCCATCGCCGGGGTCGTGGTGCTCAGCGGCCGCATCCGTCGCGCGACCGGAGAGCAGCAGGAGAAGGTCGGCGAGCTGGCCTCCTCGGTGGAACGGGCCGTCAGTTCGATTCGGACGGTGCGAGCCGCCGGTGCCACCGAGCGCGAGGTCGCGGACATCACGGGCGTCGCAACGGACGCGTACCGCGTCGGCGTTCGGATCGCGAAGGTCTCCGCACTCGTCGTGCCGGTCGCGGGGATCGCCCTGCAGGTGTCGCTGCTGGTCGTCCTCGGCGTCGGTGGATACCGAGTCGCCTCCGGTGCGATCGACATCGCGAACCTCGTCACCTTCATCCTCTTCCTATTTCTTCTCGTCGGCCCCCTCGGCAGCTTCTTCGGGGCCATCACCTCGGTGAACCAGGCTCTCGGCGCCCTGGGACGCATCCAGGAGGTCCTCGACCTGCCGACCGAGGACGCCGATGACGCTCGGATCGCGGCATCCGTGTCCGCCGTGGCACCCGCCGTTCATATGTCACAACACGCCGCGGGCGCTGGCCCCGATGCGCAGCGTGCGCCAATCGAATCACCCGAGATCGCGATCGAGTTCCGCGACGTGTGGTTCCGGTACCCGGAGGCCGTCGTCGCGGCCCGGCGCCGTGCGGAGACCGAGGCCCGCGCGGTGCTCGAGAGCGCGCACGTCGATACCTCGGCTCTGACACTGCCGACGGCGGACTCGGGAACCACCGACACTCCGGCGGATGCGGCATCCGAGGCTGCTGCCGGAGGTGACCCGTCCATCGCCGCCGGAGACGTCCTGCGCGGCGTCTCCTTCCAGGTGCCGCGCGGCGCGCGCGTCGCGATCGTCGGCCCCTCCGGCGCCGGCAAGAGCACGACACTTGCGCTCATCGAACGGTTCTACGACCCGACCGACGGGGCGATCCTGCTCGGCGGGGTGGACATCCGCACGCTGCCCCGTGAGCGGCTGCGGGCACAGTTGGGCTACGTCGAGCAGGACGCGCCCACCCTCGCGGGGACGATCGCCCAGAACCTCCGGCTCGCCTCGCCCGACGCGACGGATGCCGATTGCGAGCGCGTCCTCGACGCGGTGAACCTGACCGAGGTGCTCGAGCGCAGTCCCCTCCGCCTGGAAGCGCCCGTCGGCGAGAACGGCGTCATGCTCTCGGGGGGCGAGCGCCAGCGCCTCGCGATCGCACGTGCGCTGCTTGCCGCACCGCCGATCCTGCTCCTGGATGAATCGACGTCATCGCTGGACGGCTTGAATGAGCAGCGGATGCGTGACGCGATCGATGCGGTGGCCGCGGAGCGCACGCTCATCGTGATCGCTCACCGACTGTCGACAGTCGTCGACAGCGACCTGATCGTCGTCATGCAGAACGGTGAGGTCATCGGTCAGGGCACGCACGGCGAACTGGTCGAGTCCACGCCCCTCTACCGCGACCTCGCGCGCCACCAGCTCCTGGTCTGACCCACCCCGCCGAACCAACAACAATCTCGACGAACCCACCCCTTCCTGCGGCCGAAACCTGTGGGCTGGGGCAAGAAGGGGTGGGTTCGCGAGGGGCGCGGGTTGCGCCGGGTACGGGCGGGAGGAGGACGCCCGGGTCAGGAGGACTTGAGGCGGTAGCGAAGGGCTGCGAGTTCAGCGTTCAGCGGGGCCGGGATGCGACCATCGAAGACACCGAAGAACTCCTCGGTGAGGTCGGCCTCGTGCAACCACGACTGGGGGTCGACCGCGAACAGCTCCTCGAGGTCCTCGGCCGGCACCTCGATGCCTTCGAGGTTGAGGTCCTCGATGCGAGGGAGCCGCCCGATGGGGCTGTCGACGGCGGGGACCTCACCGTCGACGCGCCGGACGATCCACTCGATGACCCGCGAGTTGTCGCCGAATCCCGGCCACAGGAACCGGCCATCCGTTCCCTTGCGGAACCAGTTGACCTGGAAGATCCTCGGAGCGCGGTCGAAGCGGAGCTTCTGGCCCATCTTGATCCAGTGACCGAAGTAGTCGGCCATGTTGTATCCGCAGAACGGCAGCATCGCGAACGGGTCGCGACGCAGTTCACCGACGGTGCCCTCGGCCGCGGCGGTGCGCTCGGACGAGATGGTCGAGCCGAGGAACACCCCGTGGGCCCAGTCAGTGGCCTCGACCACGAGCGGCACATTCGTCGCGCGGCGGCCCCCGAACAAGATCGCGTCGATCGGCACACCCTCGGGCGCATCCCAGTCGTCGGCGATCTGCGGGCACTGGTCGGCACGCACCGTGAAGCGGGAATTCGGGTGGGCGGCGGGTCGACCGGAGGCCGGCGTCCAGGGGTTGCCTTCCCAGTCGATCAGCTCTGCGGGCGGCTCATCGGTCAGGCCTTCCCACCACACGTCGCCGTCGGGACGCAGGGCGACGTTCGTGAAGATCGTGTTGCCCCAGAGGGTCTCCACCGCGGTGACGTTCGTGGACTCACCGGTGCCCGGAGCGACGCCGAAGAAGCCGGCCTCGGGGTTGATCGCCCACAGGCGTCCGTCATCACCCGGTCGCAGCCACGCGATGTCATCGCCGAGCGTCTCGACGCGCCATCCGGGAATCGTCGGGCGCAGCATGGCGAGGTTCGTCTTGCCACACGCCGACGGGAAGGCAGCGGCGATGTGGTACGCCTTCCCCTGGGGACTGATGACACGGATGAGCAGCATGTGCTCAGCCATCCACCCCTCGTCCCGCCCGATCACGGATGCGATCCGCAATGCGAAGCACTTCTTCGCGAGGATGGCGTTCCCGCCGTAGCCCGAGCCGTACGACCAGACCTCGAGGGTGTCGGGGAAGTGCACGATGTACTTCTCGTCATTGCACGGCCAGGCCACGTCCTCCTCGCCGGGAGCAAGGGGCGCCCCGACGGAGTGGACGGTCTTGACCCACGCCGCACCGTTCGCGATCTCCCGCAGGACGTCGGTGCCCACGCGCGTCATGATGCCGATCGAGGTCACCGCGTACGCACTGTCGGTGACCTGCACACCGATGTGCGAGAGCGGGCCGCCGACGGCTCCCATCGAGAAGGGAACGACGTACATCGTGCGGCCCCGCATCGACCCGTCGAACAGCGGGGTGATCGTCGCACGGATCTCGGAGGGCGCGACCCAGTTGTTCGTGGGGCCGGCATCTTCCTCCCGCTCCGAGGCGATGAATGTACGGGCCTCGGTTCGCGCGACGTCGCTCGGATGGGAACGAGCCAGGTACGAGCCGGGACGCCATTCGGGGTTGAGCTTGATGAGCTTGCCCTGGTCGACCTGCTCTCGCAACAGCGCGTCGTTTTCCGCGCGTGAACCGTTCACCCAATGGATGCGGTCGGGTTTGGTGAGCGCGGCGATCTCGTCGACCCACTCGATGAGGGCGTCCATACCGGGGCCGGAAATCGTCGGCAGCTGTCCTGAGGTGGACGCGGGCGCGGAGGCGGTGGGTCGAGTAACGTCGGCGATGGCCATTCTCGCTCCTGTCGTACGAAGGGGTCGCGGTGGGGTCTTTCTCTACTCTCGTGCAGGCTGAGCGTCGTTTGAAGCGACTACGTCTCGTAAGAAACGCACTTCTTTCGCTAGCATCAAGGAATGGCACCCACCAACCTCGAACTGGTGACTCTCGGGCACCGCATCCGTCATGAACGCGTCTCCCGCGGGTGGACCCTCGACGAGCTGGGCGCCCAGGTCGGCGTCGCGGGAAGCCAGCTGAGCCTCATCGAGAATGGGAAACGGGAACCGAAACTGTCCCTGCTCCAGGCGATCGCGCAGGCGACTGGACTCGAGGTCACCGACCTGCTCGCGGCGGAGCCGCCGAACCGGCGCGCAGCACTGGAGATCGAACTGGAGCGCGCACAGGCCAGCCCGGTCTTCCGTCGGCTCGGAATCGCCCCCGTCAAGGTGACCAAGGGGATGCCGGATGAGACGATCGAATCCATCCTCGGTCTGCATCGCGAGCTCGAGCGTCGCGAACGCGAAGCCATCGCGACCCCCGAGGAGGCGCGCCGGGCCAACACTGAGCTGCGGTTGCGGATGCGCGATCTCGACAACTACCTACCCGAGATCGAGAAGCTCGCCGAGAAGCAGCTTGCCGCAGCCGGCCATGTCTCCGGCGCTCTCACGCACCGGACAGTGAGCATCATGGCCGAGCGGCTCGGGTTCGAACTGCTGTACGTCAACGACCTGCCACAGTCGACGCGCTCGGTGACCGACCTGGAGAACGGGCGCATCTACTTGCCGCCGGCGTCGATCCCGGGCGGCCATGGGCTGCGGTCGATGGCGCTGCAGGCGATGGCGCACCGACTGCTGGGACACCAGCGACCGACCTCGTACGCCCACTTCCTGCAGCAGCGACTCGAGATCAACTACTTCGCAGCGTGCTGCCTGATCCCCGAGACGAACGGTGTCGCATTCCTGCAGCAGGCCAAGAAGGACCGCAACCTTGCCGTCGAGGACTTCCGCGACGCGTTCGGGGTGACTCATGAGGCAGCGGCGATGCGGATGACGAACCTCATGACGCAGCATCTGGGCATCCGTCTGCATTTCTTGCGCGTGGATGGCTCCGGGGCCATCTCCCGCGTCTACGAGAACGACGACCTGCCCCTGCCGATGGATGTAACGGGGGCTGTCGACGGACAGATCGCCTGCCGCAAGTGGTCAGCGCGCGCCGCGTTCTCGGAGCAGAACCGCACCACCGAGCACTACCAGTACACCGACACCCCGGCGGGGACGTTCTGGTGCTCCACCCAGACGGGGACCACCGCCGACGGCGAGTTCTCGATCAGCGTCGGGGTCCCGTTCGACGATGCACGGTGGTTCCGCGGGCGGGAGACCACCAAACGCGCGGTATCGACGTGTCCCGACCAGGCCTGCTGCCGGCGCGCTCCCGCCGAACTCACGGCCCGATGGGAGGGCAAAGCGTGGCCGAGCGCCCGCGTTCACATGCAGATGTTCACACCGCTCCCCCGTGGCAACTTCCCCGGTGTCGACGACTCCGAGGTCTACGCGTTCCTCGAGCGTCACGCGTAGCCTCTGCGTCGCGTGACGCTCGACGTCGTCGAGGTATGCACGAGCACCGCGAGGCGACGGCGCGAGGCGACGCGAACGCCGGATCCGTGGCACGCTGGAGCCGTGCGCGCCTGGGTGATCCGCTTCGTGACCCTCTATGTCTTCGACCTGGTCGTCTTGCTGCTGATCGGGCTGCTCATGCCTCAGGTGTCCGTCGGCTGGTCGGTGCTGTGGGCGGCCGTGGTCCTCGCCCTCGCGACGATCTGGGTGAAACCGGGCCTACGGCGATGGCTCGGCTCGCGGGCCGAGCGCTCCAGCCGTGGCCTGACGCGCGCGGGCGCGAAGCTCGTGCAGGCAGCGGTCGTGCTGCTGGTCGCGGCAGTCGTCTGGATACTCGTCGTCGTGTTGTCGGGGGTCAGCGTGTCCGGCCTGCTCTGGGGCTGGATCGCGCCGCCCGTCCTCCTCGTGATCGCGTGGTTCGTGTACGACCTCGTCGACGACCGCCTGGAGGCGCAGACCGGGCGACTGTGGGACGGCGCCCGCGGGGGCGACACCGCCGGGTACACCTAGGCGCTCAGTCGTCTCCGCCCGCGTCGCCGTCCCCATCGGATCCGCCGTCTCCCGCGCGCACCCGAGCGCGATCACCGTTCTCGCCGTCCGCGGACTGCGAGGCGACGGCCGGACCGTCGGGACCGCTGCGCAGCCAGGCGAGCACGAAGATGACAAGCCCCGCGATGAGCGCTGCGATGACCCACAGGACGATCAGGTAGTCGACCCACGATCCGATCGGCGGAGACCCGGGCAGGAAGTTGCGCAGCGGGATCGTCGCGAACAGCATCGCACCGATCCAGCCGAGCATCGTCGCCTCGATCCTGCGTCGTCCGCGGTAGACCGTGATGGCGGCCGTGAGCACGAGCACGGGCGCGATCACCATCAGCGTGAGCAGCACGACACCGAAGGCGATGGTGGATGCCGCCCGCGTGACGGTGAACTGCACGCCGAGCACCGTGATCGGCCCGTCTTCGGTCACCATGGATGCCGTCGACACTGCCTCGGCATCGACGTTCCAGCCGGGGACTCGACCATCGGCAGTCAGGCTGTACGGAATCGGCACGCCCTGCCCGTCGGCATCCGCTCGCAACGGGACGATCAGCGTTTCGGTGGTGTACCGGTCGAAGGGCCACTGCTCGATGAACCCGTCCAGCGTGAGCACGATGGTCTGCGGGCCGGCGACCTCCTCCGCGCCGTACTCGATCGTGCGCGACCCATCGGTTCCGGTCACGAGAATCTGCACGGTCTCGTCCATCGAGAACTGGTCTGAAGAGTAGGCGCCGAGGGGCCCGGGGGTGATGCGCAGCGTCATGTGACCGGCAGTGCCGTCGATATCGACCGGGGTCAGGGTCAGCACCAGTGGAGAGCCGTCGCCACCGCTCGAGACCTCGGCGTGGTCTATGCGACCACCGGCCGCATACAGCGCGATCACCACGACGTACAGCAGCGCAAGCGCGATGATCCCGCCGATCATTCCCACGCGCCGGCGGCGGGATCGGGCACGGAGAGCGGACATCACGGCGCCATTGTGCCAGAGCCACGCGACCGTGATGTGTCGCGCCCATGCGTCTAGGACAGGGCGGCCAGGGAGCCCCGTGCACTGGCGATGCGCTCGCCGGCATCGCGCAGCTCACGCTCGGCCGCCTCGCCCGCGCCGCCGGGTACCGAGGGCGCGTGCGCGGCGATGAGATCGAGATTGGCGCGCAGGTTCACGAGAGCTCCGCCGAGACCGGCGCGCACCGCCTCGCGGGCCACCGCGAGATCGGAGTCCAGGTGGCGGTTCCCCACCCGCTCGAGCACGTCGAGTTCGCCGACCAGCGCGATGCCGACCTCGCCGATATCGACGGATGACTGCGCGCCGCGCAGCGCCGCGTCGAGCAGACGGGCGTCCCGGTCAGGGTCGTCGGTCGGCAGCGCGAGGGCCGCACCCAGCGCGACGGATGCGCGACTGTCGGCATCCGATGCCGCCAGGGCTCGCACGCGAAGCGCGGCGACCCGCTCCCCCGCCGCGGTCGCGCGGTCCTGGCCCGGGGTGTATCCGGCCACCATCCGCAGCAATCCGGCACCGAGAGCGAGCATGACGGCACTCGCGGCACCGCCGCCGGGCGCACCGGTCGCCTCGGCGAGCCGGTCCAGCCACTGTTCGAGGGGCGTCGAGGCGGGGACGCCCGCGGGGTCAGCCTCGGTCACACGCCCCGCCGGTCAGCCGGCGAGCCGCTCCGCGGTCTCGACGACGTTCGCCACGAGCATCGCGCGGGTCATGGGACCGACGCCGCCGGGGTTCGGAGAGAGCCAGCCGGCGACCTCCGCAACGGCCGGGTCGACGTCGCCGGCGAGCTTGGCGCGGCCGGTCTCGGTGGTGCCGACGCGCGTGACGCCGACATCGAGCACCGCCGCCCCCGGGGCGATCCACTCGGGCTTCACCAGGTGCGGCTGACCGACCGCTGCGACGACGATGTCGGCCTTGCGCACCTGGGCTTCGAGGTCGGGGGTGCGTGAGTGCGTAAGTGTCACGGTGGCGTCGGTCCCCTTGCGGGTCAGCAGCAGCCCCAGGGGGCGGCCCACAGTGATGCCGCGTCCGATCACCGTGACATGCTTGCCGGCGATCTGCACGCCGTGACGGGTGAGCAGCTCGATGATCCCCGCGGGCGTGCACGGCAGCGGCGCCGGGATCGCCGTGGCAGGGTCCACGCCCAGCACGAGGCGACCGAGGTTGGTCGGATGCAGACCGTCGGCATCCTTGGCCGGGTCGATGAGCTCAAGGATGGCGTTCTCGTCGATGCCCTTGGGCAGCGGGAGCTGCACGATGAATCCCGTGACGGCGGGATCCGCGTTGAGCGCGCGCACCGCATCCGCGATCTCCTCCTGGGTCGCGGTCGCGGGCAGCTCGACGGCGATCGAGGCCACGCCGACCTCGGCGCAGTCGCGGTGCTTGCCGGTCACGTACGACCGCGATGCGCCGTCATCTCCCACCAGAAGCGTGCCCAGACCCGGCACGACGCCCTTGGCTGCGAGAGCGGCGACCCGCTCGCGCAGCTCCTCCTTGATCGTGGCGGCTGTCGCGGTACCGTCGAGCAGTTGTGCAGTCATTCGCGTCTCCTGTCGTCGCCCGGCGACATCAGCGTCCCGGGCAGATCACTACGTCGATAGGTATCCTACGGGGCGAGCCCCGATGCATCCAGACCGGGCGTGGTCGAACACCACCCCCGCCAGCGGCACCGGCACGCGCGGACGCGACCTACTGGGCGAGACCCGGATAGAGCGGGAAGGCTTCCGTCAATGTCGCCACCCGCGTACGCAGCGCATCCACGTCGGGATCGGGCAACAGGGCGAGAGCGATGATGTCCGCCACCTCGGCGAACTCGGCGTCACCGAACCCCCGCGTCGCAAGCGCGGGCGTCCCGATCCGCAGGCCCGAGGTGACCATCGGCGGGCGAGGGTCGTTGGGGACCGCGTTGCGGTTGACCGTGATGTGGATCTCGTGCAGCAGATCCTCGGCCTGCTTGCCATCGATCGCGGCGTTTCGCAGGTCGACGAGTACGAGGTGCACATCCGTCCCGCCCGAACGGACGGCGATGCCGGCATCGGCGACGTCGCACTGCGCGAGCCGGTCGGCGAGGATCTTCGCGCCCCGCACGGTGCGCTGCTGACGCTCGCGGAACTCGGGCGTGGCCGCGAGTTTGAACGCCGTCGCCTTCGCCGCGATGACGTGCATGAGCGGGCCGCCCTGCTGCCCGGGGAAGACGGCGGAGTTGATCTTCTTCGCGATCGCCTCGTCGTTGGTCAGGATGAAGCCCGATCGGGGCCCGCCGATCGTCTTGTGGACGGTGGACGACACGACGTGCGCGTGAGGAACAGGCGAGGGGTGCACGCCACCGGCGACGAGTCCGGCGAAATGCGCCATGTCGACCCACAGCAGTGCCCCGACCTCGTCGGCGATCTCGCGGAAGCGCGCGAAGTCGAGCTGGCGGGGGTAGGCCGACCACCCCGCGATGATGACCTGCGGTCGGTGTTCGACGGCAAGGCGGCGCACCTCATCCATGTCGATCAGGCTGGTCTCGGGATCCACGCCGTAGGCGACGATGTCGTAGAGGCGGCCGGAGAAGTTGGCCTTCATGCCGTGCGTCAGGTGCCCCCCGTGATCGAGGGAGAGCCCGAGGATCGTGTCGCCGGGCCGGGCGATCGCGTGCAGCACAGCGGCGTTCGCGGTGGCACCGGAGTGCGGCTGGACATTGGCGAACTCGGCGCCGAACAGGGCCTTGGCGCGTGCGATCGCGAGCTCTTCGGCGACGTCGACCTCCTCGCAGCCGCCGTAGTAGCGCTTCCCGGGGTACCCCTCGGCGTACTTGTTCGTGAGCACCGAGCCCTGGGACTGCAGGACCGAGACCGGCACGAAATTCTCCGAGGCGATCATCTCGAGATAACCCTGCTGGCGAGCCAGCTCACGGTCGAGGACCTGGGCGATCTCGGGATCGACTTCGGCGAGGGGGGCGGTGAAGAACGAGTCGCTCATGGCGTTCGGCTCCTTGGTGCGGGCGGGGCGTGGACGACGGCTTCGGGTGGGGTCCGTATCGACCCAGGCGTGCGGTCGAGTACCGTGTCGGTCGCTCCCCGGTGGTCATCCACCTCAACGCCAGTCGCGACACCCCGAGCATACCCGATCGCCCCGGGGCCTCGATCCGTCCGGTCGCCATTGGTAGAGTGAAGCCACCGTATTTGTTAGGACTCTTTACATGACCCTCGAGGCCCCGCCCGTGGCAGCTCCCGGACCCGTCCCGGGCGGACTCGTGCCCCTGCCCCGCGAGGTCGTCACCGAAGACGGCCCGGCCTTCGCTCTCACGGCGGGGTGCACCGTGGGCGGGGACGAGACCGCGGTCGGTGTTCTCACCGCCCTCGTGTCGGCACGCACCCAGGGTTCGATAGCCCTCCAGCGGGTCGCGACCGGTCCCCGGATTCTGCTCGCGACGACGGATGCCGCAGCTGCCGAGTCCTACACGCTGACCGTCTCCGACGCCGGCGTCGCGGTGGTCGGCGCCGACCCGGCGGGGCTGTTCTACGGCATCCAGTCCCTCGCTCAACTCATCGAGCCCGCCGCGGACGGATGGCGCGTTCCGCAGGTTCAGATCACCGACGCACCGCGCTTCTCCTACCGTGGCGTCATGCTCGACGTCGCGCGCCACTTCTTCCCCGTCGAGGTGGTCCTCGGCGTCATCGACCGGGCCTCGCAGCTGAAGCTCAATCGCCTTCATCTGCATCTGACGGATGACCAGGGCTGGCGCATCGCACTCCCCTCACGCGCAGCGCTCACCGAGCGGGCGTCGGCCACGTCCGTCGATGGCGATGCCGGCGGCCACTACACCGGTGACGACTACTCCCGCATCGTCGCGTACGCCGCCGAACGGCACATGACCGTCGTTCCGGAGATCGACCTGCCCGGGCACACGCACGCGGTCGGGGTGGCCTATCCCGAGCTCGCCGAGCCGCCCGTGCTCTCGGAGCACATCTGCGAGGTCGTCGAGACATACGGCAGCACTCTCCCGGTCGCCGGCGAACCGTACGAGGGCATCGCGGTCGGCTTCTCGTCGCTGCGTATCGGCGACCCTGCCACTGACGCGTTCGTGACGGATGTCGTCGCCGACCTCGCCGCGATGACCCCGGGCCCCTACCTCCATCTCGGCGGCGACGAAGCGCTCGGCACCGACCCCGGCGCGTACGCGGCGTTCGTGGCGCTCGCATCGCGCGCGGTCGCGGAGGCCGGGAAGACGCCGGTGCTGTGGCACGAAGCGGGCGCGGCAAGCGGCCTGTATCCGGGCTCGGTGGGACAGTACTGGGGCTTGCTCACGCCCGCCGACGGGATGGACGAGAAGGCACGCGGATTCGTCTCTCGCGGTGGGCGCCTCATCCTTTCACCGGCCGACGCCGTCTACCTCGACATGAAGGACTCCGCCGATTCGGAGCTGGGGCTCGTGTGGGCGAACGGTCCGACCAGCGTCGAGCGGTCCTACACATGGGAGCCGGCCACACTGCTCGAGGGAGTGGCGGAACGCGACATCCTCGGCGTCGAGGCGGCGCTGTGGACCGAAACGGTCCGACGCCCCGAGGACATCGACCTGCTCATGTTCCCGAGGATCGCGGCTGCCGCCGAAGCGGGCTGGTCTCCCGCGACAGGTCAGAGCCCGGCGCGCACCTGGGAGTCGTTTCGACAGCGGGTGGGCCGGCTCGATGGACTGTGGACTGCTCTGGGCATCCGCTTCCGCCGGTCACCGGAGATCCCGTGGAGCGGCGAGGAGGCACGATGACCACTCCGGATGCCGCGCTGACCGTCATCCACGGTGTCCGCCTCGTCTCCGACGGCGTCGAGATCCGTGACGGGTGGGTCCAGCTTCGCGGCGGCGTGGTCGGGGCGATCGGCGATGGAGACGGCTGGCGGGCGGGGGATGCGGGCGCGACCGTCATCGACGGGCGCGCCCTGGCGGGACCGGGGGCGATGCTCACACCGGGACTCATCGACATCCACGGTCATGGCGGGGGTGGTCACTCCTTCGAAGACGCCGAGGCCGACATCCGTGCCGCCCGCGATCTGCACCGCGCGCACGGGACGACCCGGGCCGTACTCTCCCTCGTTTCGGGCAGCATCCCGCACCTGGTCGACCGGGTGGCACGCATCGCGCGGATGACCCGGACGGATCCGGACATCCTCGGCTCACACCTGGAGGGCCCGTTCCTCGATCACGCACACCGCGGCGCGCACGACCCGCACGCGCTTGCGCTGCCGACTCCGGGCGCGATCGACGCGCTCCTGGATGCCGGCGCCGGGACGATCCGGCAGGTCACCCTCGCCCCCGAGCTCGACGGCGGCATGGACGCGATCCGCGCCTTCACCGACGCCGGTGTCGCCGTCGCGGTCGGGCACACGGATGCCGACTTCGCCGTGACCAGCCGGGCGATCGACGCCGGGGCACGCATCCTGACCCACGCGTTCAACGCGATGCCACCACTGCATCACCGGATGCCCGGGCCCGTGGCCGCCGCCACCGCCGACCCGCGGATGATCATCGAAGTGATCGCCGACGGCGTGCACGTGCATCCGGAGCTGGTCCGGATGCTCTTCGCCGCCGCCC
This sequence comes from Microbacterium sp. bgisy207, assembly GCF_057706855.1. NCBI lineage: Bacteria > Bacillati > Actinomycetota > Actinomycetes > Micrococcales > Microbacteriaceae > Microbacterium > Microbacterium sp. bgisy207. The sequence continues at coordinate 81,633 of NZ_JBYIPB010000012.1, forward strand.
CCGGACGCGTGACCCTCATCACCGACGCGATGGCCGCCGCGGGTGCCGGCGACGGACGCTACCTGCTGGGAGAGCTTGCGGTCGACGTCACCGGCGGGGTCGCGCGCCTGGTCGACGGCGGCGCGATCGCCGGGTCGACACTCACCCAGGATGCCGCCCTGCGCACCGCCGTCGCCGCGGGTGTCGCGCTCCCCGACGCCGTCGACGCGCTGACCGTCGTTCCCGCGAGAGCCATCGGCCGTCCGGGCCTGGGCATCCTGGCTCCCGGCTACGCCGCGGATGCCGTGCTCTGGGATGCCGATCTCACAGTGCGCGCCGTCTGGAGCGACGGCACGCGGGTGTGACCCCCGGCTCCGGCGGGCCGGGGGGGCGGACGCGCGGGAGCGCCTGCCGTCGATCTGTCCACCGGGCCGCATCCGGACACCGGCCTAGACTGGGAGCATGACCGAATCGCCCGGATCCGGCGTCCCCGCCGGAACTCGCCCCGCGCTGAGCGCCGTCGACGTGCTCGCGGTGCTCTGCGAGTTGTTCGCCTTCGGAACGCTCGCCTTCTGGGGATTCGCGGCCTGGCCGTTCCCCTGGAACATCGTCGCCGGCATCGTCGCGCCGGTGGTCGCGATCCTGCTGTGGGCACTGTTCGTGTCACCTCGCGCCGTGATCGTCGTGCATCCGTTTCTGCGCGCGATCGTCGAGCTGCTCGTCTACCTCTCGGCGACGATCGCCTGGTGGAGCATGGGGCTCGGCTGGGTCGGCCTCATCTTCGGGGTCATCGCCGTCACGGTCGGCGTGCTCGCCGGACGCCGCCGGCTGGCATGAGCGACGCGGACGTCCTCGCCCTGCTGCGCGCAGACCTCGGCGAGCGCGTCGACACGACGGATGCCTCCCTCGAGGCGGCCCGCGCCGACAAGTCGGGCCACGCCAGTACCGGCCGCCCCCTCGCCGTGGTGCACGCGCAGTCGGTCGACGACGTGCAGGCGACCCTCCGGATCGCCTCGCGCACTGGCACGCCGGTGGTCACTCGCGGTGCCGGTACGGGGCTCGCGGGCGGCGCGAACGCCGGCCCCGGGGAGATCGCCCTCTCGCTGCGACGCATGGACCGCATCCTCGAGGTGCGCCCCGACGATCTGATCGCGGTCGTCGAACCGGGCATCCTGAACGCTGAGCTGGGCCGCGCACTCGCCGAGCACGGACTGTGGTGGGCACCCGATCCCGCAAGCCGCGACATCTCGACGGTGGGCGGGAACATCGCCACCGGTGCGGGCGGGCTGCTCTGCACGAAGTACGGAGTCGTGCGCGATGCGGTGCTCGGCGTGGATCTCGTCCTGGCCGACGGCCGCCTGCTGCGGCTCGGGCACCGCACCGTCAAGGGCGTGACAGGCCTCGATCTGACCTCGCTGGTCATCGGATCCGAGGGCATCCTCGGCGTCGTGGTCGGGGCGACGCTGAAGCTGCGACGACTCATTCCCGGACAGGTATGCACCGTCGCGGCGACCTTCACCGATGCCGGCTCGGCGGCGACCGCCTGCAGCGCGGTCACGGCCGCGGGGCTCCAGCCGGCGATCATGGAACTGCTGGATGCGGCATCCCTCGCGGCCATCCACGCCCTGCTGAGCCTCGCGCCGCCCACCCCCGGCGCGGCCCAGGTCACGATCCAGACCGACGGCCCGACCGCTGAGACGGATGCCGCCGCCATCGCCGCCGTCCTGCGGGCCGCCGGAGGCACCGTCGCGGTCTCGACCGATCCCGCCGAGGGCGATCGGCTCCTGACGATCCGCAGGTCCCTGCATCCAGCGATGGCACGGCTGGGGACGACACTGATCGAGGATGTGTCGGTGCCCCGCTCGGAGCTGGGCTCGATGTTCACGCGCATCGCCGAGATCGAGCGGCGGTACGGCCTGGTGATCCCCACCGTGGCCCACGCCGGCGACGGCAACCTGCACCCGAACTTCATCTTCAGCGGCACCGAGGTGCCCGATATCGTGTGGCAGGCCGCGGATGAGCTGTTCCACGCTGCGCTGGACCTGGGCGGAACGCTCACCGGCGAGCACGGCATCGGCGTGCTCAAGCGGCGCTGGCTTGCCGAGGAACTCGGCGAGGACCAGTGGGACCTGCAGCGTCAGATCGCGCGCGTCTTCGATCCGCAGGGCATCCTCAATCCGGGCAAGGTCTTCACCCCGTGACGGGAGTGGTGCGCGTGAGCGCCGCCGTCATCGTCAGCGCGGACGGCCGGACCCTGGTGGTGCGCAAACGCGGAGCGCGAGTCTTCCAGCAGCCGGGCGGAAAGCCCGATCCCGGCGAGAGCGCGGTGGATGCCGTCGTCCGCGAGGTCGCCGAGGAGACCGGCATCCGTGCGGCAGCGGAGCGATTCCTGCCCCTCGGGCGATTCGACGCGGCAGCGGCGAACGAGCCCGGCCATCGGGTTGTCGCTGACGCCTTCCTGCTCCGCGTCCCCGACGCGTATGCCGTGCCGAGCGGCGAGATCACGGACCTGCGGTGGCTGACCGAGAGCGAGGTTGCGCAGACGCCGCTGGCCCCGCTCAGCCGTACCCACCTGATCCGCTTCGCCTGGGCCGACCTGGACCGCGCGATCTGACCCCCACGCGCCCGCCGGGGGCCGGCTAGAGACCCTGCCAGGCGGGCTTGTTCGCGTAGGCGTAGCGGTAGTAGTCGGCGTGCGCGAGCTCCGTGGCGGCGTCCTCGTCGACGACGACCGTGACGTGCGGATGCAGCTGGATCGCCGAGCCGGGGACGGATGCCGACACCGGCCCCTCGACGGCCGCCGCGAGCGCGCCGGCCTTCGCTGATCCGAAGGCAAGGAGCACCAGGTGTCCGGCATCCAGGATCGTGCCCAGCCCCTGCGTGATGCAGTGCATCGGCACCTCGTCCGCTGAGGAGAAGAACCGCGCGTTGTCGTGCCGGGTCTGCTGTGTGAGCGTCTTGACCCGCGTGCGGGACGCGAACGACGATCCGGGTTCGTTGAACCCGATGTGGCCGTCGGTGCCGATCCCGAGGATCTGCAGCGCGACACCCCCGGCATCCGCGATGGCGCGTTCGTAGTCCTCCCCCGCGTGCTCGATGCCGTCGAGTCGTCCGTCGGGCACCCGGACGCGGGCGGGATCGAGGCCCAGCGGTGCGACGACCTCGCGCGTGATCACCGAGCGGTAGCTCTGCGGATGAGCCGGATCGAGTCCGACATACTCGTCGAGCGCGAATCCGCGCACGCGCGAGACGTCGGCGCCTGCCAGCGCCGCAGGGAGCGCGTGGTAGACCGGAAGTGGCGTCGACCCGGTCGCAAGCCCCAGCACGATGTCGGGGGTGGCACGGATGCGGCGGACGATCTCGTCCGCGACGAGCCGGCCTGCCGCCTCTCGGTCAGGGACGATCACGATCTCAGCCATGGGGCACAGCCTCTCTTTCATCGATGGCCTCGGCGCCGAGGAGGGCGGCACCGAGCGCGGCGGCGGGAGCCCCAGCCGGCAGCATCTCGACGCGCTCGGCCAGGTGCAGGGAACGCAGGAACGCGGACTCGCGGGCGCTGGCATCGAGCTGCGCCGCGACCTCGGTGCGCAACCTCTTACCGAGCCCGGTGAGCCCGCCCCCGAGGACGACGGCGTCCACGTCCGCTGTGAGCACGAGCACCCGGATGCCCGCAGCGACCCCGTACGCGATCTGCGAGCGCAGCACGACGGCGGCCGCATCCCCGGCGTCGGCGGCGTCGAAGATGTCGCGGATGGGCAAGGCCCCGGGCCTCGCCCAGCGGGAGGCGACGGCCCCTCCCCCCGCGAACGCCTCGATGCACCCGCGCTGGCCACAGCGGCATCGGGGACCGGACGGGTCGACGGAGAGGTGCCCGATCTCACCGGCCGATCCGCGCGCGCCGCGCCACAGCGCCCCGTCCGAAACGATCGCGGCGGCGATCCCGGTGCCGAGGTTGAGATAGCCCATGCTTCCGGTCTCGGCCCGCAGCGCCGCGGCGCCCAGGGCCGCGGCCTTGACGTCGTTGTCGACGCGGACCGGCACGCCCAGGAGCGGCGCGACGGCCGCCACGAGGTCGAGTCGCTCGACCCCGAGGTTGACGGCGTGCTCGACCCGGCCGCTGCCCGGTTCGATCTGCCCGGGGATCCCGATCCCGACGGAGGCGATGCCCTCGGCGTCTGCCTCGGCACGCACCGCCGTGACGGCGTCGAGGACCGTCTGCACGACGGCATCCGGTCCCCAGCCTGTCGCCAGGCGCACGCGCGCGACGATGGTTCCGGATGCGGCGACGGCGACGGCATCCGTCTTGGTCCCTCCGATGTCGAGGCCGAGTCTCATCGCCCGCTCCCGGTGCGGAAGCGGTCAGTGGTGCGCGCGTTCATCAGCCCTTGACCGCCCCCGCGACCATGCCGCCGGTCATCCTGCGGTTGACGATGAGGAAGAAGACGATGACGGGGATCGCCATGATCGTCGAAGCCGCCATGACCACGGCCCAGTCGGTGGCCTTCGTGGCCTGCACGAAGGCACGCAGCCAGATGGGGAGGGTGAGCGATTCGGGCCGGGTCATGATGACCAGGGCGAAGACGAACTCGTTCCACGCCTGGATGAACGCGAACACGCCCGTCGCGATCAGCCCCGGCGCCAGCAGCGGGAACGTGACCCGCCAGAACGCGCCCGTGCGGCTGCATCCGTCGATCATCGCCGCCTCTTCGAGCTCGACGGGCACGCCCGCGACGAATCCCCGCAGGGTCCAGATCGTGAACGGCAGCACGAAGGCGATGTAGACGAAGCTCAGCCCGATGATCGTGTTGAGCAGGTACCAGCCGTCGAGCAGACGGAACACCGAGATGATCATCGCCTCGGCGGGGATCATCTGCACGACCAGGATCGCGATGATGAACGACCGGCGGCTGCGGAAGCGGTAGCGCGAGACGGCGAGCGCCGCGAGGAAGGCGAACACGAGCGCCGCGACGAGGGTGATCGCGGTAACCGCGACGGAGTTGCCGAGCGCCGTGAGCAGGCCCGCGTCGCCGAGCGCGGTCTGGTAGTTCGAGAGGGTGAACTGGTCGGGCCACCAGTGCGGCGTGGACGAGCGCACCGCGGATGCCGGCAGCAGCGACGTGTTGACCATCCAGTACACGGGGAAGATCGAGAAGAGGATGACGATCACGGCCGCGAGGTTGAGCAGGATGCGGCTCGACAGCCGCCGGGGACGCGCGTTCATGACTGCTCCTCCTGACGCAGCATCGTGCGGATCCAGTACCCCGAGACCAGCAGCAAGACGGCGACGAGGATGACCGAGATGGCCCCTCCGGCGCCGAGATCGCCCGAGGCCATCGAGACGCTGTAGATGTAGACGCCGATCGTGTTGGTCTCGGCGCGCACCCCGCCGATCGACTGCAGCGCGTAGATCTGCGCGAACACCCGCAGGTCCCAGATGATCTGCAGGATCAGCAGCACGAGCAGGATCGACCGCACGTACGGGACGACGATGAGACGGAAGCGCGCGAACCCGGATGCGCCGTCGAGAGATGCCGCCTCCATGACCTCGTCGGGCACCTGCGTGAACCCGGCGTAGGCGGTGAAGGCGACGAACGGCACGGCGCCCCAGGTGATGATGATCGCGGCGACCGCGAAGAAGCTCACGGGGTCGATGAGCCAGCTGTGGCCGGTCCAGTCGGTGCCGGTCAGGCGCGTGAGCACCCAGTTGACCAGGCCGTACTGGGTGTCGAAGATCCAGCCCCACACGATCGTGCCCGTCAGCGCCGGCATGGCCCACGCCAACAGCAACGCGACCGAGACGGCGGTGCGCATCGCGGCGCTCAGCTTCGTCATGAGGACGGCGATGAGGATGCCGAGCGCCATCGTGGCCGCGACGCTCACGACGCACAGCGCGATGCTGCGAGCCAGCACCGCCCAGAACTCGGGGTCGGTGAGCACCGCGGCGTAGTTGTCGAGGCCGATGAACTCGGGGGCGGCCCCGAAGATCTGGGCGCGACCGAACTCCTGGAACGACATCACCACGAGCTGGACCAGCGGCCAGCCGATGAAGACGACCAGCATGATCAGCGCGGGGGTGAGCAGCGTCACCGGGGCCCACGGGAAGCGTCGGCGCCGAGCGTCCGCGGGCGTGGGCTCGGGCGTCCCGTGCTCTGCCGGAGCGGCGGGGGCGATGACGGTGGCCATGACGGGGAGTCCTTCGACGTCGGGGCGGGACGCGCTGCGGGGGCACCCTGCGGCGCAGGGCGCCCCCGCGGCGGCGTCAGCCGTTGAGGATGGCTTCGATCTGCTCGTCGGCGTCGGCCGAGAGCGTCGCGATGTCGCCACCGTTGGCGATGTTGACGAACAGGTCCTGCATGATGCCCTGGGCCTCGACATCAGCCCAGTTCGGCGACGCCGGCGTGAGCTTGGCGTTGGCAGCGGCCTCGGCGATGACCGCCGCGAGCTCCGGGGTGGCCGCCGCGACGTCGCCGCCGAGCGAGACCTTCGCGGGCACGAGGCCCGCGCCGGCGAGGATCGACTGGTACTCGTCCGAGAGCATGATCTCAAGGGCCGACTTCGCCAGCTCCGGGTGCTGCGACTTCGCCGAGATGCCGACGTTCGAGCCGCCGGCGAAGACCTGAGCTGCCCCGCCGTCCATGCCCGGCAACGCGTAGTATCCGGTCGTGTCGACGACTGCCGTGTCGTTGCCGTCCTCGTCGGCGATGATCGACCAGTACGCCCAGCTCGGCGCGGAGTAGGTCGCCGACTCCTGCATCCGGAAGGGGACCCAGCCTTCGGCCTCGTCGCCGTCCTTGGGAGCAAGCGACGCCTTCGTCATGAGTTCCTGCACCTGAGCGAGGCCCGCCTGGGACTCGGGGCTCGACAGCTGTGCATCCCACTGGTCGCCATCCTGCACGGCGATCTCGCCGCCGTTCTCCCACACGAAGGGAAGCGCGTTGTACCAGTCCTTACCGGGGAAGTAGACGCCCGAGACGCCCGGCAGGGCTTCGGCGAGCGCGACGCCGCCCGAGACGTACTCATCGAGCGTGGTCGGCACGGCGACACCGGCCTGGTCATACAGCGCCGTGTTGTAGAACACGACGCGCGACCCCGAGTAGTACGGAGCGGCATAGAGCGTGCCGTCCCAGCTGCCGGCCTCGACGAAGCCGGGGAGAAGGTCGCTCCCGCCGAGCTGCTGCTCGATGTCGGCCAGGCTCAGGAGTGCGCCGCTGGAGGTGAACGCGGGCGCTTGCGTATTGCCCATCTCGACGATGTCGGGGCTGTCGTTGCTCGACAGGCTCGTCGTGAGCTTGTCAACCAGCCCGGTCCACTGCTGCTCCTCGATGACCAGGGTGCTGCCGGGGTTCTCGGCCTCGAAGGTCTCGACGAGATAGTCCCGCGCTTCCTGGGGCGTATCGGTGCCGACGAGCCAGACGCGGATCTCCGCGGCCTCGGGGGTGTCGCTGGGGGTGCCGCCGCCGGCGCAGCCGGCCAGCACGAGCGCTGCGGTGCCCGCGAGGGCGAGCGCTCCGAGCTTTCTGTTCATGGTGCCTTCCTTCGTTTCTCTCGGTTTCGGAAGAGGTCGGGCGACCTATCCGGGGGGGGTATTTGGTGGAGTGCCCGCTAGGACACCCCGAGCCGGTCCGACAGGACCATGACGGCCGCACCGCGCAGCACGATGTCCTGGCCTTGCGCCGTCATCCGGACGCGCACTCCGTCGTGGAACCGTGCCAGCGTGCGCGAGCGGATCGTCTCGACCGTCGCCTCGGCCAGAGGCCCGGCAAGGAGCTGATCGGGGCCTGACAGGACGATCTCGGCCACGTCGAGCGCGCCGACGATCGGTGCGAGCGCGATCCCGAGGCGCTCGCCGGCATCTCGGAGCTGCTGGTCCCGCTCCGCGGGTGTGCGTGCACCGGCGATCCGTGCAGACAGCGCCGGAACCGATAGCCACGCCTCCAGGCATCCGATCTTGCCGCACGCGCACTGCGGACCACCGTCGGTTCCGACCGTGACGTGGCCGATCTCGCCCGCGGCGAAGTGTGCGCCGCGCATGGGCTGTCCGGCGGAGACCAACCCGGAACCGACGCCGCGCCCGACCTTGACGAGGACGACGTCGTCGCCCGCTCCTCCGAAGGTGTACTCGGCGAGGACGGCAGCGTTGGCGTCGTTGGCGACGAGGACGGGTAGGGCGAGGGATTCCTCGAGGATGCTGCGCAGCGGAAGCTGCGTCCACCCGAAGTTGGGTGCGCTGAGGATGACCCCGTTGTTGTCCACGACACCGGGCGCGCCCACGCCGACGCCCAGCACGGGAGCGTGGGCGTCAGCGACGAGGCGCTGGGCAAGCTCGATCACGGCGTCACGAGCCTCGTCAGCGCCGCGGGGTGCGGCAACGTCGTGGCGGGCAACGATGTCGCCGTCGAGTGTCAGGACCGCTCCGAGGAAGGAGTCCGGTCCCGAGAGGTCGATGCCGACGATGCGGTGACCGACTCTGTCGAGGTCGACCACCATGGCAGGCTTTCCGGGGCCGGATGCCTCCCGGGTACCGAGCTCGGCGACCAGACCGTCGGCGATGAGCTCTCCGACAAGGTCGGAGATCGTGACGCGCGTCAGCCCCGTCTCGCGCGCGAGGTCGGCGCGGCTCATGGCACCGTCGTGGAACAGCGTCTGCAAGACCAGCGAGCGGTTATGCGCTCGAGCGTGCTCGGGAAGCACCTTGACCCGGCGCAGACCGCGGCGCTGGACGCTCGCGGCCGAGGCCGCAGCGTTCGTCGAGGTCGCAGACCCCTCGCGCGACCTCGTGAGGGTGTGCGCGGATTCCGTGGAAGAGCCGCGCTGCACTTCCGATGCAGTCATGTTTGTTAGTAGACCTTACGAACAAACGAACCGCAAGCGGTCGGTGGAGTTTGAACGGACTGTTTACAAAACCGTTACATCCGCGGGGAAGGGCAGCGGACCTCTTCCCCCGGCCTCCTGTTCCGGGGTAGCGGGACAAGAGCCGTAACATGCCAGAGGCGCCTCTTGCCGCAAGGAAAGGAACCCCGCGTGCCCTATTTCGACCTCTCCCCCGCCCAGCTCGAGGCGTACCTGCCGGAGATCGACGAGCCTGCCGACTTCGACGAGTTCTGGGCCACGACGCTCGACGAGTCCCGGCAAGCGGGGTGGGAACCGCGCCTGACGCCCGTGACCTCGCCGTTGCGCTCGGTCGACGTGTTCGATGTGTCGTTCGCAGGCTTCGGTGGAGACCCGATCAGCGCCTGGCTGCTCCTGCCGACGGGGGCCGAGGAGCCGCTTCCCGCGATCGTGGAGTTCATCGGCTACGGCGGCGGCCGGGGCCTGCCCTCCGAACGTCTCGCCTGGTCGGCGGCGGGCTACGCCCACCTCATCATGGATACGCGTGGGCAGGGCTCGACGTGGGGCGCGGGGGGCGGCACGCCCGACCCGCATGGCACCGGCGCATCCACCAACGGGTACATGACCCGCGGTGTCGAGGACCCCGCGACCTACTACTACCGCCGGGTGTTCACGGATGCCGTCCGCGCCGTCGACGCCATCCGCACCCTCCCCGGGATCGACGCGTCCCGCATCGCCGTGACCGGCGGAAGCCAGGGCGGTGGGATCGCGCTCGCTGCCGGCGGGCTCGCGGAGGGACTCGTCGCGGTCATGCCCGACGTCCCCTTCCTCTGCCACTTCTCCCGCGCGATCGGCTTGACCGACCGCGAGCCGTACCAGGAGATCGTCCGCTATCTGTCCGTCCACCGCGGTGCGCGCGAGCGCACGATGCGGACGCTGTCCTACGTCGACGGCGTTTCGATGGCCCGCCGCGCGACGGCGCCGGCGCTGTTCTCGGTCGCGCTCATGGACACCACCTGCCCGCCGTCGACCGTGTACGCGGCGTTCAACCACTTCGCCCATCCGACCAAGCGCATCGTCGCCTACGAGTTCAACGACCACGAGGGCGGTGGGGCCTACCAGTGGCAGCAGCAGGCGGCCTTCCTCTCGGAGCTCGGCATCCAGTGAGCCAGGCCACGCCCGCCACCGTCGCGATCGACGCCGGCCAGACCGGGATGAAGGTTCGCGTGCGCACCGACACCTCGGTCGGCGAAGCCGTCCTCCCGGGCGTGCGCACCGATCTTCCGGTGCTTGCGCAGATCGGTGCGGCAGCGCGACAGATCGCCGACGAGTTCGACCTCGACATCCGTCACCTCGCGGCCGGCATCTCGGGGCTCACGGATGCCGAGACTGCACCGTCTCGGCTGCGCGAGCTGGCCTCCGGCGCCGGCGCCCGGCGCGCCGTCATCGCTCATGACGCGACCACCTCGTACCTCGGCGCTCTGGGCACGGCACACGGTGCCGTCGTCGCCGCAGGAACGGGCGTGGTCACGCTCGGCGTCGGACCGGCGGGCGTCGCCCGTGTCGACGGATGGGGTTACCTCATGGGGGATGCCGGCAGCGGATTCTGGCTCGGACGTGAAGGCCTGGTCGCCGCGATGCGAGACCACGACGGGCGGGGACAGCCGACGGCGATCACGGCGGTCGTGCGTCGGCGCTGGCCGGATCTCGAGCAGGCCTACATCGACCTGCAGGCTGATCCCGCGCGGGTGAGCATCGTCGCATCCTTCGCCGCTGAGGTCGCACGGGCCGGCGCCGACGGTGACGAGGTGGCGCTGGGCATCCTGCGCCGGGCCGGGGACCTGCTGGCCGAGAGCGCACTGACCGCGCTGCGTCGCGCCGGTGTGGACGCGGACCCAGCCGTCTGCGCGATCGGCGGGGTCTTCCGTTCCGAGGCCCTGCGCGAGGAGTTCGCGGCGGCGCTGCGCCGGGGACGTGCAGACGCCCGCGTGGTCGATGCGGCGGGGGTGGGGATCGACGGCGTCGAGGCTCTCCTCGAGCTTCCCGCGCAGCATCCGTTGGCTGCCTTCACCTGGTCAGCAGCTGGCTAGTCCTTCAGCGCGACCGGTAGCGCGCTCGGTCGCGCCGTTGTGCGAGTGTGGCAAGCCCCAACCCGCAGCAAGGCGCGACCCCACGCTCCTCAGAGCGAGCGACGAGGCCGGCGGACAGGCCGGCAGGACGGCGACGGGTCTGAAGATCAGCGAAGGGCGTCGATCACCGCGTTGAAGGTCGCCGACGGTCGCATGACCTGGTCGACGAGCTCGCCGTTCGGGCGGTAGTACCCGCCGATCTCGACCGGCGACCCTTGCGCACCGTTCAGCTCCGCGACGATCGTGTCCTCCTGGGCCGTCAGCTGCTCAGCGACGGGGGCGAAGATCGCCGCGAGGTCGGCATCCTGCGTCTGCTTCGCAAGCTCCTGCACCCAGTACAGCGCGAGGTAGAAGTGGCTCCCGCGGTTGTCGATCGTGCCGAGGGCGCGCCCGGGCGACTTGTCGTTCTCGAGGAACGTGCCGGTCGCCGCATCCAGGGTGTCGGCGAGGATCTTCGCCCGGGCGTTGCCGGTGGTCTCGGCGAGGTGCTCGAGGGATGCCGCGAGCGCGAAGAACTCGCCGAGCGAGTCCCAGCGCAGGTAGTTCTCCTCCAACAGCTGCTGCACGTGCTTGGGCGCCGAGCCGCCCGCGCCGGTCTCGAACAGCCCGCCGCCTGCCAGCAGCGGCACGATCGAGAGCATCTTGGCGCTCGTGCCGACCTCGAGGATCGGGAACAGGTCGGTGAGGTAGTCACGCAGCACATTGCCGGTGACCGAGATGGTGTCCAGGCCGTGGCGCATGCGGGCGAGGGTGTAGCGGGTGGCCTCCTCGGGCGAGAGGATGCTGATCTGCACGCCCTTCGTGTCCAGCAGCGCGAGCCCCTGGTGCACCTTGGCGATCAGCTGCGCGTCGTGCGAACGGTTCACGTCGAGCCAGAAGACGGCGGGGGAACCGGTGGCGCGCGCACGGGTGACGGCGAGCTTGACCCAGTCCATGACCGCGATGTGCTTGGTCTGCGTCGCGCGCCAGATGTCGCCAGCGCCGACCTCGTGCTCGAGCAGCACCTCGCCCGACGAGTCCAGCACCTGAACGACACCGGGGGCGGCGATCTCGAACGTCTTGTCGTGGCTGCCGTACTCCTCGGCCGCCTGTGCCATGAGCCCGACGTTGGGAACCGTCCCGATCGTCGTCGGGTCCAGCGGACCGTTCGCGATGACATCGTCGATGACGGCCTGGTACACACCGGCGTACGACGAGTCGGGGATGACGGCGAGCGTGTCGTCCTCGCCGCCGTCGACGCCCCACAGCTTGCCGCCGTTGCGGATCAGGGCGGGCATGGAGGCGTCGACGATGACGTCCGAGGGAACGTGCAGGTTCGTGATCCCCTTGTCGGAGTTCACGTACGACAGGCGCGGTCCCCGCTCGAGATCCGCGGTGATCGCCGCGGCGATCTCGTCGCCGCCTTCGACCGACGGCAGCCCCGCGAGGATCGACCCGAGGCCGTTGTTGGGCGTCAGCCCGGCGGCTTCGAGACGGTCGCCGTAGCGCTCGAACACATCGCCGAAGTACGTCTTGACGACGTGCCCGAAGATGATCGGGTCGCTGACCTTCATCATCGTCGCCTTGAGGTGCACCGAGTACAACACGTCATCGGCGGAGGCCTCGGCAAGCGTCTCGGCAAGGAACGCGTCAAGAGCGGATGCCGACAGGAAGGTCGCGTCGATGATCTCGCGCGGCAGGACCTTCAGCCCCTCCTTGAGCACCGTGACGGTGCCATCGGTCCCGACGTGCCGGATCGAGAGGACGTCGTCGTGGGCGGCGACCCAGGACTTCTCGTTGCTCTTGAAGTCGTCATGACCCATCGTGGCGACCCGCGTCTTCGATCCTGCGGGGAACGGCTTGTTGCGGTGCGGGTGCTTGCGGGCGTAGTTCTTCACCGACAGCGGCGCGCGGCGGTCGCTGTTGCCCTCCCGCAGGACGGGGTTCACCGCCGAGCCCTTGATGCGGTCGTAGCGGGCGCGCACGTCCTTCTGCTCGATCGTCTGCGGCTCGTCCGGGTAATCGGGGATGTCATAGCCCTGCGCCTGCAGCTCGGCGATCGCGGCCTTCAGCTGCGGGATGGATGCCGAGATGTTCGGCAGCTTGATGATGTTGGCTTCGGGGAGCGTGGCGAGCCCACCGAGTTCGGCAAGGGCGTCACCGACGGCCTGCTCGGGCGTGAGCTGCTGGGGGAAAGCAGCGAGGATGCGCCCCGCGAGGGAGATGTCGCGCGTCTCGACATCCACGCCGGCCTGATGCGTGATCGCCTGCACGATGGGAAGGAAGGAAGCTGTGGCCAGGGCCGGGGCTTCGTCGGTGTACGTGTAGATGATCGTGGATTCGCTCACTCGCCTGATCTTTCCGCTCGGGGGCCGCGCACGAGCCTACCGCACCGGCCCAACTATCTCGATGTCAAGATAGTTTTCGACGCTCGCGGTGGGCGCGGGATGCCGAACCGCGGCATCCCGGCTAGCCTGTGTCTCATGGCCGAACTGCGACTTGCTGAACTGTCCGCCGCCACGGTGGAAGCTGTCAACAATATGTCGCTCAAGCCCGGACAGGCGGAGTTCTTGGCGCCGGAGAGCTACGAAGTGGCAGCCGGCGACGTGGATCCGCAGACCATGTGGCAGCGTGTCGTGCTCGATGGAGACGACGTCGTCGGCTTCATCAGCGCGAATTTCGACGGCGACAGCACGCCCGAGTACTTCCGTTCCGTCCTGTGGCGCATCAACGTGGATGCCGACGACCAGGGCCGCGGCATCGGCCGCTTCGCGGTCGAGGGCCTCCTCGCCGAGGCCCGGGAACGCGGCGTGGACCAGGTCAACGTCATCTATGCGGCAGGCGAAGAAGGCCCGCAGGCATTCTTCGAGCGCGTGGGCTTCACACCGGTCGGCGAAACCGAGTACGGTGAGGTTGTCGCCGAGATACGTCTCTGATCCGGCGAGTCCCACCCGCAGTTTCTAGCCCCCACCCGAGGGGCTTGTCGGCTGGCGGCGGGGCCTCGGATTCCCCTCCCCCACCGAGGCCCCGTCGCCTTTTTCGACGTCGTCAGACGAGCGACTCCCGCCACGCCGCATGCAGCTGCGCGAACTTACCCGTGCCGGCGATGAGCGCCTCAGGACTGTCGTCCTCGATGATCCGGCCGTGTTCCATCACGAGCACCCGGTCGGCGATCGCGACGGTCGACAGGCGATGGGCGATGATGATCGCCGTGCGGTCGGCCAACAGCGTCTGGAGGGCATCCTGGATCAGTCGCTCTGACGGGATGTCCAAAGACGCGGTGGCCTCGTCGAGGATGAGCACCGCCGGGTCCGCGAGGAACGCCCGCGCGAACGAGATCAGCTGCCGCTGCCCCGCCGAGACTCGCCCGCCGCGCTTGTTGACGTCGGTGTCGTACCCGTCGGGCAGAGCGCGGATGAAGGCATCCGCCCCGACCGCCGCCGCCGCCGCCTGAATCTCGTCGAGCGTCGCATCCGGCTTGCCGAGCGCGATGTTGTCGGCGACCGTGCCGCTGAACAGGTACGCCTCCTGCGTGACCATGACGATCGCGCGGCGCAGGTCCTTCGGATGCAGCCGCCGCAGGTCCACCCCGTCGAGGGTCACGGCACCGCGCGTGGGGTCGTAGAAGCGCGAGACGAGCTTCGCGAGCGTCGACTTGCCTGCACCCGTCGTGCCCACGAGGGCGATCGTCTGCCCCGCCGGGATCTCGAGCGAGAAGTGCGGCAGGATGACGCGGTCATCCGAGTATCCGAAGGTGACGTCCTCGAACGCGACGTGCCCGCGGGCGGTCCACAGGTCGACGGGGTCGACGGGGTCGGGAACGGTCGGCTCCTCCTCGAGAACGCCCGAGACCTTCTCGAGCGCGGCGGTGGCTGCCTGGTACGAGTTCAGGAACATCGCCACCTCCTGCAGCGGTGCGAAGAAGTTCCGCACGTACAGGACGCTCGCCAGCAGGATGCCGATCTCGATGGATCCGTCGATGACCCGCAACCCGCCCCAGAGCACGACCAGCGCGATGCTCGCCGAGGCGACAGCCATGAGCCCGGGCTCGAACGTGCCGAACAGCCGGATCGAGCGCATGTTGACGTCGCGGTAGTCCTCGGCGAGCTCGCCGAACTCGTCGTCGTTACGGGGCTCCTTGCGGAAGGCCTTCACGGCGCGGATGCCGGTCATCGTCTCGACGAACTTGACGATGACCTTCGCGCTGATGACGCGGGACTCGCGGTAGACGACCTGCGAGCGGCGGTAGAACCAGCGCATGAGCAGGAACAGCGGCACGCCCATGACGGCGAGGATGACACCGGACTGCCAGTCCAGCAGCAGCAGCGCGATGAGCGTGAACCCGCCGTAGAGCAGACCCGACACGAGCTGGTTGAGTCCCCCGTCGAGCAGCTCCCGGATCGACTCGAGGTCGCTCGTCTGGCGCGAGATGATGCGCCCCGACGTATACGACTCGTGGAACTCGAGGCTCAACTTCTGGGTGTGCAGGAAGATCCGCTTGCGCAGATCGATCATGACGGCCTGCGTGAGCCGGGCGGCGATCACCGCGTACCAGCCGACCAGGCCCGCGCCGCCGAACCCGGCGATGAGGTAGACCGCGACGACGCCGATGGTCGGCATCCAGTCCGCCTCGTCGAGCACCGCCGGCAGCGCCGTGTCGATGCCGTACGCGATCAGCGCCGGGCCGACCACCTGGAGCGCCGTCGAGACGACGAGCACGACCCCGGCGAGCACGACCTGCCACCGCAGCGGCGAGATCAGCGAGCCGAGCAGACGCAACGAGCGGCGACGGATGACGCGACTCTCGGCTTTGGTGTAGTCCGACCGGTCCTCACCGGACGTTCCCAGGACGGTGGCGCTCACAGGGTCACCTCCCTCTCCCGCATCCGGGCTTGCTCGACCTCGAGGCTCGAGATCACGTATCGGTAGTGCTCGCTCTCGCGCAGGAGCTCGGAGTGCGTGCCGACCGCCGTGACCCTGCCGTCTTCGAGCAGAGCCACCCGATCGGCGAGCATCACCGTGGAGGGGCGGTGCGCGATGACCAGCGCCGTCGTCTCGGCGAGCACTCGCCGCAGGGCATCCTCGACAAGGGCCTCGGTGTCGACGTCCAGAGCAGACAGCGGATCATCGAGCACGAGCACCGCCGGCCGCGCAGCGACAGCGCGGGCCAGGGCGAGCCGCTGTCGCTGACCGCCCGAAAGGCTGAGTCCCTCTTCGCCGATGACGGTGTCGACCCCGTCGGGCAGATCGTCGACGAAGTGCGCCTGCGCCACCTCGAGCGCTTCCCGCATGACCCGCTCGGCCTCGGGGCTCCCCGGCTCGAGGTCCTCGCGGCCGAGCAGCACGTTCTCGCGCACCGTCTGCGAGAACAGCGTCGCGTCCTCGAACGCCATGCCGATGTGGGTGCGCAGCTCGGCGAGGGTCAGATCGCGCACGTCGACGCCGTCCAGAGTCACCCGGCCCCCGGTCACGTCGTACAGGCGCGTGGGGAGGGTCGTGAGGGTCGTCTTGCCCGAGCCGGTGAGACCGACCAGCGCCATCGTCTCCCCCGGCCGCAGCACCAGATCGACGCCATCGAGCAGGTCGCGCTGCCCCTCGGGGGCATCCTGGTACCGGAAGTGCACTCCCTCGAACGCGAGTTCGCCACGGGGCTCGCGAAGCGTCTTCGGCGTGGCCGGATCGGTGATCGTGTCGACCTCGTCGAACACCTCGAAGATGCGGTCGGTCGCCGTGCGGGCATCCAGCAGGAACGAGAAGAGGAACCCGATCGACTCCATCGGCCAGCGCAGCACCGTGGCCATCGCGAAGAACGCGATGAGTTCGCCCTCGTTCAACTGCCCCATCTGAATGAGGGCGATGCCGACGCCGAGGGCGAGGGCGAACGCGATGTCGGGCAGCAGGACGAGCCAGAACCAGATGAGGCCGACCGCGCGTGCCTTGTGGATCTCGGTCTGGCGCAGCGTCTCTGCCTGACGGGAGAACTTCTGCAGGGCGTGGCTGCCGCGACCGAAGGCCTTCAGCACCCGGATGCCGTGCACACTCTCCTCGACCGAGGTCGCGAGGTCGCCGGCCTGGTCCTGGCTCTGCCGCGCGAGGGTGCCGTACCGCTTCTCGAAGCGGTAGCCGGCGTACCACAGCGGCGCCGAGGTCACCAGGAAGACGACCCCGAGCAGCCAGTGCCAGCGAAACAGCAGCACCGCGCCGACGATGATCGTGAGCACGTTGACCACGAGCAGGACCAGTCCGAACGCGAGCCAGCGGCGGATGATGCCGATGTCCTGCATCATGCGGGACAGCAGCTGCCCGGACTGCCACCGATCGTGGAAGGCGACCGGCAGGCGCTGGAGGCGCCGGTAGAACGTCGTGCGCAGCGCGTACTCGACCCGCGTCGAGGGCGCGAGCACGAACCATCGGCGCGCCCACACCATCGCGGCTTCGGCGAGCCCGAGGACGAGCACGGCGACAGCGCCCCAGACGATCTGGCCGGGATCTCCCGAGGCGATGGGGCCGCCGACGATGGCCTCCAGCACGAGCGGGAACATCAGGGCGAGCACCGAGGCGAGCATCGCGCTGACGCCGCCGAGGATGAGGCGCGGCAGCACCGGGCGCGCGAACGGCAGGAGGCGGGCGAGCGCGCGCACGGTGGACTGCTCGGACGGGGAGCGTTCAGGGATGGCGGTCATGATCCTTGTGGGAGGGCGAAGCGAACCCGCGGGTGTGCGGGCGAGGATGGCTGCTCCGGGTCAGCGGGAGCGAAGATGCGAGGCGTGGGCGTCGCAGCGGACAACGTCGCTCGGGGCCGCGGTATGCCGGGGCCGAGTCGTCGGCGTGACTGCGCGACG
>NZ_JBYIPB010000013.1:0-82335 GCF_057706855.1 Microbacterium sp. bgisy207
ACACCACCGTTCGCCGTCGCGGCTGCGCGCCGGCTCGGAGTCACGGACTCGCGTCTGAGGCGGAAAGACCTGTCTCGCCCCTTCCATGGGGTGCGCTCGGTCGATCTCGGCATCCGGCTCGCGACACAGGAGGCGATCGTGCGGCGCGCGATCGAGTACGCACAGCGGATGCGGGGCGACGAGTTCTTCAGTCACGCAACCGCGGCGGTGCTGTGGGGATTGCCGCTGCCGAGGTCCCGATTGCTCGCGAGTGACCGTCTCGACGAGGATGCCCTGCGGCCGCTCGATGTCGCTGTGGCGCTGCCGGCCCGTGCGGGGCGTGCGCGCGGGATCCGTGGGCGTTCGACCGCGCCGCACCTCGCGGAGGTGCGCGTCCACCCGGCCACCGGCGTGCGCGTGTCGACGCCCGCGTCGGTGTGGGCTGAACTGGCCTGTGAACTCACGCTGGAGGACCTCGTCGCCGTCGGCGATGCGGTGGTGCGCGAGCCGATGTGGGAGACGGATGCGGCAGCCCTCGCATCCGTTGCCGACCTGGACCGTGCGGTCCAGGCGGGGCGCCGGCGGGGCATCGAGACGCTGCGCACGGCGAGGCTGTTGGTTCGCACGCGATCGAGATCACGTCCGGAGACCCACTTCAGGCTGGCGTTCCGGGATGCGGGGCTGCCGGAGCCCGAGTGCAATTGGCCCGTCCTCGAGGGGGAACGGGCGCTGGCCTTGCTCGATCTTGCGTACCCCGAGCGGCGGGTCTGCTTCGAGTACGAGGGCGAGCATCATCTGCGCGACGAGGAACAGTGGGCCCGCGACATCCGGCGACACGAGATGCTCGTCGAGCGCGGCTGGCGCATCGTGCGGGTGACGAAGGACGACCTCTACCGTCGCCGCCGAGAGCTCTTCGCGCGCATCCGTCTCGCCATCGCCGCCCGCGCGTGATGCCGGAGACGTGTGGGCCCGCCCCGTTGCGCGGGCGAGGGCACTGCTCGATTGCCGCAACACGCCGCGCGGAACCCGGGAGCCGCGCGCTTTGCGGCAACCGAACGGCGCCGGCCCGCCACCCGCGTAGTCGCGGCGGCTCACTTGCCACAACATGCCGTGTCGACGCCAGCACGCGCGTATTTCGAGGCAAACGAGCGCAGGGCCGCCGGTCGCGCACGGCACAGATCGTCGCGTCAGCCGGTCGCGTCCGCGCGGACGAGGAGGTCACCGACCTCGCAATCGAGCGCCTCGCAGATCGCGGACAGCGTCGAGTAACGGATGGCGCGCGCGCGGTCGTTCTTGAGGATCGAGAGGTTCACGATCGAGACGCCGACCAGTTCGGAGAGCCGCGTCAGGGTCATCCCCCGCTCCGCGAGCAGCTCGTCAAGGCGGCAGTGGATGCCGCTCGGCCCGTCGTCGTCCGACTCGGCCGGGCTCACACGAGCCCCTCAGTGTCGCGCTGCATCCGATCGCCGACCATGAACACGGTCGTGCCCAGTGCGCCGAGGAAGGCGATTCCGAAGAGCTGCGTGAGGTTGGCTGACAGGATCACGTTGTCGAAGTCGCCTGCGGAGATCACCGCGAACGCTCCGTTCGCGCCCATGTTGCCGAAGAACGGTGCGAGCGCCACTCCTACAAACCCGGCCGTCGCCGCAGTGCCGATGAGAGTTGTATTGCGGCGGCCGAAGACCCGGCCGCGCAGGATGCTCCACATCACCAGCAGGAGAGTCGTCACGACCGTTGCCGCAGCGGCAACGACCACCACCTGTTCCAGGACCAACGCCACCACGGATGCGATCGGGAGCCGGTCGGCAAGGAGGAATGCGGAATCGAGCTCGACTGTCACGCTTGCGCCATCCGGTCCGATGGGAGCCTGAGCGGGGGTCCCGGCGAACTCCGCGAACACCCGCGTGGCGGAGCCTGTGAAGAGCCCGATGATGTTCGAGACTGCGCTGATCGCGCTGGCCACGACGAAAACGGCACCGGCGACGAAGAACACTGACATCGCGATGGTGTCCCCTCGCGAGAGGACGCGATAGGGGGTGGCTGTGGATGCCATTCGACCCTCCATGCATATCGATAAACGTTGTTATTGATAAACGATATGGCGGCGGCGAGAGCTCGTCAACTGCGATGCCGGCGCACGTGCGCGGGATTCGATTGCCCCAATCCGTTCTCGGCGGCCCGAGGCCGCGGCGTGTTGCGGCAACCGAGCGCGGGCGACGCGGGCGGTGCGGCAGCACAGCGGGCGGGAACGCGGGTAGCGCGCGAGCCGGGATCGGGCGCGGGTCGGAGCGCAAAGCGGGGCGCGGGATGCCGCGGAAGCGGATGCGGTATGCCGCCAGCGAACAGCGGCATACCGCATCCGTCCGGTCGTTACTCTCGATGTACGAAGCCAGCAGTGGGGCGCATCCCCGACCCGCGCACCGGCCGAAGGAGTAAGCAGATGTTCGAGAGATTCACCGACCGTGCCCGTCGCGTGGTTGTGCTCGCCCAAGAAGAGGCGAAGATGCTCAACCACAACTACATCGGCACCGAGCACATCCTCCTGGGTCTGATCCACGAGGGTGAGGGCGTCGCTGCCAAGGCGCTCGAGTCGCTCGGCATCTCGCTGGATGCCGTGCGCGAGCAGGTGCAAGACATCATCGGCCAGGGACAGCAGCAGCCGACGGGGCACATCCCGTTCACGCCGCGCGCCAAGAAGGTGCTCGAGCTGTCGCTGCGCGAGGCGCTGCAGCTGGGCCACAACTACATCGGCACCGAGCACATCCTGCTCGGCCTCATCCGCGAGGGTGAGGGCGTTGCAGCCCAGGTGCTGGTCAAGCTCGGCGCCGACCTCAACAAGGTGCGCCAGCAAGTCATCCAGCTGCTGTCGGGCTACCAGGGCAAGGAGCCCGCGGGTGTCGCATCGGGCGCTGGGGAGCAGTCGCAGGGCACGGCGCAGGGCGGCTCCCAGGTGCTCGACCAGTTCGGGCGCAACCTGACCCAGGCGGCCCGCGACAACAAGCTCGACCCTGTCATCGGGCGCGAGAAGGAGATCGAGCGGGTCATGCAGATCCTCTCGCGTCGCTCCAAGAACAACCCCGTGCTGATCGGCGAGCCCGGCGTCGGCAAGACCGCCGTCGTCGAGGGGCTCGCGCAGGCGATCGTGAAGGGCGATGTTCCCGAGACGCTCAAGGACAAGCAGCTCTACTCGCTCGACCTCGGCTCCCTCATCGCCGGGTCCCGCTACCGCGGTGACTTCGAAGAGCGCCTCAAGAAGGTCACGAAAGAGATCCGCACGCGCGGCGACATCATCGTGTTCATCGACGAGATCCACACCCTCGTCGGCGCCGGTGCGGCCGAGGGCGCGATCGACGCGGCATCCATCCTCAAGCCGCTCCTCGCCCGCGGAGAGCTGCAGACGATCGGTGCGACCACCCTCGACGAGTACCGCAAGCACTTCGAGAAGGATGCCGCGCTCGAGCGCCGCTTCCAGCCGATCCAGGTTGCGGAGCCGTCGCTGCCCCACGCGATCAACATCCTCAAGGGTCTGCGCGACCGGTACGAGGCGCACCACAAGGTGCAGATCACGGATGGCGCGATCGTCGCCGCCGCGAACCTCGCCGACCGCTACATCAGCGACCGCTTCCTGCCCGACAAGGCGATCGACCTGATCGACGAGGCCGGCGCCCGCCTGCGCCTGTCGATCCTGTCGTCGCCCCCCGAGCTGCGGGAGTTCGACGAGAAGATCGCGAAGGTGCGCGAGCAGAAGGAAGCCGCCTCCGAGGAGCAGGACTTCGAGAAGGCCGCGTCGCTGCGCGACGAGGAGAAGAGCCTGCTGGCCGAGCGGCTGCGCCTCGAGAAGCAGTGGCGTTCGGGCGAGGTGTCTTCTCCCGCCGTCGTCGACGAGGGTCTGATCGCCGAGGTCCTCGCCCAGGCGACCGGCATCCCGGTCTTCAAGCTCACGGAAGAGGAGTCGAGCCGCCTCGTCTTCATGGAGAAGGCGCTGCACCAGCGCGTCATCGGTCAGGAAGAGGCGATCGCCGCGCTTTCGAAGACGATCCGTCGTCAGCGCGCGGGCCTGAAGGACCCCAAGCGCCCCTCGGGGTCGTTCATCTTCGCCGGCCCCACGGGTGTCGGAAAGACGGAGCTTGCCAAGGCGCTCGCGGAGTTCCTCTTCGACGACGAGGGCGCGCTGATCTCGCTCGACATGAGCGAGTTCGGCGAGAAGCACACCGTCTCGCGGCTGTTCGGTGCCCCTCCCGGATTCGTCGGCTTCGAAGAGGGCGGCCAGCTCACCGAGAAGGTGCGCCGCAAGCCGTTCTCGGTCGTGCTGTTCGATGAGATCGAGAAGGCCCACCCCGACATCTTCAACTCGCTCCTGCAGATCCTCGAAGAGGGTCGTCTGACCGACGGTCAGGGGCGCGTGGTCGACTTCAAGAACACGGTCATCATCATGACGACGAACCTCGGTTCGCAGGCGATCGCCGGCGGCCCCGTCGGGTTCCAGGTCGAAGGTGACACCGCGACGTCGTACGACCGGATGAAGGGCAAGGTCAACGAAGAGCTCAAGCGGCACTTCAAGCCCGAGTTCCTCAACCGCGTCGACGACATCATCGTGTTCCCCCAGCTGGACAAGGACGAGCTGCGTCAGATCGTGGACCTGTTCACGAAGCGCCTCGGCGAGCGCCTGCTCGACCGCGACATGACGATCGAGCTGTCACTGGCCGCGAAGGACCGACTCATCGAGGTCGGCTTCGACCCGGCCCTCGGCGCCCGGCCGCTGCGTCGCGCGATGCAGCACGAGATCGAGGACCAGCTGTCCGAGAAGATCCTGCACGGTCAACTCAACCCCGGCGACCACGTCAAGGTGGATGCTCAGAACGGCGAGTTCCTGTTCGAGCACGGGCCGCGCGGCGAGAAGGTCGCGGTGGGTGTGATCTCCGGTGGCGACATCACCGTCACGCCGGATCTGGCGATCACGTCGGACTGATCCGCGTCGGTGTGAGAGGGGACGGATGCTTCGGCATCCGTCCCCTCCTCGTTTCTGGCTCAGGCCGCCTCGCCGGCACCGGACAGCGCAGCAACCGCGACGTCGAGCACGATCGACTGCCGCACCTCGACCGCGTGGTCGTAGCGGCTTCCGGCAAGCGCCACGTAGACGCCTCCGACGATGTCGACGTAACCCACGACGCGGTCTCCCCTGCGGACCTCGTAGGTGGTCGGCCCGAGGAGCGCGACGGACTCCGTCGGTGGCGGTGCGGGAGGCGCGGCGGCGCGGTTCGATGACCGAGTTGTAGCGCGCGAAGGGGTTGACGTCGTGGGGACCATAGTGGCGCCTCCCGTGAGAGGGGATCTGCTCCTGAAGGGTCCACCCCCGCCGTCGTTTGCGGTGGGGGCTTGACATCGCCGCGCGATCGGTGATGCTACGACGATCATCCGCCGCGGCGGCGACTGAGGGAAGGGGCCGTGCCTGGAAGAGTCCTCGGAGTGTTCGCGCTCTAGGCTGGGTGGATGACCGAATTCACCGTCCGCCCTGCCCGCACGGCGGACGTGCGGGGCATCCAGGCCCTCCTCGAGCCGTGGGTGCAGCGGCGGGTGCTCCTCGGCAAGGATCTGGTGGTCCTGTTCGAGTCGGTGCAGCAGTTCACGGTCGCAGAGGACGCGGATGGTCAGCTGATCGGATGCGGCGCTCTCCACGTGATGTGGGACGACCTCGGTGAGATCCGTACGCTTATCGTCGCCGATGACTGGTTGCACCGAGGCGTCGGGCGCGCGATCGTCGACCGGCTCGAAGAGAACGCCCGGGACCTGGGGCTGCGCCGGCTGTTCTGCCTGACGTTCGAGGTCGACTTCTTCTCGGCGCGCGGGTTCGAGGTCATCGGCGAGCAAGTCGTCGATCCGGATGTCTATTCCCAGCTCATCCGGTCACCAGACGAGGGTGTCGCGGAGTTCCTCGACCTCGCCCACGTCAAGCCCAACACGTTGGGCAACACCCGGATGCTCAAGACGTTCGACTGAGGCCCTTGCGCGCTCACCGAGTGCGTGAAAACCTCCCGTCATGGCGCGTTCATCCGAGACTGATCCCACCCGCGCAACGCGGCGCCGACTGCTGACCGCACTCGTTGCGGTGATCGTGGTCTCGTTCGCCCTCGCCGCCGCCGCCGGGATCACCGTGCTCATCATCGGACCCGAAGGCGATCTGATGAGCCGGGTGCTGGTGACGACACTGATCGTCGGCGGCTTCAGCGTCGGCGCACTGTCGTGCCTGGCGTTGTGGGGTCGCGCGGCGCACACATTCGGAGTGATCGGTGCCGCAGTCAACGCCGCGTCGGCCGTCGTCGCGCTCCTGGCCGTGTGGGTCGAGCAGGGATCCGACGATTTCTGGCGAGTTCTCAATCGCCTCCTGGTGAGCGGGCTGATCGTCTCTGCCGCGTGGGCACTGGCATCCCTGCTGCTCCTGCTTTCGCGGCGACGGCGGTCGGTGATACGCGTCGGTCTGATCGCGACCCTCGTGGCCTTGGGCATCACGGTGGCGCTCGCGGTGGCCGGTGTGTGGTGGGATGACCTCGCCGATGCCGAGATCTATCCGCGGGTCCTCGGGACGTTGGGCATCCTCAGCGCCCTCGGCGTGGTGGTCGTTCCCGTGCTGGCGCTGCTTCTTCGCGATGGGCCCGCGGCGCGCGGACCGGAGGACTTCCCCGCCGACGTCGCGGAGCGGCTCATCGAGACAGCCCGGGCCAGGGGGATCACCGTCGCGGAGCTCGTCGCTCCCGTCCTCGGCGAGCAGGCCCGCCCGTCGGAGATCACCGGGCGCGCCGATCACGGCTCACCGGACGCCCCGCCTACCCTGGAGGCATGAGCACCCCGCCCCCGCGCCGCCGCCCGTCACCGGGTGTCTATCGGCGCCGCCGCCTGGTCGCGCTCCTGGTGCTCATCGCCGTCATCGCTGCGATCGTCTGGTTGTTCGTCGCGCAGCCCTGGGCGAGTGCTGCGCAGACGGATGCTGAGCCGACGCCGACTCGTTCGGGATCTGTGGGAGCGAGTCCGAGCCCGAGCGCGTCGACGCCCGTGCCCACGGACTCTCCGGCGCCTGAGGCGGCCGCGACGGAGCCGGGGCCGCTGGAGACTGCGCCTCCCACCTGCACTCGGGGCGAGGTGACGGTGGACGCCCTCACCGACCAAGACGAGTACGGATCGGGTCAGAACCCGCAGCTGTCGATTCGACTCACCAACAGGTCCGACTCGGCGTGCACCATCAACGTGGGAACGGCAACTCAGTCGTTCACGATCACGAGCGGCAACGACACCTGGTGGCGCTCGACGGACTGCCAGACGGAGCCGAGCGACATGATCGTCACGCTCGAGGCGGGCCAGACCGTGGAGAGCGCGACCCCACTGACCTGGGACCGGACGCGCTCATCAGTGAGCACGTGCGACTCGGAATCGCGCCCTGTCGCGGGCGCGGGCGGCGCGTCGTATCACCTCGCCGTCGAGATCGGCGGCATCGCCTCGAACCAGACCAAGCAGTTCTTCCTCTACTGATCCGCGTCTGAGCGGCAGGAGGGCTCAGTCGCCGTCTCGCATCGCGCGTGCAATGATCTCGCCGACCAGGACAGCGGATGCTGCGGGCCCCCGCGACGGTACGGTGGGAAGGATCGAGGTGTCGGCGACGCGAAGGCCCGCGACGCCATGCACGCGACCGACCCCATCGACGACGGGACCGATCGGCGCAGTGCCGCACATGTGGATCGCGGTGCCGAGGTGAGCCCGCATCCAGGCATCCAATGCCGTGTCATCGTCGAGGTCCGACGCTCCGATCTCCGTCGCGCGTCCCCCCATGTGTTCGACGAGGGCGACAGCTTCACGGATGCCCACTCGCAGGCGCGACCGGTCCGATTCCTCCTCCAGGTAGCGATACTCGATCCGTGGCGCCGCCGTGGCATCGGCATCGCGAAGACTCAGGGTGCCGCGGCCCGCCGGGGACTGCAGGCCGACGATCAGCGGCAGATCGTCGCGGTGAGCCAGCTGAGCGGCCGCCCGGCGGCCCGAGATCCCCGCGACGGCGCGGATGCTCCGCAGCGGGTGACGGAGCCCGGCGGCGAGTCCGTCGCGCAGGCGCAGCGACCCGGTGAGGAGATAGCCGAGCGGCTTCACCGATAAGAGGAGTTCCAGGTCCCCGTCTGGATACCCGCCGGAGTCCATGTTCAGGGCCTCGGGAAAGGCGAAGCCTTCGTCCGCGTCGAACAGCGGCCGTTCGGGCTGCCACGACAGCGAGATGTCGGGATGATCCGAGAAGGCCGCGCCGACGGGGAGCGCCGAGCGCACGCGGATGCCGAGCCGCTCGAGGTCTTCGGGGATCCCGATCCCGGAGGCCAAGAGGATGCGTGCGGAGCCGATCGCTCCCGCCGCCAGCACGATCTCGTCCGCGCGGATCACGCCACGGGAGCTCTCCACACCTACTGCCCGTTCGCCCTCGAACACGACGCGTCCCACCGTCGTGTCCGAGTGCAGCTGGAGCCGGGCTGGCCGCCGTGGCCCCGGAAGATAGGCCGACCCCATGTTCACGCGCTCGCCGTCGATGATGTTCGAGGGCACCGGTCCGAACCCGGGCGCCTGTTCGCCGTTCTTGTCCGGCTCCTCGGGGTGGCCGCGATCGGAAGCCGCGGCCCGGAATGCGCGCGCGAGGTGGCCCGGCGCCGGGCGGCGCACCGGGACCGGGCCCGAGACCCCGTGGAGCTCGGAGGCGGGGAAGTCCCGGTCGGATTCGATCGCTCGCCACACCGGTAGGGCGCTCGCATAGCTCCAACGCGGGCCGCCGACCTCCGCCCAGCGCGCGTGATCGGTGCGGCGCGCGCGGATGAAGTAGCCGCCGTTGATCGTGCTCGAACCCCCGAGGACCCGCCCCCGCACGACGGTATACGCCAGTTCGGGGGTCAGGTGTCCAAGGAAGGACCAGTTCGCCGGATGCCCCGGCATCGCGCCCCGGATGCTCGAGGCATCGCGAAGCGCGGCGGGAACATCCGTCGTCCCCGCTTCGATGAGGACGACGTCGCGGTCGGGGTCCTCGGCCAGCCGCGCGGCGAGTGCGCAGCCCGACGTGCCTGCTCCGACGATGACGGTCGTCACGGCGGACTGCCCCAGGTGTCGCCCATCTTCCGGAACGCTTCGTCGATGAGTGCGAGCAGGTCCGCGCCCTCGTGGCTCAGCCACTGCTCGTAGGAGGCGAGCGAAAGGCCAAGGCACGCCCAGGCAACCGCCTGGGGCTCGAGAGCATCGGGCGACTCGCGAAGCCGCTTGGCGACGAACTCCGCGATGACTTGGCGCCATTCCGTGTACCGGAGCGTGGAGTGTGCCATCAGTGTGGGCACATTCAGCAGCAGCCACATCCGCTCACGGTGGACGGGGATCTCATCGGCGGGGAATCGGTTGAACTCGATCACCGCTGAGCGCAGTGCGTCCCGAAGCGGCAGCTCGTCGGGAAGACCCGCCAGATGATCGCGCATGGATTGGAGCAGGTGGTCGAAGTCCCCCCACGGCAGGTCATTCTTGGAGCGGAAGTACCGGAAGAATGTCCGCCTGCCGATGCCGGCGGCTTCGACGATGTCGTCGACTGTCGTTTCCTCGAACCCGCGCTCGAGGAAGAGTGAGAGCGCGATGTGGCTGAGTTCGCCGTGCGTCGTGGCCGGCGCGCGACCGATACGAGGCCGCTCACTTGCCTGTGTGTTGCTCATCGACTCTTCCATTCGGCACTGAGTGTCATTAGTATCGGCCACGACGAAGGTTTCGCCAAGGACGTGACGAAACCGCCAGGAGGAGCATCCCATGGAGCCCACGAAGGTCGCATCCGAAGTCACCGCCCCTGAGCCGGAGATCATCGAGTCGGACTCGCTTGTCGAAGAGGTCTCGATCGACGGCATGTGTGGGGTGTACTGATCAGGACCCGCGCGACGAGATCATGAAGCGCGACTCGCCCTGGCGGCTCAGCCCCCAGGTGTCCGTGCGTCCCGAACCCTTCGGGGCGCTGCTCTATCACTTCGGCACGCGCAAGCTCTCGTTCCTGAAGGACCGGACGCTGCTGGCGATCGTCGAGAGCCTCGATCGAGTCGACAGTCTCGATGAGGCCTGCGAGGCCGCCGGCGTCGATCCCCGTGACCGCGAGCGGTACTTCGGTGCGCTCGAGACTCTCGCCGGCTCGGCGATGATCGAACAGAGGACGACATGACGCTCGTTTCCGATGCCCCTCCGGCCGCCCCGCTTCGACTGGTCGATCACTTCGAGCGAGGACTGGACGCACCGATCTGCCTGACCTGGGAGCTCACCTACGCCTGCAATCTCTCGTGCGTGCACTGCCTGTCAAGCTCGGGCCGCCGGGACCCGCGCGAACTCACGACCGAGGAGTGCCGCGCCGTCATCGACGAACTCGAACGGATGCAGGTCTTCTACGTCAACATCGGCGGCGGTGAGCCCACGGTCCGCAGCGACTTCTGGGAACTCGTCGACTACGCGACGGCGCACCACGTCGGGGTGAAGTTCTCGACGAACGGCGTCAAGATCACCCCCGAGATCGCGGCGCGGCTCGCTGCCAACGACTACGTCGACGTGCAGATCTCGCTCGACGGCGCGACGGCGGAGGTCAATGACGCCATCCGTGGCCCGCGCTCCTACGAGACGGCGATGCGCGCGATGCAGAACCTCGCGGATGCCGGGATGCGGGGGTTCAAGCTCTCGGTGGTGTGCACGCGAACGAACATCGGGCAGCTCGACGAGTTCAAGGCCATCGCCGACCGGTACGGCGCCCAGCTGCGGCTCACGCGCCTTCGGCCGTCCGGTCGTGGGGCGGACGTCTGGGACGAGCTGCACCCGACGCGGGAGCAGCAACGGGAACTGTACGACTGGCTCGTGCGCCACGGAGACCAGGTCCTCACCGGCGACTCGTTCTTCCACCTCTCGGCATACGGGTCCTCGCTTCCGGGCCTGAACCTTTGTGGCGCGGGACGAGTGGTCTGTCTCATCGATCCGATCGGGGATGTCTATGCCTGTCCCTTCGCCATCCATGACGAGTTCCTCGCGGGCAATGTGCGGGAGGCGGGGTTCGCGGCGGTATGGCGGCAGTCCGAACTGTTCACCCGCCTTCGGGAACCGCAATCCGGCGGCGCCTGCTCGTCGTGCCAGTTCTTCGACTCCTGCAAGGGCGGGTGCATGGCAGCGAAGTTCTTCACCGGACTTCCGCTGGACGGCCCCGACCCCGAGTGCGTCCGCGGCTTCGGCGAGGAAGCTCTCAAGAACAAGAGCGGCGCTCTTCCCCAGCCGTCTCAGGACCACTCCCACCGCACCTCGCCGCCGCGCCCGCGGCCCGTCCGCGTGACGATCCGGCGGCGCGACCAGATCGATGCGCCGCCCGTGAGCGTCTGCGCTGAGAGCCCCCTCGCGGGGTTCGTTCCGACGTCGACCGACGCCCACGAGGGCGCCGATTCTCCGGGAGGCATCCGCTCCCACATCGCCTGAGACCACTGTCCTCGACGACCGCGCCGCGGTCGCGGTGGTTTCGTGCGCCCTACGAAAGGTACATCGATGGCTGGAAGAGTCGAAGGCAAAGTCGCGCTCATCACCGGAGCAGCACGCGGTCAGGGTCGAAGCCACGCGCTGCGGCTGGCGGAGGAGGGGGCCGACATCATCGCGGTGGACCTCTGCGGACCCGTGCCGAACCTGCAGTACCCGCCGGCGACCGAGGAGGACCTGGCCGAGACCGTGCGCCAGGTCGAAGCGCTCGACCGCCGGATCGTCGCCACCAAGGCCGATGTCCGCGACCGCGACGCCTTCAAGGCCGCGATCGACGAAGGCGTCGCCGCGCTCGGCAAGCTCGACATCGTGGTGGCCAACGCGGGCATCTGCATCATCGCCGCCTGGGACGAGGTGACGCCCGAGATTTGGAACGACGTCGTCTCGATCAACCTCACGGGCGTCTTCAACACCGTGCAACTGGCAGCCCCGCACGTCATCGCGGCAGGCGGCGGGTCGATCATCCTGACAAGTTCCGCAGCCGGCCTCAAGGGGCTCCCGTTCCTCATGCCCTACGTGGCCTCGAAGTTCGGTGTCACCGGCATGGGCAAGGCGTTCGCCGCAGAACTCGCGCAGCACAACATCCGCGTGAACACGCTCCACCCCACGGGCGTGGACACCGCGATGGGTGAGATGGGCGGCGCCTTCCCGCCTCTCCTCGAGAAGAACCCGGCCGTCGGCGGGATGCTGGCCAACATGCTGCCGATCCAGGTCACCGAGCCGCGTGACCAGTCCAACGCCGTCCTGTTCCTCGCCAGCGACGAGGCACGCTACGTCACCGCCCTGTCGATGACCGTCGACGCGGGCACCACCGAATACTGAGAAGAAAGGAACCCGCCATGGGAATGCTCGAGGGCAAAGTCGCTCTCATCACCGGTGGATCGCGCGGTCAAGGCCGCGCCCACGCCGTCACCTGCGCCCGCGAGGGAGCAGACGTCATCATCATCGACACGCTCGACCAGATCGAGAGTGTCGTGTATCCGATGGCCCAGCAGGCCGACATCGACGAGACCGTCCGGCAGGTCGAGGCACTCGATCGGCGCATCGTCGCCGTCGTCGGCGACGTCCGCACGCAGGCCGACCTCGACCGCGCCGTCTCGGAAGGGATCGCCGCGCTCGGCAAGATCGACATCCTCATCGCGAATGCCGGCATCTTCTCCCTCGCTCCCGCGCATGAGCTGACCGAGGAGGCGTGGGACGACATGATCGCCGTGAACCTCACCGGCGTCTGGAAGTCCGCGAAGGCCGTTCTGCCGCACATGATGGAACAGGGCGGCGGGTCGATCGTCATGACCTCGTCGATCAACGGGCTCGAACCCGGCGCGAACTACGTGCACTACTGTGCGGCGAAGTTCGGCGTCGTGGGCATCATGAAGACCCTTGCCCTGGAGTACGCGTCGCACGGCATCAGAGTCAACTCCGTGCATCCGGGTGCCATCCTCACGCCCATGACGAGCTGGCAGGGCGCGTGGGACATGATGAGCGGAAAGCCCGCCGGAGAGGGCACCGAGGCCGACATGCTCGAGGCGGGCTACCACTTCCACGCGCTCAAGGGCAACGGCTTCCTCGACCCGCAGCGCATCGCGGATGCGGCGCTCTGGCTCAACTCCGACCTCGCCTCGTCGGTCACCGGCATCACGGTTCCCGTCGATGCAGGCCACCTTCTCATCCCCGGCGTCAACGCCAACCCCGTCAAGTAACCGAACACCGCCGAACAATCGAACACCGTCACAACAGAAAACCGTCACAACCGAACACCGTCACAACCGAATACCGACGAACAATCGAACACCACACGATCAGTCGAAGGAGCAAACATGGGAGTCCTCGAAGGCAAAGTCGCCTTCATCACCGGAGCCGCGCGCGGGCAGGGACGCTCGCACGCCGTCCGTCTGGCCCAAGAAGGCGCAGACATCATCGCGGTCGACATCGCCGCGCAGATCGACTCGGTCCCCTATCCGCTGGCCACGCCGGAGGAGCTTGCCGAGACCGTCTCGCAGGTCGAGGCGCTCGACCGACGCATCCACGCCGTGCAGGCCGACGTGCGCGACCGCGCAGCGCTGCAGGCGGCGTTCGACGACGGAGTCGCCCTCCTCGGCGGCGTCGACATCGTGCTCGCCAACGCCGGCATCGCGCCGATGTCGATGCATCCGTCCGCGCAGGAGTGGTACGACGTCATCGATGTGAACCTGACCGGTGTCTACAACACGGTCGAGGTCGCCAAGGACGGGCTCATCGCCCGCGGCGGCGGGGCGATCGTGCTGACCAGCTCCACGGCCGGCATCGCCGGCATCGGCGGGGACTCGCCCGGCGGGCTCGGCTACACCGCCGCCAAGCACGGCGTCGTGGGACTCATGCGCTCATATGCGAACCAGCTGGCTCAGTACAGCATCCGGGTCAACACGATCCACCCGACCGGTGTGAACACCCCGATGGTGGTCAACGACGCGATGCAGGAGTTCTTGCAGAGCGACCCGCAGCTGAGCAACGCGATGGCCAACGCGCTTCCGGTTCCGATGATCGAAGCGGTCGACCTGTCCAACGCGATCCTGTTCCTCGTCTCGGATGCCGGGCGCTACGTCACGGGGGTCACCTTGCCCGTGGACGCCGGGTTCCTCAACAAGCGCTGACGAAGGGAGCAGATCATGGGAAGAGTAGAGGGCAAGGTCGCCTTCATCACCGGAGCAGCCCGCGGACAGGGCCGCTCTCACGCCGTGCGTCTCGCGCAGGAGGGCGCCGACATCATCGCCATCGACGTGTGCGAGCCGATCAACGCGGTTCCGTACGACCCGGCCACCGAGGAGGACCTGGCCGAGACGGTGCGCCAGGTCGAGGCGCTCGACCGCCGCATCGTCGCGACGAAGGCCGACGTGCGCGACATGGAGCAGGTCCAGAAGGCCGTCGACGACGGCGTCGCGCAGTTGGGACGGCTGGACATCGTCTCGGCGAACGCGGGGATCTCGGGCCGCCCGAACCGGTCGGAGGACATCCCCGACGACGAGTGGACGGACATGCTCGACATCAACCTCTCCGGGGTGTGGCGGTCGATCCGCGCCTCGATCCCCCACCTGCGGGCGGGGGGACGAGGCGGCTCGGTCATCATCACGAGCTCGGATGCCGGTCTGTTCGCGTACGAGAACATCTCGCACTACGTCTCGGCCAAGCACGGCGTCATCGGACTCATGCGCACGCTCGCGCTCGAGCTCGCGCGCGACATGATCCGTGTCAACGCGATCTGCCCCACCACGGTCGACACCGACATGGTGCAGAACGATGCGATCTACCGGCTGTTCCGTCCGGACCTCGAGAACCCGGGAAAGCAGGACTTCGCCGATGCGGCGGTGCAGATGAACGCTTTGCCGATCCCCTGGGTGGAAGCGGTGGACATCTCCAACGCGCTGCTGTTCCTCGCATCCGACGAGGCGCGCTACATCACCGGTGTGGCGCTTCCCGTCGACGCCGGCGCCGCGGTGAAGTGACGCGTGACGGAGCGGGAAGGACGTGATGACATGACGATGCACGCGCTGTCCACGCCGGAGGACGCGAAAGCCCTCCGCGAGAACCGTGCGCGCATCGCCGGGCGTCTGGTCGGCCGCGAGCGGGAGCTGGAACTCACGCTCGCGGCCGTCGCGGCAGGTCGCGACATCGTGCTGGAAGGACCTCCCGGCACGAGCAAGACCACGATCCTGCGCGCGATCACCGAGGAATGGGGCATCCCGCTGCTGTTCGTCGAGGGCAACGCCGACCTGACACCGGCGAAGCTCGTGGGTCACCACAATCCCGCGCGGGTCCTGCGCGAGGACTACTCGCCCGAGAACTTCGTGCCCGGCCCGCTCCTGGAGGCCATGCAGCAGGGCGGCTTCCTCTACATCGAGGAGTTCAACCGCGCGCCCGAGGACACCCTCAACACGTTGCTGACGGCGATGGCCGACCGCTCCATCACGGTGCCGCGGGTCGGCAGGATCGAGGCGCAGCCGACGTTCCGGGTGATCGCGTCGATGAACCCGTACGACAACGTCGGTACGACACGGCTGTCCACGAGCGTGCACGACCGCCTCAACCGCCTCGCCGTCGACTATCAGTCGACGGCGGACGAGGAGCGCATCGTAGCGCTGCGCTCCGGGGCCTCGGGGGCTCTGGGCGAGCGGATGATCGGCGACGCCGTCGCCGTCACTCGCGCCACCCGCTCGCACCCCGACGTCTGCCAGGGATCGAGCGTGCGCGGGGCTATCGACACTGTCCTCGTCGCCGGTCGCCTCGCGGAGCTGCGCGGGGTCGACGCTCCCGACGCAGAGGGCTATCCCGAACTTTTCTATGACGCCATGATCGTGGCGCTGTCGGGACGCATCCACCTGGACGAGGCCGCAGAGACGACGGCGGAGGCCGTCCTGCGCGAGATCTGGGAGGACCGCTTCGTCCTGGAGCCGCACAAGGCGGCGCCGGGATGAAGGGATGTCGCCGCCGACACGCCGCTCGAGAGCGGGCGGCGTCGCACGTCCACCGTGAAAGGCGCCCCGCTGCGGCGGGTGCCGAAGCAGCTCGACGAGAAGCCGACGGTGTTCGACGCGACGGGATCCGGTGCGGGAATGCTCCTTCGTTCCTCTGGCGGTGCGCGGCGCTCTCCGGGCTCGGCGCGCGGCGCGACGGCGCCGGGTCAGACCGACGAGACTGCCGAGCTGGTCTCGGCTGCGCCCGAGGCGACGGCGGTCGATCCGGCGGTGCGCACCGTCGCTCGGCAGATCGCCTCCCGGCTGTCCCTGCGCCCGGCGCGTCAGGATGCGACCAGGCGACGCGGCGTCGGCGATCTCGTGAGCCTGCCCTACCGGGGCGGCTCGGACGAAATCGACCTGGATCGCACGATCGAGGTGCTCGCGGAGCATCCGGTTCCCGAGGACGACGACATCGTCGTACGGGAGCGGGTGCGCACGACCCGGTCGGTCGTGCTGCTGGTCGATGTCTCGGGGTCGATGCGGGGCGAACGCATCACGACGGCGGCGGCGACGGTGGGGGCGGTCTCGTCGGAGCTCGTCACCGACGCCCTCGCGGTCATCGCGTTCTGGTCGGATGCGGCGATCCTGCTGCGACTGGGAGACACCGTCACACCGATGGAGCTGCTCGACGAGATCCTGCGCATTCGGGCGCAGGGGCTCACGAACGTGGCCTTCCCCCTGGAGCTCGCGCAGCAGCAGCTCGCCCGGGTACCGGCGCGGGACGCGCGCGTGCTGCTGCTCTCGGACTGCGTGCACAACGCGGGCCCCGACCCGCGGCCGCTGGCCGCGCGCCTGCCGCGTCTGGACGTGCTCCTGGACGCGACAGGGGAGAAGGACATCGACCTGGGCCGCGAACTCGCGGCGAAAGGGCGCGGCCTGTGCCGCGTGATCCACGGATACCGGGACGTCGCGCCGGCCGTGGGTGAGATCTTCGCGGGTCGATGACCCGCGAGAGGAAGAGGAGAACAGATGAGTTGGTGGCCCTGGCGGCAGAACCCGTGGTTCGAGACGGTGTTGGAGGCGCAACGTCGCGCGAAGAAGCGCCTTCCCCCCTCCGTCTACGCGGCCCTCGTCGCGGGTTCCGAACGCGGTACGACACCAAGAGACAACACCGACGCGTTCGCTGAGCTGGAGTTCGCCCCCCACGTGGCGGGTCATCAGGCGCAGCGAGACCTGTCGACGACCGTCCTCGGCATCCCGATCTCGCTCCCGGTGCTCATCTCGCCGACGGGTGTGCAGGCGGTCGATCCGGAGGGCGAGGTGGCGGTCGCCCGTGCTGCGGCGGCCCGCGGCACGATCATGGGGCTGAGCTCGTTCGCGAGCAAGCCCGTCGAGCAGGTGGTCGAGGCCAACCCGAACACGTTCTATCAGCTGTACTGGACGGGCTCGAAGGAGCAGATGGTCCAGCGCATGGATCGCGCGCGCGCTGCCGGCGCGAAGGCCCTCATTGCGACCCTGGACTGGTCGTTCTCGGTCGGGCGGGACTGGGGTAGCCCGTCGATTCCCGAAAAGCTGGATCTGAAGGCGATGATCGCGATGGCCCCCGAGGCCGTGCGCCGGCCCGGCTGGACGCTCGACTTCCTGCGCAGCGGCCTTCCCGACCTCACCGCCCCCAACCTGCAGCCGCCGGATGGGCCCGCCCCCACGTTCTTCGGGGCCTACTACGAGTGGATGCAGACTCCGCCGCCCTCGTGGGAAGACGTGGAGTGGCTGCGCAAAGAGTGGGGTGGACCTTTCCTCCTCAAAGGGATCACACGGGTCGATGACGCCAAGCGGGCCGTCGACATCGGCGCCGACGCGATCTCGGTCTCCAACCACGGGGGGAACAACCTCGACACGACACCGGCGACGATCCGCTGCCTGGGGCCGATCGCGGACGCGGTCGGGAGCGAGCTGGAGGTCCTGCTCGATGGCGGTATCCGTCGCGGCGGCGATGTCGCGAAGGCCCTCGCCCTCGGCGCGCGCGCGGTGATGATCGGCCGGGCCTATCTGTGGGGGCTGGCGGCGAACGGACAGACCGGCGTGGAGAACGTCCTCGACCTGCTGCGCATGGGGCTGGACTCGGCGGTGCTCGGTCTCGGGCACTCGTCGATCGCCGAGCTCTCGCCGGCCGACCTGTGGATCCCGCCGGGCTTTTCGCGGGTGCTCGGCGAGGCATCCGCCGAACCCGCTCCCGTACCGCGCCGGCGTGCGAAGGCCTCCGACAAGGACGGGGCCCCGGCGGCGACGGCATGATGGCAAGATGGACTCCCCTCGTTCCGGCAGCACGGAGCGCACGATAGGCGGCGCTCCCCGGCTGACATCGCGCACCTGGCAGGAGGCCGGCGGAATCCTGGTCGTTCCGCTCGGCTCGACCGAGCAGCACGGGCCGCACTTGCCGCTGGACGTCGACACCCGTGTCGCGCTCGCCGTCGCCGACGAGCTGGTGCGGCGGTGGCGAGCTTCCGGCCGCGACGCGAGCGTTGGGCCGGCGATTGCTGTGGGCGCGAGCGGTGAGCACCAGGGGTTTGCGGGGACCGTCTCGATCGGCACGGATGCCCTGCGTACCGTGATCGTCGAGATCGGGCGATCGGCGAGCGTGTGGGCGGAGCGCCTCGTGTTCGTCAACGGACACGGCGGCAACGTGGATGCCGTGAGCAGCGCGGTCGGCATCCTGCGCGGGGAGGGGCGCGCAGCAATGTGGGTTCCGTGCGAGATCCCTGGCTCGGACGCCCACGCCGGCCGGACGGAGACCTCCTTGATGCTGCATCTGGATGCCGGGGCGGTGCGTGTAGAACGGGCCGAGCGCGGTGAGGTCCGTCCGCTGGCAGCGATCCTGCCGGCGCTGCGGGAGTCCGGCGTCGCGGCGGTGTCACCCAATGGGGTGCTCGGCGATCCCGCGGGCGCGAACGCGGGGGAGGGTGCGGCGCTGTTGGAGTCGATGTGCGACCTCGCCTGGCAACGGGCGACCGCGGAGGCACGATGACGCTTCCCGACGGGTTCGCGGTGCGGATCGGACGCCACACCCGCGTCGTGGACGACGGGGCGGCACTCATCGGTGGGGCACCGGCGAGAGTGGCTCAGCTGACGCCCGCGGCGCGACCTCTCGTCGCTGACGGTGTCGTCGTGGCCTCGGACCCCGCATCCCGATCGCTCGCCGACTACCTCCTCGACAACGGTCTGGCCGATCCGATCGTGGATCGGCTGGCGCCGGCTGATCTCTCGCAGCTCTCGGTCGTGATCCCGACGAAGGACCGGGTTCGGCTGCTCGCGCGACTGCTGCAGAGCCTGCCGGTCGGCATCGCCGAGGTCATCGTCGTCGATGACGGCTCCGACGACCCGGCCTCCGTCGCCGCGGCGACGGAGGCCGCCGGTGCACGACTGATCGTCCACGCGGCGAACCTCGGTCCCGCGGCGGCGCGCAACACGGGAGCCCGTGCGGTCGGGACGGAGTTCGTGGCGTTCGTCGACACCGACGTGGTGCTCGACCCCGAGTGTCTCCCGCTCCTGCTTCGGCACTTCGCCGACCCGCGCCTGGCTCTGGCCGCCCCGCGCATCGTGGGGATGAGCGCATCGGAGCCGACGTGGATCACCCGCTACGAGGACGCGCGCTCATCCCTCGACCTGGGCGCCGACACCGCGCCGGTCAAGCCGCACACGCGGGTCTCATGGGTGCCCACGACGTGCGTCGTCGTTCGCGTGTCGATGCTGGGCGACGGCTTCGACCCCGACCTGCGTGCCGGGGAGGATGTCGACCTCGTGTGGCGACTCACCGAGGCGGGCCACCGTGTCCGCTTCGAGCCTGCGGCAGTCGCCTATCACGAGCACCGTGCGAGGCTGAGTCGATGGCTGGCGCGGAAGTTCTTCTACGGAACGGGGGCCCAGCCGCTGGCCGCGCGGCATCCCCGGAACGTCGCTCCCGTCGTGTTCGCGCCGTGGAGCGCCGTCGTGCTCGTGGCGGCAGTCGCGCAGCGGCGCTGGTCTCTGCCCGTGATGGCGGTGACCCTCGGGGTCGTGGTCGTGAGGATCGCGGGCCGCATCGAGCACCTGCGGCATCCGTGGCGGGAATCCGCACGCCTTGTCGGCAACGGTCTGCTCTCGGCCGTCGCGCAGGGCATCGCTCTGTTCGTGCGGCACTGGTGGCCCGCGGCGGTGGCCGGCTCGCTCGTGTCTCGACGCATCCGTCGTGCCACGATGCTGGCGGCCGTCGCGGACACGGCATGGGAGTACGCGCGGCTGCTCCCCCGTCTGGACCCCTTCCGATTCGGGCTCGCGCGGAGGCTTGATGATCTGGCGTACGGTGCCGGGGTGTGGTGGTCGTCGCTACGGGCGCGCTCCATCCGTGCACTCTTGCCGGCGATCGTGCGAACCGGTCGGGGGCGGCCGACCGCGAAGCGGGAGTGAGGTAGTCGGCAACTACCCTGGAGAGATGGCTGGGAAGAAGGGTGCAAAGCCGCTGGAGTTCCGCAACACGGCGCTCAGCGATGCGCTGCAGACACAGGACATGGCGGCGGTCGCGTTCGCGCTGCGGCACGGTCCGACCGTCGTACCGCTTATGAAGCCGGGCCAGCGGGACAATCCTCTGGATGTCGGCGAGGTGTGGACCTTCCGCGACCCGAATACGGGGCAGGTCGCCCTGCTGCTGTTCAGCGATGCGGCGAACAAGCCCGCCACGCTCCCGCCGGCCGTCGCGCTCATGCCGCCGGCAAGCCTTCGAGCATTTCTCGAGGCGCATGGGGAGGAGATCACGACGGTCTTCTTCGACCTGGCTGGCCCGCATCCTATGCAAGCGAGCCCCGCGGATGTCCTCGCAGCACTTGACGTGCGGGTTGAGGACTGAGGCGGCCTTCCGCTAGAACCTCGGTACGTCGTCGGGGGACGATGCCGTCCCGGGTCGCCGGCCCGCCCGCACGGCGTGCAGGCTGAGGTCGCCGAGAGCCCCCCGGAGGTTCTTGGAGGCGGCATCCACGACCGTGCGGTAGCCGAGCCGCTCGGCCTCTGCGCGACGCTGGGCCGCCTGCATGACGGGCCTGATCTCTCCGGCCAGGCTCAACTCGCCGATTGCCGCCGTACCGCGGGCGAGGGCCGTCTCGCTCACCGCGTTCGCGACCGCCACCGCGATCGCAAGATCGGCGGCGGGTTCGACCAGACGCACGCCGCCGACGGTCGACACGTAGACGTCATGATCGCTGACGACCACACCGCCGCGGCGTTCGAGCACAGCCAGCACCATCGCGACCCGCGATGCGTCGACGCCGTTGACGATGCGGCGCGGGTTGGGTGCGGAGGTCTTGATCGTGAGCGCCTGAACCTCCACGGGCAGGGCTCGGCGTCCCTCCATGGCGATCGTCACGCACGTGCCGGGGACCGGTTCGCCGTGGCCGAGGAACAGCGCACTGGGATCGGCGACCTCCTGGATGCCGTCACCGGTCATGTCGAAGCATCCGACCTCATCGGTGGGACCGAACCTGTTCTTCAGCGCGCGCACGAATCGCAGCGAGCTTTGACGGTCGCCCTCGAAGTGGCAGACGACGTCGACGAGGTGCTCGAGGATGCGGGGACCGGCGATTGAGCCGTCCTTCGTGACGTGGCCGACGATGATGACCGGCAGGCCGCGCTCTTTCGCGACGCGGATGAGTGTCGACGCGACTTCGCGTACTTGCGACGGGTGGCCGGCAGCTCCCTCATGCGTCGCGGAGGAGACGGTCTGCACCGAGTCGACGATCAGGAGGCTCGGCTGCACCTCGTCGACGTTGCCCATGATCGTCGCGAGGTCGGTTTCGCTCGCCAGGTACAGCTCGTCGTGGAGTGCTCCCGTGCGTGACGCGCGAAGGCGCACCTGCGCGACCGACTCTTCGGCGCTCGCATACAGGACGCGATGACCAGATGCCGCCGAATGCGCCGCAACGTCCAGCAGGAGCGTCGACTTGCCGACACCGGGCTCGCCGGACAGGAGGA
Organism: Microbacterium sp. bgisy207; assembly: GCF_057706855.1. Lineage (NCBI taxonomy): Bacteria > Bacillati > Actinomycetota > Actinomycetes > Micrococcales > Microbacteriaceae > Microbacterium > Microbacterium sp. bgisy207. The sequence goes on from NZ_JBYIPB010000013.1 coordinate 21,945, forward strand.
TCGCGGCGCCGGGAACGAGCCCGCCGCCCAGGACCCGGTCGAACTCTCCGATCCCCGTCGTGCGGCGGGGCGCATCGGATGCGGAGACCCGTGTGATCGGCTGCGCGGCCCGGTCGGCGCTGGGCGGCACCGGAGTGAGCGAACGCACGATTCCCGTCTGCTCCGCGGCTTCGACGACGGTTCCCCACTGCTGGCACTCCCCGCAGCGGCCGACCCACTTGACGGTCGTCCAGCCGCACTCGGTGCACCGGTACGGCGCGGTGGTTGCGGGACGACGAGCCATGCGATCAGGCTAGTCCTGGCACCCGACACCGCGGCATCCGACACCGCGGCACCCGACACCGCGGCATCCGACACCGCGGCATCCGACACCGGGCGCTACCGCCCGGGCGCGGGCGCGCGGACGCGTCGGGGCACAGACTCAGCGCGCCCGACCCAACCGGCGAGGTCAACTCCCGGCGAGCACCGCCTCGCCGACGACCTGCTGGGTCAGCGGCACCGAGTAGGCCATGAGGGCACCGGCCTGGGCGTCGCGGAAGATCCGCTGGATCGGCGAGCTCAGCAAGAAACTGCCGCCGCCGCCGACGCGGAGCGCCTCGGCCGCAGCCTGCTTCGCGACCTCGTTGGCGAGCATCTTCGACTCGGCGGCAGCCGGCATGGCCTCTTCGGAGCGCTCGTCGGCAAGCCACGCGACACGCTCCGCGAACAGGCGTGCTGCCTGCAGCTGGGTCCACAGCATCCCGGTCTCCATCTGCACCCACTGGTTCTCGGACTGTGCGGGCGCGCCGCCCTTGCTCTTTCGAGCGGCGGCGGCGTAGGCATCCATCGCCGACTCGGCGATACCGATCGAGAGCATGGCGAAGCCGACCGTGATGAGGTTCGCGTAGTCGGCAGGCGGGAAGCCGCAGCGACGGGATGCCAGCAGCGGCGTGTTCTCGAACAGCACCGTGCGACTGCGGGTGGCGCGCATGCCGACCGTCTCGTCGATAGGCGGGAAGCTGACGGTGTCATCGACGGTCACGCCGAAGAAGGCCGGCACCCCGTCGATGCTCGTGTTGACCAGCATGTGGTCGGCAGCTTCCGAGCCCGACACGAACACCTTGCGGCCGGTGAGCGTCCAGTTCTCGCCGGCAGGGGTCGCGTTCTGCTGCGGCGCGAGGAAGAACCGGCCGCCCGCGGGTTCGGAGAGGGCGTTGACGAATCGCTTGCCCGCGCGCAGCTCGGCGGCGAAGAACGCCGCTTCGTCGGGGGCGGACATCGTCACGAGCGCGTGGGCTGCGCCGATGTGCATGAGCCACACCGTGGCGACGGCGGGGTGATGGGCGGCAAGGATCCGCACCGTGTGCGCCAGCGTCACGTAGGACAGGCCCTGGCCGCCATGCTCCGGAGGGAGGAAGGCGGCATCGAGCCCGGAGTCCGACAGGGCGCGCAGGTGCTCGATCGGCAGGCGCGCGTCACGGTCGTCGTCGGCGACCGTGGCCGCGAACTCCTGAGCGAGTGTCGTAGCGGTGTCGATCCAGTTCTGCTCGGCGGCGGGGACGGCGAACGGGGAGCGTCGGGTGAGCATGGTGTTCCCTTCGATCGGAAGAGGTCAGGCGGGGACGGTGCGCCCCCGGTCGCGGGACGGGGTTCGGCGCACGTGCCGGTTCAGGTGGCGCCGCAGCGCGGCTCGGGAGGTCAGCACGAGAACGAGCAGCGTGATGGCATACGGGAAGGTCTGGTACAGCTCACTGGGGAGCTGGATCGCCGTCGACTGGGCCAGCAACGAGAAGCTCTGGAGGAACCCGAACAACAGCGCGCCGATTGCGATGCCGACGGGGGTCATCCGTCCCATGATCACGATCGCGAGGACGATGTAGCCGCGCCCGGCGGTGATGTCGGGGCTGAAAGCGCCGATCGAGCCGAGCGTGATGACGCTGCCCGCCAGTCCCGCGAGAGCGCCGCCGATCAGCAAGGTCTGGGCGCCGATCTGCCTCGGGCGTACGCCGCGGAGCGCTGCGGAGACCGGGTCGGAGCCGACAGCACGCACCTGCAGGCCGAACCGCGTGAACCGGAAGACGGCCCACGCCCCGACGGCGAGCACCACGGCGCCGTAGACGAGGGGACTCTGCCCGAACACGGCAGGGCCGATGAGCGGGATGTCGGTGAGGGGCCCGAGATCGAGCTTGGGGGCGGTGGGTACCGACACGTTGGTCTGGCCGGCCGGGACCCAGAGCTGGTACAGGTACGTCGAGAGCCCGAGACCGAGCATCGTGATCGCGAGACCCACGACGATCTCGTTCGCGCCGAGCCGATACACGATGAGGTTCATGAGCGCGGCGAGCAGGAGTCCGGTCACCACCGCCGCGGCGAGACCGGCGACCAGTCCCGCAAAGCTCGCGACGAACACCGCGACGAACGCGCCGAGGATCATCATCCCCTCGATGCCGAGGTTTAGGCGCCCGGCCCGCTCGACGAACCCTTCGCCTAGTCCGGCGATGACCAGGGGCGTAGCCAGCACGATCGCGCCGGCCAAGATCGAGGCCCACAGCTCGATACTCATGATCGTTCCTCCCCCGTCGGTGGTGGGGCCGGTTCGCCATCGGGTGTGACCGCTGCGACATCCGTCAAGGGAGGCGCCGCGGCGGGCCGGGCCGCACCCGAGCGTGCCGTGACACCGGCGACCGCGGCGACCCCGAGCAACAGCACGCCCTTGATCACGTCGGCGATCGAGGACGGCACGGTTCCGGTCGCCGATTGGATGCCGAGGGCGCCCGCGGTCAGGGCGGAGAAAAACAGGGCGGCCAGCAGGATGCCGCCCGGGAGGAGCGCGCCCAGGAGCGCGACGGCAAGCCCCGAGAACCCCACGCCGCCGGACACGGAGTTGAAGAGGCGCTCGTTGACGCCGGCGACCTGCAGCCATCCGACGACGCCCGCTCCGGCGCCCGAGACGAGCATCGTGCCGTACAGGGTGCGCGCGCGGGTCGTGCCCAAGCGCAGGGCCAAGCGCGGGCGCTCGGCGAACACACCGATGCGGGTGGCGTGCGAGGTGCGGCGCCACCATTCGAACAGCACCGCTATCACGACGATCAGCAGCACGCCGATGTGCGCGCGCGTGCCGGGAATCAGGTCGGGCAGGGCGGATGCTTCGGGGAGCTGTTCGCTCTGCGGGGTGGCGGTGTTCTCACCGCTTGCGAGCCACGTGCGCAGCGTCCAGCCGAGGAAGCCTGCGGCGATGTAGTTGAGCAGCAGGGTCGACAGGATGATGTTCACGTGCCACCGCTCGGCGAGCCAGGCCGGCAGCAACGCGAACGCGGCCCCGCCCAGCGCTCCCGAGACCATGCCGATCACCCAGTACACCGGACCGGGAACCGCCTCGCCGAACATGTTGGCGGTGCCGAGGGTTGCCGCGGTGGCGACAATCGCCCCGAGGATGACCTGACCTTCGGCGCCGACGGAGAAGACGCCGGCGCGCAGCGCAGGGATGAGTGTGAGAGCCACGATCGCGATCGGTACCGCCCCCACCAGCAACTCGCCGACGCGATAGGGAGAGCTCGATACGCCGGCCACGAGGCCCTGCAGGCCGGTCAGCGGATCGGCACCCGCCAGCAGGATGAGCGTCGTGGCGACCGCGAGGACCGCGACCACGACGCCGCCCGCGAGCATCCACCCGCGCCACCGGCCGCTCACGGGTGCGCCCCATCGTGCGGTGGGTGCGTGTGACCGCAGGCGCCGGCGGGGCCGGGAAGGAGCACATCGACGAATGACTGCGTCGCGGCGTCGATCAGACCGCGCTCTGTCAGCCCGAGGTCGGGCACGACGTACAGGCCGACGAACGACAAGATGATGTAGGGCGACGGGATGCGGCATCCGAGGGCCGCCGTGGCGGCGTGGCCGGCCGCAAGAGCTTCCGCGGTCTGCTGCCACGGCGCTGCGCTCATCATGCCGCCGACCGGCAGCGGCACGCGCCCGACGACCTCGCCGTCTGCGACAGTGACGAACCCGCCGCCCATGCGTGCGAGCTCTTCGACCGCGAGGCGCATCGAGGCGTCATCTGCGCCGACCACCGCGACGTTCATGTTGGGGCAGTTCATGGTGATCGCGACGGCGCCTCGGGTCAGGCCGAATCCGCGCACGAATCCGATGCCGGTCTCGGCAGTTCCGTGGTGGCGGTCGACGACGGCGATCTTCAAGACATCCGTGTCGGTGTCGGAGCGCACCTGTCCGTCCACGACGTCGAGGTTCGCCTCGAACTCTCGCTTGAAGTAGCCGTTGTACATCTCCATCGCGCGCACCCGCACGTGCTGCGCGCCCTCGGGGGCGGTCACCGCGAAGATGTCCGTCGGAAGCTCGGCGGGAAGATGGACCGTGTCCAGGGTCCACGCGGGAAGCTCGTCGGTGTTGCTGAACAGCGGGGCGCCTGCCTGAGCCTGGACCTCCCCCGCGACGATGACGTGGGAGGGACGGACCTCGGCGAGATCCGGGATGATCTGGAGGTCTGCCAGCCGCGAGGGAGCGAGGATGCCGAGCACCTGGTCGAGCCGGTAGTAGTGGGCCGGCTGCGTCGTCGCCATCCGGTACGCCAGCTGCGGGTCCACGCCGAAGCGGATGGCTTGACGGATGTGGTGGTCGATGTGGCCCTCGGCCGACAGGTCGAGCGCGTGCTTGTCGTCGGCGCAGAAGCACATACTCCGAAGCGCGGGCGCGATCGCCTCGAGGTCGGCGAACAGCGGCAGCGTGTTGTCCGTGAGCGACGAGGCCATGATCGTGATCATCGCCCCGAGCCGCGTGCGTTCGAGCACCTCATCGACGGTGGATGCGTTGTGGTCGTCGCTGATCCCGGCGGCAAGGTAACCCCAGAGCGACTCATGCGTCTGCGCGGCGGTGTGCCCCGTCATCCGGCGGCGCGCGGCCAGGGCCTCCCGGAACCGTCCCGTCGAGCGCTCGCTGTCGTCGAACGGGTTCGTCTCACCGAGCGTGGCCGTGACGTCATCCCACAGGCGGGCGCGGACCGTCTCCTCGGGGATGACGGCACCGCCGAGCTCGAGGTGCGGTGCGCCCGGAGTGGTCGGCGAGACCTGCTGAAAGATGTGCAGCGGCGTGCGGGTGGACAGCATGAAGTCCATCCCGTCGGCGCCCCAGACGTTCGCGGCGCCGTTGGGGTCGACCAGGACCGTCGTCGTGCCCCGGGGGACCGAAAGGCGTGCGAGTTCTCCGGGGGTGAGGTTCGTGTACTCGATGTGCAGATGCGCGTCGATGAAGCCCGGAACCACGTAGCTGCCGGATGCGTCGATCTCGCGCCGCGCTTCGCGCATGTGACCCCACGGCGTGAGGGTGGCGATGTGTCTCCCGCTGATGACGACATCCCGTTCGAGCCACTCCTCGGTGCCGGGCGATTGCACGAGCCCGCCGCGCACGATCAGGTCGGGGATCTCATTCCCCGACGCGACGGCGCGCACACGCACCAGTTCCTCGGTCGTGGGGACCAGACTGCTCAGCTCGGTCACGACGGTTCCTTCTCAGTGGGGACGGACGGGGTCTCGGCGGATGCGGCATCCGGGGAATCTGCGGGACTCAGGCCCGCCATGGCCGCACCGACCTTGTCGGTGGTGACCTCGCTGATCGGCCATTCGGCGGCGATCCGTCCCGAGAACATCACCACGATGCGGTCCGCCAGATGAAGCAGCTCCTCGAGATCGTGGGACGCCACGAGCACCGCCGCGCCAGCTTCGGCTGCTCCGACAATCCGCTCGCGGATGGACTGGGCGGCCCGCAGGTCCAGTCCCTGGGTCGGCCCGTAGGCGAGGACGACGCGCGGTGATCCGGTGCCGAGTTCCCGGGAAACGAGAAGCTTCTGCTGGTTTCCACCCGAGAGTCCGCCGGCGGCGAGGGAGGGGGTGGCGGGGCGCACATCGAACGCTCGCAGCGTCGTCGCAGCGTCGGGGTTCGCGGTCGTGCCGCGCGACCGCGGGCGTGACGCTCTCGGGATGGCGGCGCTGTCGTACAGCGAGAGGGTGTCACCGAGGCTCAGGGTCGGAACCAGGCCGTCGCTGCGTTCCTCGGGAATCCAGGCGACCCCGCGCGAGAGCAGGTCCACGGCGCGCGGCGCCTCGAGATCGTCGACCCGGAATGCTCCGGTGCGCGCAGGGGTCAGTCCCGCAAGAACGTCCATCAGCGTGTTCTGGCCGCTTCTGGCAACGCCCGCGACGCCGACGATCTCGCCGGCGCGGACGTCGAGGCTGACGGCGTCGAGGTCGGCATCCGTGTCGGAGATTGCAGTGACCTCGTGCAGCGAGATGACCGGCTCCCCCGGGAGCCGCGGCGCCCGCGCGGCGGCCGCAGGAAGCTCGCCGACCATGAGGCGTGCGACCCGCTGCGGGCTGAGATCTGCCGCAGGCCCGTGGTGCACGAGCCTGCCGTGGGAGAGGACAGAGACATCGTCAGCGACGGCTCCGACCTCGTCGAGGCGGTGGGTGATGAGCACGATCGCGGTGCCGCCTTCGCACAGGGAACGAAGGTGGTCGAACAGGCCGCCGACCTCTCGGGGGCCGAGGCTCGCGGTGGGTTCATCCAGGATGAGGGTCGTTGCCCCTTCGGCCAGGGCGACGACGATCTCACCGAGCTGTCGGTGAGCCTGCGTGAGGTTTCGCGTGGGAACTGTCAGGTCGACATCGACCTCGGCGCGTTCGAGAGTGTGAGAGAGCAGCTCGTAGGCCGCGCGGCGACGAAGGACGCGCCGCGGGCTGACGAGCAGGAAGTTGTCGAGCAGCGAGAGTTCACCGACAAGGCTCAGTTGTTGCGGAACCATATTCACGCCGCGCGCTTTGGCTTCGGCACGGTCGCGTGGTGCGTAGACGGCATCGCCGATGGTCATGGTGCCGGCATCCGGTTCCTGGATTCCCGCGAGGATCTTCGCGAGGGTGGACTTGCCGGCGCCGTTCTCGCCGACGAGGGCGTGCACAGTACCGGGGCGCACGAGAATGTCGACGCCATCGAGTGCCCGCGTGGTGCCGAAGGTCTTCGAGACCGACCGGGCCACCAGGGCCCGGCCGGTCTCGAGGGAAGAGGTGCTGGTCAAGAGATCGTGATGCTTCCGTCGTTGAGGCCGGCGATGAGCTCGTCGACCTTGGTTGCGACATCCGCGGGAATGGCGCCGTCGACGTCGTTGATCTCCTGGTAGGCGATGCCGCCGTTCTGCAGGGTCGAGACGACGCTCTTGCCGCCGAAGTCACCGGCAGCAACCTCTTCGACCCACGCCTTCACGATCGGGTACATGTCGAGGTCCACCGTCGACACGTTCACCGACAGAGCCTCTTCGCCGGCAGCCGGTGAGACGCCGACGGTGGGGACGCCCGCGTCGGCAGCGGCAGCCCCGACGCCCGCGGCGATGCCGTCACCCGTGGTGAAGACGAGCCCGGCACCCTGGCCGATGAGGCCCGTGGTAGCGGAGGCGGCGGCCTCGGCGTCATCGAAGCTTCCCGCGTAGACGACGGGCAGTAGCTCGGCGTTCGGATTGGCTGCGGTGACACCCTCCTGGAAGAAGGCGTCGGTCGCGACGACGAAGTCGAGCTCCATGCTCTCGACGCGGCCGATCGGCGAGAGCTGCGTGAGCCCCGCAATGTAGCCGGAGAGGTAGCCGACCTGGGCTGCGTCATACGTCCACGTCTCGACGTTGTCGGTGTACTTGTCGAGAATGTCCACACCGCCCGACGCGGTGAACGAGACATCCGGGAAGTCCTCGGCGACCGAGAAGATCGCGTCACCGAGCTCGATACCGTGGCCGATGATCAGGTCGACACCCTGGCTGGCGAAGTCGGCGATGACCGGTTCGCTCTCGGCGGGGTCGGCCATCTGCTCGCGCAGCTCGTAGGTGATGAGGCCTTCCTCCTCAAGCTGTGCGAGGGCGTCGGCGAGGGCCTGGTTGAAGGCGCCGTCGTTCGCGTTGCCCGGGGTGAGAGCGCCGACGGTGATGACGTCGGACGCGGGGTCTTCGGATGCCGCGGGCTCGGTCGAGCCCGAGCATCCGGCGAGCACGACCGCGGCGGTCGCGGCTGTCGCGATGAACGCGAGAGAGCGGGAGATGCGCATGCTGTGTCCTTTCGGGAGCGTCAGAGATGTGTTGGTGCAGGGGTGGTGATGTGGAATCCGTCGGCGAGGGTGGCGCCGACGAACGCGTGGGAGTCAGGGGACCACTGCCCGAGCACGGCCCCGGAGGCGATGTCGAAGCAGGGGTGGAGGGTGACAGTTGACGGGATGACGTAAAGGTCGGCGTCGTTTATGCACACGACGTCGGTGCCGTGCAGATCGCGGACGATGCCGGATGCGGGGAGCGTGCCCGCGCGCTCTGCGGCGACGACGAGCGCGGTAGTGAGAAAGCCGCGAAGAGCGGTGTCGTTCTCGCACAGGGCTTCGGTCTTGGTGCATCCCTCGACCCAGTGCACGGTGTCGGCATCCACCGTCACGGCGCTTGTCTGCGTCCCGAGGGCGGCGTTTCCTTGTGAGAGGACGTCGATCTCGAGCGTGAAGTCGTCGCCGGAGCGGGCGAACGAGATGCGCTCGGTGTAGAGCGGTTCCGACTTCGTACCGACCACCGCGAACCGGTCGGGCCAGCTCGCCACGATGGGTGCCAACGGCACGGTGTCATCGCTGGCATGCGCGCTCGCCGCCCACACCAGTGCGAGCGCCGTCGACGCGACAAGTGCCGCGGAGGCGATCGTGACCGGTGGGCGCAGCTGACTCATGATGCCGATGCCACCTCGAGTGCGTCTAGTTCGGCGAGGAGGTCGCGCTTGAGGTCGTCTGGCGCGAACGATGCCTCGATCGAGCGGCGAGCGAAGCCGGCGAGGTCAGCTTCGGTGAAACCGAACTGGGCGGCAGCTACAGCCCAATCAGCTTCGAGTGTCGTGCCGAGGGGAACCGGGTCGTCGGTGTTCAGCGTGACACGGACGCCGGCATCCAGGAGGCGCGGCAGCGGGTGCGAGGCCCAGTCGGGGTAGATGCCCAGCGACACGTTTGAGCGCGGGCACACGCCCAGGCTGATCTCGTCGCGCACGAGCCGTTCGATGAGCGCCGGATCCTCGATCGAGCGCACCCCGTGGTCGATGCGCTCCGCCCGCAGCAGATCGATCGCATCCCAGACGCCCGCGGGGCCGCTCGATTCTCCGGCGTGGACGGTGCGACGCAGACCGGCCACGGCTGCGCGGGCGAAGGCTGTCTGGAACTTCTCGCCGGTGCGACCCGTGACCTTTTCGTCGCCGTCGACGGAGAGCGCGACGACACGCTCGGGACGCTGGTAGGTCAGGGCGGCGACGATGTCTTCGGCCTCGCGAGCCGTCTGGCTGCGCAGCAGCGAGTAGGCGATGCCGGTCTCGCACAGGCCGTCCTGGGCCGCCTCATCGAACCCTTCCGACAGGGCAGCCAGCAGATCGAGTTCGCGCCCGCGCCAGGCGTTCCAGTGGGTCGGATTGACGATGACATCCGAGTAGCGGATGCCGGAGGCGGTCTGCCGGGCAGCGAAAGCGTAGGCCACCCGCGCCGCCTGTTCCGGTGTGCGGACGAGACCGCACTGCCAGTCGAGGAAGCGGAGGAAGCCGGTGAGCCCTGCGGATCCCGCTCCCGTGCCGCCGCCGGTGGTCACGCTGGGAGCGGAGAAGTCGTCGTGCGTCGAGATGTCGAAGATCGTCCGGGCCGGCCCCGGGAGTGCGACGCCGCTCTCTTTCGCGAGCACGAGCATCTCATGCAGCGAGAAGGTGCCCTCGAGGTGGATATGCACCTCGGCTTTCGGGAGCGCACGGATTGCCTGTTCGTCAATGCGTGCGGCGGTGGGGGCGGGGGTCGGCATGGGGATGCTGCGCCTTTCGGGTCGGCTCCCAGCACGCTATCCGGCGACCAGTACTTGTTGACAAGTTGACCCGTAACCTTTCGACACCTGTAACAGCGCTGTAATCGGGGCGCCAAATTACGGCTTGTTACGACGTAGACTCGGGGCGACTATTTCGACTTGTTCACAAGGGAGCCTTTCCGTGTCTGATCTGACCGACCTTGACCTCGCGCATCTTCGGGCATCCATCGACATCGCCGCCCAGACGCGCGAAGCAGGCGCCCACCCCTTCGGTGCACTCGTGGTCGATGCGTCCGGTGCGGTAGTTGCGACAGCGGGGAACAATTCACTGCCGCCGGCCGGGGACCCGACCCAGCACGCCGAACTGCGCGCTGTCGCTGCGGCCGCGCGAGAGTTGGGAATCGATGGCATGAAGGGTTCGACGCTGTACACCAGTGCCGAGCCGTGCGTCATGTGTTCGGGGGCTGCCTATTGGGCGGGCATCGACCGGGTCGTCTATGCGCTCTCGGAGTACCGGCTGCTCGGGCTCACCGGCGACCACCCCGAGAACCCGACGTTCTCGCTGCCCTGCCGCGAGGTGTTCGCCCGGGGCCAGCGGACGATCGAGGTCTCGGGACCGCACCTGGAAGACGAGGCATCCGTCGTTCACGAGGGCTTCTGGGTCTAACGGCACGGCCTGTCCGCGGCATCCGTTCGTCGAGGAGGGCCTACAGCGCACTCCACGGCGGGCGGACGGTTCGCACGAGCGAGTAGGACACGATGCCGGGGTCGTGATACTCGGTGCTGTGCAGGATGCGGCTGCCACTCGCGCCGATGCCGATGACCTCCAGCGTCATGACCGGGGTGCCCTCGGGCTTTTCGAACAGGTCGGCGAGCTCGCCCGAGAGCGTCACCACGCCGGGGGTTGTCACCTCCCACACGACCGGCTCTCCCCACACCCGTGCCGCGAAGGTGAAGACGGACTCGCTCGGGTCGAACTCCGCGGGCAGTTCGTCCGGAATCGGCACTGTGTCGTCGGCGATCATCGCGACGGCGCCATCCGCCCGCCACCGCTTGCGAACGGCCAGTCGAGTCGTGTCTGCAGGCCGTTCCATCACGGCGCCGATCTCAGCGCCCAGGGGCAGGGTGCGGGACTCGAGCACCTCCACCTCGGCGTGGTAGCCGAGTCGGTCGAGGAGCTCGGTGTGTTCGAACTGCTCCTCCAGGCGGACGCTCAACCGCAGCGCGATCGGATCCACCGTGGTCACCGTGCCCTGTCGCCGCCGCACGATCCCCTGCGCCTCGAGCTGGGCCATCGCGTTGCGCAGTTGCTGGCGACTGCACTCCAGGCGCGCCGTCAACTCCAGTTCCCCGGGCAACGGGGCCCCGAGCGCCGCCGCCTCGCGCACGTAGCGCAGGAGCCCATGCTGGACGCGCATCGTGTCCGCGTCGCCACCCGGGCGTGGCAGCGGGAGGTAGGTGGTCACGGGTTCTCCTCACACGGACGCGTTCGCAGTGGGGCTGACCACACGCTATCGGTCCGCCACGGCATCCGTCGCCAACTCAGCAGGACCGGCGCCATCGCCCCGCTCCTGCTGTGCCGAGTCGCCGAAGTTCCGCCGATCGTGAGGAGTTAGCGACGCCTGTGGGTGCGCCCGATCCAGGTCAGCGCAGCGACACCGCCACCTCGCGCAGGGCGTCGGCGGAGCGGCGCAGCAGGGCGAGTTCATTCAGAGAGAACGGTGTCTCGCGGATCGGGAACGCGCCGCGGGAGTTCACGATCGAGGGCACGGAGAGAGCGACGCCATCGATCCCGTGGAAGTCCTTCAGCACGGTGCTCACCGGCAGGACCGCGTGCTCATCGCTCAGGATCGCCTCGATGATCCGAGCCGACGACAGCCCGATCGCGTAGTTGGTCGCGCCCTTGCCCTGGATGACCTTGTAGGCGGCATCCCGAACATCGACGGTGATCGCGTCGAGCTCATCGACCGTCATGCGGGGGTGGCCCTCCGACTCCCAGTCGAGGATCGGAACCGTCCCGATCATCGCGTGGGACCACAGCGCGAACTCGGTATCCCCATGTTCGCCGATGATGTGCGCGTGAACGCTCGAGGTCGCCACCCCAGCGCGCTGAGCGAGCTTCCAGCGCAGCCGGGACGTGTCGAGCACGGTTCCCGACGCGAACAGTCGCTCCGGAGGAAGCCCGGTCTCCTCCTGTGCGAGCACCGTCAGCACATCGCACGGGTTGGTCACGATCACGTAGACCGCGTCGGGGGCGACTTCCAGCAGCTGAGGCAGCATCTTTCGCAGGATGCCGGCATTCACGCCCGCAAGCTCGATGCGGCTCTGCCCCGGGTTCTGCTTCGCGCCGGCGGTGATCACGACGACGTGCGAACCCGCGGCTACCGAGATGTCGCTGCCGCCGGTGATGTCGCTCGTGCCGGTGAACAGGGTGCCGTGAGCGAGATCGAGAACCTCGGCATCCACCTTCGCGGTATTGATGTCGTAGAGGGCGACATGGCGGGCTGAGCCGCGGATGAGGGCGGCGTAGGCGACGCTTGATCCGACGCTGCCGGCGCCGACGACGGTGACTTTCGAGTTCTCGATCACACTCATGAGGGACAGTCTTGCAGGTCGGTGTTACGCGCCGGTAGCCGGCTCCGCCCGCTTCTCGACTGGTGCGACGTCGGAGTTCCGGATGCCGAGGAACGACACGATCCCGCCAGCCACCATGAGTCCGGCGGTGACGATCGCGGCGCGGCGGAATCCGTCAAGATCGAGGCTGCCGGCGACGATCGTCGCGAGCGTCGCGATGATGAGAAGCCCGGCGATGCGCGCGATGGCGTTGTTCACGGCGGAGGCGATGCCGGAGCGGGCCGGATCCACCGCGCCGAGGATCGCCGCGGTGAGGGGCGAGACCGTGATGGCAAGCCCAAGTCCGAAGAGGATGAGCCCCGGAAGGAGTTGGAGCCAGTAGTTGACGGGGTCGGTGACCGTGAGAAGCAGCAGCGATCCGCCGGCCATCACGAGCGGTCCGACGGTCATGAAGATCCGCGGCCCGAAGCGGTCGGACAGGGACCCCATCGATGCACTCAGCAGCACCATCATGACGGTGGTCGGCAGGCTCGCAAGCCCCGCGAGAGTCGCCGAGAACCCAGCCTCCTGCTGCAGGTAGACCGTGACGACGAAGCCGTTGAGCGAGAGCGCTGCGTACACGAACAGGGTCGCGATGTTCCCGGTCCAGAAGTTGCGGATGCGGAAGAGGTCAAGCGGCAACATCGGCGCCGTCGCCGACCGCTGACCCCAGAGGAAGAGCGCGAACAGAAGGATGCCGGCCGCGAACGTCCCCCAGATCACGGGCGATCCCCATCCGAGGTTCGGTTGTTCGATCAGCGCGAAGACCGCCCCGCCGAGTCCGAAGGTGCACAGGGCGGCGCCGATCCAGTCGATGCGGGCGTCGGGGCGGCGCTCGTCGCGCTCGCCGAGGGTGTGGAGGAGCCACAGCGTGATGCCGATCGGTACGACGTTGATGACGAACGCGAACCGCCACGACAGGTAGTCGACGAAGACGCCGCCGATGAGGGGCCCGACGATCATGGCGCCGGTGGTCATGGCCGTCCAGATGCCGATCGCCCGGCCGCGCATCGCGCCGTCGAAGCGCGAGGTGATGAGCGCCAGCGAGCTGGGAACGAGGAACGCGCCCGCCGCACCCTGCACGGCGCGGGCGATGATCAGGATGACGGGGTCTGGCGCGATCGCGATCACGACGGATGCCGCGGCGAATCCGTAGAGGCCGATGCGCAGCACGAGCAGCCTGCCGAAGGCATCCGAGATCGAACCGGCGAGCAGGATGAGTGATCCGAGGGTGATGAGGTAGGCGTCCACCACCCACTGCTGGGTCGTGAGCCCGCCGCCGAGCTCGGTCTCGATCGCGGGAAGGGCGACGTTGATGAGCGTGCCGTCGAGGAACGCGACGAACGACGCCAGGATCGCGATCGTGAGGATGAGTCGCTGCGATCGACTCATGCGAGATGCCACACCGTCACGCTACGCGCTTCGCGCGGCGGTGGGGTCGCTCAGATCAGCCCGCGATCCGATCAGCCCGCGCTCGCCGAGCCCACACCTCGCGCGTCGAACCCACACCTTTTCGCGGCCGGATCCTGTGGGCTCAAGGCCGAAGGTGTGGGTTCGGCGGATGGAAGGTCGGGCTAGAGCGCGCCGCCGGCAGCGGGCGGGGCGTCGGCTTCGGTCGAGTCGCCGTTCGGCATGTCGCGAGCGACGAAGTTCTCGATGTCGAAGAGGTTCGTGGTGCGCTCCGCGATGTTGAGGAGCGTGGTCATCGACGCGACCTCCTCGACCTGCTCCTTCAGGAACCACAGCATCGCCTGCTCGCCCAGTCCGTCGCTCTCGGCGCGGGCCGCGGCGAAGAGCGCCTCGATCTGTGACGAAACGCGCTTCTCCTGCTCGAGTGCCAGGCGGATCGGCTCGGCGTGGTCGGCAAAGTCGGTGCGCACAGCCGGAACGCCGGGGATGGTCACGCCCATGTCGCGGTCGAGGCGGTACTGGATGAGCATCATCGCGTGGTTGCGCTCTTCGACGGACTGGCGGTAGAAGTGGCGCGCGAGCTGCGGCAGGTCGTGGTCGTCGTACCAAACGGCGATGGCGATGTACTGCTGGCTGGCGGCGAACTCGTGGCCGATCTGCTCTGACAGCAGCTGGTCGAACGTGGTCATGACACTCCGATCGGGTCGCGAAACTCTCCCTCCCATCCTGGCAGAGTGCGCTACTGCGAGAACAGTCCGGCGGGGTCGCCGACCGAAGCGAGGTACGCCGCGCGACGCGCGAACAGTGCGGGGACGCGGTCGCGGACCTCCGCGATGAGTTCGCCGAGATCGGCGGTGGTGAGGATGCCGTCAGCGACGACAGTGCGACCGGCGACGACCACCCGATCGACGTCGCTGCCGCGGACGGCGTGCACGAGGTTGTGGTGGATATTGGCGTGCGATCCGGCCGGCAACAGGGGAGTCATCCGTGGTGTATCGGTCCGCACCGCGATCAGATCGGCCTGCTTGCCGGGTTCGAGGGAGCCGAGCCGGTCCCCCTGACCGATGGCCCGCGCCCCGCCGATCGTGGCCATTTCGAGGACCTGCCACGAATCCATGGCTGCGGCATCCATCTTTCGCAGTTTGCCGAGCAGGGAGGCGACTTTCATCTCCTCGAACATGTCGAGGTTGTTGTTCTCTTTCTCGCCATCGGTGCCGATGGCGACGTTCACCCCGGCCTCGAGCATCTCGGCGATCGGCGCGATGCCGCTGGCGAGCTTCATGTTGCTGACGGGGTTGTGGGAGACGCCGACTCCGCGCTCAGCGACCAGCTCGATCTCGTCGGCGTCCAGCCAGACGGCGTGAGCGATCATGGCGCTGGGCGTGTCGAAGAAGCCCATGCGCTCGAGGGCATGCATCGGTCGCAGGCCGGTGCGCTCGGCGAAGATCCGCACATCCAACTCGGACTCGCTGCAGTGGGTGTAGATGCCGGCTCCATAGTCGCGGGCCATCGCGACGGCGCGGGCGCGGCCGGCGTCGTCGGCGTAGAACGGATGCTCCAGCCCGACCCAGGGCATGATGCGCCCACCGCCGGCGCCCGTCCAATCGCGCAGCATCCGCTCGTTGTCGTCGAGGGTGTCGAAGTAGTCGAAATCCGGGTGCTCGCCGACATAGTTGACGGTCACGAGCCGGTTGCCGAGTTCGACCGCGGCGCTCGCAGCCCGGTCCATGTAGCGCCACATATCCACGACCGTCGTCGTGCCCGAAAGCAGACCCTCGGCGTAGCAAAGCCACGCGGCAGCCGCGGCGTCGTCCGGCTCAAGCACCCGGTGCATCGGATCGATGTGCACGCGCAGCCACTCGTACACCGGCAGGTGCTCGGCGGTGCCGCGCAAGAGACCTGAATGGTGGTGGCCGTTGATCAGGCCCGGCATCAGCACCCGGTCGGCGAGGTGCGTGTGCGCGGCATCCGGATGCAGCTGCAGCAGTTTCTCGCGAACCCCGACGCTGACGATGGCGTCGCCGTCAATCGCCACGCCCGCATCTGTGAGGACGCTGCGAGAGGCATCCATCGGAACGAGGATGTCGGCGGTGAGGAGGTGCACGCTCATGGCTTCCGTTCTGGCGCCGCAACCGATAGCGACGCTCGCTGCCCGCGACGCTATCGCCGGTTCATGTCGGCGCGGTTTCGACGGGGTGTACCGCGTGCCGGATGCCGCCGCGACCAGGATTTCTGCGGGGCCGCGGCGTGTCGTAAGCTGGACGACGGTGACGTGTCCGAGCGGCCGAAGGTGCAACTCTCGAAAAGTTGTGTAGGGTAACCCCCTACCGTGGGTTCAAATCCCACCGTCACCGCCATGCGCAAGGCCTCGATATCCGCAGAGTCACGCGGGAATCGGGGCCTTCGCCATTCGCCAATCGGCACGGTGACGGGCGCGCCCGAGACCGTCGACAGATACGGCCGCCTCGACGTGCTGGTGAACAACGCGGCAGCGCCGCAGGGCGATGATCGGGCAGACATCGAAGAGGTGCCGGTGTCGACATTCGACCGGGTCGTTGCCATCAACCTTCGCGGGACATACCTCATGTGTCTAGCTGCGGTCCCCGTGATGCGTCGACAGCGCTATGGGCGGATCATCAACATTGAGTCGATGGCCGGCGTCGAAGGCGGGGCTCCCGCTGACTCCGCGCCGGAGACGAAGGGCGTGACCGTCAGCACGATGTGAGGATCAGGTGGACGGTGTCGGCGAGACGCCCTGCTGGTGGTTATCGCGTTCACGCTCTGGCGGCGTAGATCCCGCGCGGATGCCGACGCGGTTCCGGGCACGGTGGCGGCGGGTTTCTACGGGGTGATGGGCGGATTCACGACGATGGTCGCCAACGCCGCTGGACCCGTGATGTCGATGTACTTCCTCGCCGCTCGGCTTCCGGTTCACGTGTTTCTCGGCACTGCGGCGTGGTTTTTCGCGGCCGTGAATGTCGCGAAGGTTCCGTTCTCGATCGGCCTCGGGCTCATCACACCGCAAGGCCTGCTGATCGATCTGATCCTCGTGCCCGCGGTCGTCCTCGGTGCGCTCGTGGGCCGCCAGATCGCATCCGCCATCAGCCAACGCGTGTTCGAGTACCTGGTGATCGCCCTCACGATCATCGGAGCCGTATACCTGCTCATCTGATGCATAGTCATGGACGGGGAACATGCCGTGCCGGTGTGGCATCCGCGTCGAACACGCGTGCCAGATTGTCGATCGGTTTGTCCTGGCAGGTGACCTAACCTGACGACATGGCTGAACTCGACCTCCCGACCATCCCGCACTGGATCGACGGCGCACCGACGGCGTCTAAATCCGGGCGCACGGCACGAGTCTTCAACCCCGCCACCGGCGTGGTCGCGGCTAACGTCGCGCTGGCCGACCAGACGGAAACTGACGCTGCCATTGCATCAGCGCGACGTGGCTTCGAAGAATGGTCGACGTGGTCGGTCGCCAAGCGGCAGGGCGTGCTCTTCGCCTTCCGTGAATTGCTCAACGCGCGAAAGCCGGAGCTGGCGGCGATCATCACCGCCGAGCACGGCAAAGTGCTCTCCGACGCGATGGGCGAAATCCTTCGCGGCCAGGAAGTCGTGGAACTTGCCACCGGCTTCCCGCACCTGATCAAGGGCGCCTACTCAGAGAACGCTTCCAGCGGAATCGACGTCTACTCCCTCAAGCAGCCGCTGGGCGTCGTGGGCATCATCAGCCCCTTCAACTTCCCCGCGATGGTCCCGCTGTGGTTCGCCCCCGTCGCCATCGCAGCGGGCAACGCCGTCGTCCTCAAGCCCAGCGAGAAGGATCCGTCGGCCGCGCTCTGGCTCGCAGGGTTGTGGAAGGAAGCGGGCCTGCCCGATGGCGCGTTCACCGTCCTGCAGGGTGACAAGCTCGCTGTCGACGGGCTCCTGAACTCGCCGGTGGTCGAGTCGATCAGCTTCGTCGGCTCGACGCCGATCGCGCAGTACATCTACGAGACCGCCGCCCGCAACGGCAAGCGCGTTCAAGCGCTGGGTGGCGCCAAGAACCACATGCTCGTACTGCCGGATGCCGATCTCAACCTCGTCGCCGACCAGGCTGTCAACGCCGGCTACGGCGCCGCGGGCGAGCGGTGCATGGCCATCAGCGTGGTCCTCGCGGTAGAGCCGGTCGCCGATGAGCTCATCGCGAAGATCTCGGATCGCATCGCGAAGCTCACCGTCGGCAACGGAGCGCAGACCGGAGACGCCGAACCCGACATGGGGCCGCTCATCAGCGACCAGCACCGCCAGAAGGTGGCTGGGTACGTCGACATCGCCGAGGCTGATGGCGCGACGATCGTCGTTGACGGCCGCTCGCTGGTCGTCGACGGTCACGAGGACGGGTTCTTCTTCGGACCGACCCTCATCGATGGCCTTCCCACCACCAGCCGCGCCTACACGGAAGAGATCTTCGGTCCCGTCCTGTCGATCGTGCGGGTCGAGAGCTTCGATGAGGGAGTCGCGCTGATCAACTCGGGCGAGTTCGGAAACGGGACCGCCATCTTCACGAACGACGGTGGCGCCGCCCGGCGATTCCAGAGCGAAGTCCAGGTCGGCATGATCGGCATCAACGTGCCGATCCCCGTGCCGGTCGCGTACCACTCGTTCGGCGGATGGAAGAAGTCGCTGTTCGGTGATGCCAAGGCTTACGGCGTTCACGGGTTCGACTTCTTCACGCGCGAGAAGGCGGTCACCGCGCGCTGGCTCGACCCCGCAACACACGGTGGGATCAACCTCGGCTTCCCGCAGAACACCTGAGGACGCGTCGGCGCTCAGCGTTCGGCGGAGGAGAGTTCCATCGCCGCCCACAGTTGAGCGCGACCATCGAAGGTCGACAGATCCAGGCCGAGGAGTTCGCCCAGTTCATCGATGCGGGCGCGCAGAGTGTGTCGGTGGATGTCGAGGCTGCGGGCAGCTGGGTCCCATGCGGTGTTGGCGGCGAACCACGCGGTAGCGGCGGCCAGCAGACGTTCACGGTGCGCTGGAGCCAGCTGATCCAGCGGCGCGAGCATCCGGCGGGCGACGAGCGGACCGCCGTTGTTTCGCAGCATGCCGATCATGCCGTTCTCGGCGATCGCCGAGAACTCGATGACCCCGGGCTCGCTCGACTGTCGGGCGGCATGGGACGCCTCGGCCAGCGCGCGGCCGAGCTCGTCCCATCGATGGAGCTCGGCGAACCCTGCGGCCGTGTCGTGCTTTCGCAGCAGATCGGCCACCCCCGCGAGCCCATCGCGAGCGACCATGATCAGCAGATCCTCCTCACGTTCGGCGAAGAACAGTGCACCCGGCTCGGCCGTCGCGGCAAGCTCGAGCTCGTCGAGAAGCGACTGACTACCGGTGAAACCGATCACCTGACCGGCCAGAAGGGGCGGTGCCGGCATCCGTCCCCACAGCGCCGTCGCGGAGCGCGCAGCTTCGTCAGTGCGGCCAGCCAGGAGCAGCTCGATGACTCCGGTACGCACGCGCAGGCGCGCATCCGAGACGGCGCGCTGTTGCTCCAGCGCGATGCTTGCCAGGGCGATGACCGACTCGACGAGATCGCTGTGGGCGGAGTCCAGTGGGGTGTCAGCCCCGACGGCGAGCACGCCGCCCAGGCGCCCGCTTTGGCCAATCGTCTGCAGCGTCGCGGCGAGGGGCTCGGTGATGCGAACGCTCGCCGGCTTCGACTTGCGAAGCAGCATCCGAGACTGCTCTTGGACCGCGGAGTCCACGGATGCCGGAACCTCCGCGATTCCAGGGAGGCTGAGCGGTCTTCCTGCGGCGTCGAAGAGCGCGACCCACGTGCCGAGCCGCGATGAGAGGGTCCGCAGGATCGCCCGGAGCCCGTCTTGGCGCACAGCTGCCCTCGCCAGTGCTCGCTGCGACTCCAGCGTCCACGACAGCCTCGCGCTCCGGTCGGCGGCTTCGGCATCCGCGACGTGTCGGATGATGCCGATGAACGGCGTCGTGCCGGGCACCTCGATGAGCGGGATCTCGTGGCGCTCGCAGGCCGCCGCGAGTTCGGCGGGCACCGCCGCATGGATGACGTCAATCGCAAATCCCAAGCCCGCCACTCCGCGCTGCTGGAGCCGGAAGCAGTAAGCCTCGGGAGAGGTCGAGCCCGGTCCGGTGAATTGCCCGCCGTCGGTCAGGAGGAGCTGCCCGGGTTCGAGCCACGGAGTGGGGTCGGGCAGGTCCGAGTTGTGGACCCAGGAAATGGCGCGGTCGAGGTGATCAGCATCGAGATCACCCACGGCGCGCAGGCCGAACGCTCGAACTGCCAGAAGGGAGCGCAGCGTGGTCGGAATCGTCGTGCCAATCTGTCGATCGAAGAGTGTGCGGTACGACAATTGTGAACTATGCGAGCTGGTTCGGCGGAGCACACTAGGGGGCATGGCTCTCACTCCTGACGACACGAACGCGAGCATCAGCGAGCGCGACCGATCGAGCGTCTTCCACTCCTGGTCCGCGCAGCGCTCCCTTGCTCCTCTGCCGCTTGCCGGTGGTAGCGGGAGCGAGGTCTGGGACGTCGATGGTCGCCGCTACCTCGACTTCTCGAGCCAGCTCGTCAACGTGAACATCGGCCACCAGCATCCGCGGGTCGTCGAGGCCATCCAGAAGCAGGCAGCGCAACTCACGACAGTCGCACCGGCTCACGCGAACGCCACTCGTGCGCGCGCCGCCGAGTTGATCCTGGAGCGTGCACCGGAGGGCTTCACCAAGGTGTTCTTCACCAACGGTGGGGCCGACGCCAACGAGAACGCGATCCGCATGGCACGGCTGGTCACCGGGCGCGACAAGGTCATCTCGACATACCGCTCGTACCACGGCAACACGGGCGCGGCGATCGTGGCCACCGGCGACTGGCGTCGGATCCCCAACGAGTTCTCGCGCGGCCACGTGCACATCTTCGGGCCCTACCTCTATCGGACGGAGTTCTGGGCGACCACTCCCGAACAGGAGAGCGAGCGAGCACTACGGCACCTCGAACGAACCATCCAGGCCGAGGGCTCCGACTCCGTTGCCGCGATTCTGCTTGAGACGATCCCCGGAACCGCCGGCGTGCTCGTTCCGCCGCCCGGATACCTCGCCGGAGTCCGCGAGATCGCCGACCACTACGGCATCGTCTTCATCCTCGATGAGGTGATGGCAGGCTTCGCGCGCGCCGGCGAGTGGTTCGCGTTCGACGCTTTCGACGTGACGCCCGACCTCATCACGTTCGCGAAGGGCGTGAACTCCGGCTACGTGCCGCTGGGTGGAGTGGTCATCTCGGATGAGATCGCGCGCACGTTCGATGACCGGGTCTTCCCCGGCGGCCTCACGTATTCCGGTCATCCGCTTGCTGCCGCCTCAGCCGTCGCGACGATCGAGGCGATGGCCGACGAGAACATCGTGGAACACGCGGCCCGCATGGGCACCGACATCTTGGGCCCGCGCCTGCGCGAGATCGCCGAGCGTCATGCCGTGGTGGGCGAGGTGCGGGGGCGCGGCGTCTTCTGGGCCGTTGAACTCGTTGCCGACCGGCAGACGCGCGAACCCCTCGGGGCCGAGCGCATGGCGGCGCTCAAGAAGGACCTTCTCGACCAGGGCCTCCTCGGGTTCTTCGCCGAGAACCGCCTCCACGTCGTGCCACCGGCTGTCGTCACCGAATCGGAACTGGACCGAGGCCTCACGATCATCGACGCGGCGCTAGGTCGCCTCGGCTGAGGATGCCGCGATGACCACCCTCGAACCCTTCCAGCCGCTCGTTGTGGCGGATCTGGGCGTCGCGGGCACTCCAGTTTCCGACGATCTTCGACTCGAGGGAGAGCCCAGCACGGGCTTCGTCGATGTTGCAGGGGTCGGTGGCACCACGGTCGGGATTTGGGAGATGACTGCCGGCTCGATGCGGGACATCGAGGCTGACGAGGTGTTCGTCGTCGTTTCGGGCGAGGCGACCGTGGAACTCATCGAGGAGCACGGGCGGGTCGACCGGACGATCGAGCTGCGCGCCGGGTCTCTGTGTCGACTCGAGTCAGGAATGCGGACGCGGTGGCACGTGCCCACGGTCCTTCGAAAGGTCTACATCGTGCCAGATCTCGAACCGGAACCATGACCCGCCTCGCGACTGCGGGTGGGACCCAGACCACCAACGAAAGAGGATGCCCATGAGCGCGACCACCGCATACGGCCATGAGATCCGCACTGACCTCGGCACCATCCGCGGCGCGTTGGCGGAGGCATCCACCACCCCGTTTTGGCTCGACGATCCTGACCGTCCCGCCCCACGCGGTGCAGTCTCTGGCCGGGTGTCCACCGATCTGCTCGTGGTGGGCGGGGGGTTCGCCGGGCTCTGGACAGCACTGATCGCCAAAGAGCGTGACCCGAAGCGGCGCGTCGTCCTGGTCGAGGGAAACCGTATCGGCTGGGCCGCGAGTGGTCGAAACGGCGGCTTCTGCGAAGCGAGCCTCACTCACGGATGGGAGAACGGGGAGCTGCATTTCGCTGACGAGATGCCGGTGCTGAACCGCCTCGCTGACGAGAACTTCGCTGGGATCCGCGCAGCGATCCAGCGCTACGGGATCGACGCCGAATGGGAGGAGACCGGTGTCCTGACGGTGGCCACCGAGCCGCACCAGATCGGCTGGCTCCGGGAAGCTGCCGATCGCTCCCCGAGCGAGACGTTCCTGGAGGGCGAGAGCCTTCGTGAGAAGGGGAACTCCCCGCTCTACCGCGCGGGACTGTTCGGAACGGATGGCGTCGCCTATGTGAACCCCGCCAAGCTCGCGTGGGGGCTCGCGGCGGCTGCCGAAGATCACGGTGTCGAGATCTACGAGCGGACGCGGGTGACTCGCCTTCGCCCCGATGGCGTAGGCATGGTCGCCGAAACCGCACAGGGCGAGATTCGTGCGAACCGGGTGGCCCTTGCCACCAACGTCTTCTCGTCATTGCTGCCCGAACTGCGGCTGTTCACGGTGCCGATCTACGACTACGTGCTCATGACGGAGCCGCTGAGCGCCGACCAGCTCGCCGCGATCGGCTGGACCGAGCGTCACGGCATCACCGATTCGTCGCGGGAGTTCCACTACTACCGAAAATCGTCTGACAACCGGATTCTGTTCGGCGGGTATGACGCGGTCTACCACCGCGGCAGGCGCGTCAGAGCGGCGCAGGATCAACGCCCCGAGACCTTTGAGCGACTCGCTGATCACTTCTACGGCACGTTCCCGCAGCTGTCCGGCATCCGGTTCTCGCACAAGTGGGGTGGTGCGATCGACATGTCCACCCAGCTCGTCGCGTTCCACGGGTCGGCTCGCGGCGGGCGCGTCGCCTATAGCGCCGGGTACACGGGGCTCGGTGTCGGAGCAACGCGGTTCGGTGCAGAGGTCATGCTCGACCTGCTCGAGGGACGCGATACCGAGCGCACGAGGCTGAAGATGTCGCGCAAGCTCCCCATCCCGATTCCGCCCGAGCCGCTGGCCTACCCGCTGATCCAGATGATGCGCCGAGCCGTTGCCAAGTCGGACCGAAACGGCGGGAAAGACGGTCCGTTGCTGAAGCTTGCCGGACTGTTCGGCGTGGGCTTCGACTCCTGACGTCGGGCGGGGAGAAGCCCTCTCGGGGCGGACGGGGCGTCGCGAAAAAGTTCAACTGTTTTGTGACGGTCGTCGAAAAACTCTTGACAGACGGCACGTACCGTCGCACTATGGCTGCGACGGTACGACGCGGTGCCGCTGGCGTGAACCAGGGCCAGTACTGCACCGGTGGAACCGCTCTCACCCCTGTTCGCCAACGAGAGGCCTCCGATGAAGAAGAGTCTTGCAACACTCGGCGCGCTTGCCGCCGCAGCCCTGTTCCTTTCCGGATGCACCGACTCCGGTGCGGCCCCGGAACCGACCGAAACCATGACCGAGGGAACCGGGGAGCTGACCACGGTCCGCGTCGCCGCGCTCCCGATCGCCGAGACCTGAACGTCGCTGATCTCGAGGAGTTGGCCTCTCTTGCGGTCGGATACGGGGTCTTGGACGCTGAGCCGAACTTCGACACACTCATCCAGGAGCAGTAACGGATGGCGGAAGGGATGCCGCTCACCGGCGGCATCCCTTCCGCGTCCCCGCCCCCCTGTCTGAGCGACCCGAAGGAAAACCATGGCTACCGCCACCGCTCCGGCCCCGACCCGGAGGCGCCGTAGCGCGAACGCAGCGCGATCGGCCCGCAAGATCGGCCTCGGCCTCCTCGGCATCGTGGGAATGCTTGCCACCTGGCAACTCATCCCGACGCTGGGAATCGTCAGCCCGCAATACCTGCCCTATGCCACTGATACTCTCGCGAACCTGTTCGGCGAGATGCGCGACCTCGAGTTCTGGCGCAATGTCGGACGCACCCTGAGTCTGTGGGGTACCGGCCTTGCCATCGCCACCGTCGCCGCAATCGTGCTCGGAACGCTCGTCGGGCTCTCCCGCTTTCTTCGCAAGGCGACCCACACGACCGTGGAGTTCCTGCGCCCGATCCCATCGGTGGCGCTGATCCCGGTCGCGATCCTGATCTTCGGACTCCAGCCCCAGGCGGGGCTCGTGATCATCGTCTACGCGACGTTCTGGCAGGTCTTCGTGCAGGTGCTCTACGGCGTCGCCGACATCGACACGGTGGCCCGCGACACCGCGCGCAGCTATGGCCTGTCGAAGGTCTCGCAGTTCCGCAGCCTCATCTTTCCGACGTCGCTGCCCTACCTCATGACCGGGCTTCGACTCGGGGCGGCGGTCGCCCTCATCCTCACGATCACCGCGGAGCTGGTGATCGGCATCCCGGGTATCGGGAGCCAGATCACCAACGCGCTCACGGTCGGTGACTGGCTGACCGTCTATACCTACGTCCTGGTTGCGGGGCTTCTCGGCCTCATCGTCAACCTCGTCTTCCGGTTCATCGAGCGCCACGCGCTGTCGTGGCATCAGTCAGTGCGCGGGGAGGAAGTGCTGTGACCCTCTACACGACGACAGTCGTCACCCCGCCGCCCGCTCGCCGACGCTGGAAGGGCTTTCTGATCCAGGTCGGCTATGCCATCGGCTTTCCGATCGTCCTCATCGTCGCGTGGGCGATCTGGACGGGGATCTCGCCTCAGAAGTTCTTCCCACCGCCCCTGACGATCCTGGAAGCGTTCGTCGACACGTGGATCGGGCCGGCATTCTTCACCGACGTCATTCCGAGCCTGTATCGCCTCGCGCTCGGCATCATCCTCTCGATCGTCATCGGCATCGCCGCGGGAACACTCATCGGACTCGTCCGGTGGCTGCGGGAGCTTCTCGAGCCGACGCTCGAGTTCTTCCGCGCCATTCCCCCGCCGGTGATCATCGCGCCAGTTCTCATCATCTTCGGCATCGGGGATGACGCGCGAGTGATCATCATCGTCGCCGGCTCGATCTGGCCGATCCTGCTGAACACGATCGAGGGAGTGCGGGCCACCGATTCGGTGATGACAGAGACTGCTCAGTCGTTCGCCCTCACCCGATGGGAGCGGCTCCGGTATCTCGTCTTGCCGTCCGCGAGCCCGCGGATCATGGCTGGCGTGCGGCAGTCCCTGTCGGTGGCGCTGCTGCTGATGGTGATCTCCGAGCTGTTCAACAACGCGTCCGGGCTCGGATACAAGATCAAGTACTTCCAGACGAACTATCTGATCGCCGAGATGTGGAGCGGCGTGCTGTTGCTGGGTCTGATCGGCGTGCTGCTTGCCACTCTGTTCGGCCTGGTCGAGCGGCGGGTGCTGCGGTGGTATCACGGAATCAAGGAGGTGGAGCGTGCCTGACACGTTGCTCAAGGTCGAGAACCTGAAGAAGACGTACGAGTCATCGACCGGAATCGTCGAGGCTATCGGCGACATCAGCTTTGCGATGCACCAGGGCGAGCTGGTGTGCATCGTCGGACCGTCCGGTTGCGGGAAGACGACGCTGCTCAAGTGTGTCGCGGGTCTGCTGCGACCCACCGCCGGCGTCATCGAACTCGACGGGCAGCCAGTGACCGATCCGCCCGAGAACATGGCGCTGGTGTTCCAGGAGTATGGCCGCTCGCTGTATCCGTGGTTGACGGTGCGCGGCAACGTCGAACTCCCGCTGCGACACAAGAAGCTCTCCCGCGCCGAGCGGGATCGGCTCATCGACGATGCTTTGCACGCTGTAGGCCTCGACCATGCCGCGAAGAGCTACCCGTGGCAGCTCTCGGGCGGGATGCAGCAGCGGGTCGCGATTGCTCGCGCTGTCGCTTACCAACCCGAGGTGCTCATCATGGACGAGCCGTTCGCCGCGGTGGATGCCCAGACGCGCGCCGACCTCGAAGACCTGGTACGCACGCTTCATCGCGAGCGCGGGATGTCGATCCTGTTCGTGACGCACGACATCGACGAGTCGGTCTCCCTCGGCGAGCGGGTCGTCGTCCTGTCGAAGTCGCCCACCTGGGTGCAAGAGGATCTGCACATCGATCTTCCCGAGGACCGCGACCAGATCACCACCCGCGCGATGCCGCGCTTCACCGAGCTGCGCACACACGTGTACGAACAGATCCAGCGCGCGAAGCGCGGCGAGGCCGTGCGGGCGCAGGGATGAGTACCGCCGCTTCGCCGCTTCTCGGCAGTCGATCTCCTCGGGAGCTCGCGCTGGCACTGCTGGGCGAGTACGTGCTCGACGATCCGGACACCTGGGTGCGGGCTGGCCTGTTCATCGACGTGCTCGGGGGGGCCGGCATCCAGCCCCCGGCGACCCGCGCGGCGCTGGACCGTCTGGAGCAGAACGGCATCCTGCGTCGAGAGCGGCACGGGCGTGAAGTGTCGTTCGTCCTGACCACCGAGGGTGCGGCGATGCTCACCGAGGCAGGCGAGCGTGTGCGCAACCCGCAGCCGCTGCATGCTGATGGCGACGGTTGGACTCTCGCGACGTTCAGCGTTCCCGAGGGGCAACGGACGCTGCGCCATCGGCTGCGCTCCACGCTGACCTGGGAGGGATTCGCCCCGCTCCGCGACGGGCTGTGGATCGCACCGGGAGTGGTCGACCTGCAGCGAGTCCTTGCGAGTCTGCTCCCTGAACTTGGCACCGGCCTGGTCGCGTTTCACGCGCGCGAACTCGACGGCTTCCCGATCGCGGATGCCGTGAGAAC
Organism: Microbacterium sp. bgisy207; assembly: GCF_057706855.1. Lineage (NCBI taxonomy): Bacteria > Bacillati > Actinomycetota > Actinomycetes > Micrococcales > Microbacteriaceae > Microbacterium > Microbacterium sp. bgisy207. Next base: position 48,928 of record NZ_JBYIPB010000013.1, read on the forward strand.
AGCGTGGGACATCGACGCTATCCACGCCGCGCACGTGGGCTTCATCGATGCCTGGTCGGACTCCGCCGTCGCAGATGCGTCAACTGCACTCTCGATGCGGGTAATGCTCGTCGCGGACTGGCTCGCCCTCGTCCGCACCGACCCGGGGCTCCCGCGAAACCTGCTCGAGCCGGAATGGCCTGCTGATCGCTCGCTCAGGCTGTACCTGCGCCTCCGAGATGAGACCGCCGCTCCTGCTGCGCGGGAATTCGCCCGCCAGGCCCCGGCCGCAGGCGGGCTGGCCGAACCCGCTATCCGCTGACCCCGCAGCCAGGAGGCGCGCCAGATCAGGCGGAACCGCCCCGTGCGGGGGGCTCATGACGCAACAGAGGGGGATCGATCCGAGATCCTTATACGCCTATCCGTCGTTCTTATGTAGAAAATATGCCTAAGGGGGTAGCGTAGGGCTGAGACGAATCCCTCAGCGACCCACCCCCCTCCAACCTGCTGACCGGGTGGCTGGCAAGTCGCACGGGTCGCTACCGCATCTTCCCCATTATCGGGACGATCCTCGGAGCCGTGGGGCTGGCGACAATGGCCGCGCTTCCGGTCGGGTTGCCCCTGTGGGTACCCATGGTCGTCATGGGAATCGTGGGGCTTGGAACCGGATCGTTCCAAAGTCTTGTCATCGCCATCGTCCAGGCCGAAGCTCCCGTCCGTGACACCGGCGCGGTGACAGCAACAGTGAACCTGGTCCGCCAGGTCGGTGCGACAGTTGCCACCGCGATCATCGGCGGGGTGATCGGTGTGGGAGTCGCCAGCCGACTGCCCGCCGAACTGGATCCCGCAAGTCTCACGCCGGCTCTCGTCCACGAGGCTCCGGCCGAGGTGCAGGCCACCGTCGCGGCGATCTATACCGATGTGCTGGCGCCGGTGTTCCTCGGACTTGCCGCTGTGTACGCTCTCGGGATCGTCGCAGCCATGCTTCTTCCACCCGGAACTCTGTCTGCTGCCCCCGTAGCCCCAGCAAACGAATCCGCGCCCGACGCGTCCCGAAGCTCGAAGGAGAGCGCATGAACAGCCCCACCGTCGCCATCGTCGGCTCCGGCCCGATCGGATGCGCGTATGCACGCATCATCGTCGAAGGGTTGCCCGACGCGCGAGTCGTCATGTTCGAGGCCGGCCCCCAGGTGACAGAACCTGCAGGAAGCAGCGTGCGCAACATCGCCGATCCGGCTGCGAAGGCGCGAGCTCGAGAGATGTCGCAAGGTCCGCAGGCCGGTTCGTTCCGCGAGTCTCTGGGCATCCCCGACGGCGTCGCCGTGGAGGGGATGTTCACCGCGCGGCAGGGAACCTTCCTTCTCGACTTCGGCGGCGAGGGGTCAGCCCATGCCGAGCAGTTCCCCGCCGCTGCAGCCTCCAACAACGTCGGCGGACAGGGCGCCCACTGGACCTGCGCGATACCGCGTCCGAGCTTCAGCGAGAAGCTCGACTTCATCGCCGACGACGAATGGGAAGATCTGATCTCCACAGCGGAGGGCCTGCTGCACCACCACGGCGACGCCTTCTCGGACTCGGCGATCGGTCGGGCGATCCGCATGATCCTCTCTGACGAGTTCGGTGGCGAACTGCCCGAAGGCTATGGCCCGAGCACCCTCCCTATCTCCGGCGACCCCCAGCCGGACGGATCGATGGTCTGGGGCGGTTCCGACATGGTGCTCGGTCCCCTGATCCAGGACGGCACGCCGGAGTCCGAGCGATTCGAGCTGCGTGATCTCAACCTCGTGCGCCGAATCGAGTACGACGGGGCGCGCGCTACGGGCGTCACCGTTGAGGACCTGCGCACGCGGGAGACCTCGTTCGTGCCCGCGGATGTCGTGGTGGTTGCCGCCGACGCGTTCCGCTCGCCGCAGTTGCTGTGGGCATCCGGCATCCGTCCCGCGGCGCTGGGCAGATACCTCACTGAACACCACGCCGTCATCTGCACCGTTGCGCTGGACGCGGAACGGATGGGAGGCCTGGTGTCGGAGGAAGAGTTCGAGGCGGAACTGGCCCGACGTGCCGTCAACGCCGCCGACCCGGTAGCAGCGGTCAACCGTATCCCCTTCTCCGAGCCCGAGCATCCGTATTCTCTTCAGGTCATGTATGCGGAGAACCCGCCTTTCGTTCTCGATCCCGACCACCCTGCGGCCGGGAACCGCTGGGGGTACGTGAACATGGGCTTCGGCGTGCGCAAGCACCCTCGTCCTCAGGATCGTGTCTTCTTCGACGACAGTGAGCTCGACTACCGCGGATTCCCGAACATGACGATTGAGTACGAACTCACTGAGCGGGAGAACGCGGAGATCGCTATCGTCACAGAGCGGCTCGGCCGGCTCGCCAACGCGATGGGAACCTTGGTCGCCGGTCCTCGGCTGCTGCCCAACGGCTCGAGCCTGCACTTCATGGGCACGATGCGCGCCGGTGTGGAAGATGACGGGACCAGCGTCGCCGATCCCTGGTCTCGGGTCTGGGGCTTCGAGAATCTCGTCGTCGGCGGCAACGCACTGATCCCCACGGCCAACACGATGAACCCGACGCTCACAAGCGTCGCGATCGCGGTCCGGGGAGCGCGGAAGATCGTCGACGAGCTCAGCGGCTGATTGTCGCTGACGCGCTCGCGCTATGGCCGCTCGAGCGCGTCAGCGATGAGTTTCGCTCCCCCGCTCGAGGTGAAAGCGCCATCCACGGTGATCTCGGTTCCCGAAACGTAGGACGCGGCATCCGAGAGCAGAAAGGCGACTGCCCCGGCAACCTCGTCTGGCGCGCCGACGCGCTCGAGCGGGGTCAGCGCGAGGTGCGCATCACGCATCGCGCTTGGGGCCGATGCTGTCATGGGGGTCTCGATGTAGCCGGGGTGCACGATGTTGACCCGGATGCCGCGGGGCCCGAGCTCAGTGGCTGCCACATGGGTGAGCCCGCGAAGTCCCCACTTGGAGACCGAATACGCGGCCGGGTAATGGCCCGTGAGCGCCGCCGCGGATCCGATGTTCACGATCGACGCCCCGGCAGCCATCAACGGCGCAAGGGCTTGGATGCCGAGCATCGCTCCGGTGAGGTTGACCGCCAGAACCCGGCCCCAGTCGGTGGGGTCGATGTTCCCGAGCCGGCTTCGATGGGTTACTCCGGCGTTGTTCACCAGACCGGCTACCGGTACGCCATCCGCGGCGAGCTCAGCTGCGAGACGTTCCCAGTGGTCAGCCCGCGACACATCGAGGTGTCGGTAGGTCACTGTCGGGGCCAGGTCTGCGGGCTGGTCCGCCGTGATATCCGTTCCGATCACCCGGATGCCGCCCGTGGCGAGCCGTGCCGCAATCGCGGACCCGAGCCCACTCGCCGCCCCGGTGACGATGACAGGACCGCCTGCCCCGGCTCGTTGTGCTTGCATGCTCCGACGCTAGTGCGGTCGGCGAGCGGCGCACCCCGGAATGAGTTATGCGCTGCATCACCGCGATCAGGTGCGCGGTGCCCAGCGCAGAGCCGACCACACGAGGTGTCCGTCGTATCCACCGGTGCGGACCAGTCGGATCCACAGCAGCGCGAGGTGTTCGAGGTCAAGTGCTGCCGCGAGCGGGCCGACGTCGAGCGGCTCCCACCCCAGGTCTTTCAGAACATGCGCAACGGCGTCCTTCGCTTCACCGTCGTCCCCGGCCAGCGGCATAAGGGGCTCGGCGGTGCCATTGGCCGGCACGCCCCCGAGGTTCTCTGCGCCGTAGAGGTTGAAGCACTTCACGACGCGTGCGCCGGGCGCACCGTCCGCGATCACCTGAGCGCCCGAGCGTGTTCCTACCGCGTGGCTGGAGGCTGGGCCGACCGGGTTCGTTGCATCGATGACCATGCGCCCGTCCAGCGTCGCTGCGTGATTCGCGACGAAGGCAGCGGCCACGGAGTAGGGCAGTGCCAGGATGACGAGGTCGGATGTCCGGATCGCGTCATCGGCGAAAGCGACAGACGCGCGCGCGAGTCGCGGATCGCTTTCTCGCGCCGCCGACGCGGAAGCGGGATCCTCGTCCTTCGCGACGAAGGTCACGTCGTGCCCCGCGGACAGGAGCGCCCCGGCAAGGGCGCAACCGACGTTGCCATATCCGACGATCGCGACTCTCACGGCATCCTCTCTGGCTCGCGGACTCGGAGGTCACGCTAGACCGATCGAAGCGCTATTGCAATACGTTACAGGCACGTAATAGTTTAGCGATGTGAACAGCAGCTCCATCGCACCCGGGCGCCCTCGCGACAGCACGATCGACGATGACGTGTTGGATGCCGCCCTCGTGGAGCTGGCGAAAAAGGGATACGGTGCCTTCTCGTTGACTGCGGTCGCCCAGGCGGCTGGCACCACGCGACCGGCGATCTATCGGCGATGGAAAGACAAGCCCTCGTTGATCGTGGATGCCGTCGCCCGGCTCGCTCAGGTGGATCCGCCAGCCGTGACTGAGGACCCGTACTCAGACCTCGTTGCTGAGCTGGAGCACTTCGCGCATTGCATCAGCGCCGCTGGGGCGCTGCCCCTGGCCGGCTTGATGCTCAGCGATGGGCTCGATCCGCACGTTCGCGCTTCCTACCTGGAGCTCATCGTTGGCCCCCGCAGAGAGCGCCTTCGTCGGATCTTCGCCGCGGGACGAGCGGCGGGTGACCTGACCGCTGACGCCGACGTCGAGATCGCCGCGAGCTTCTTGACGGGGTCCTGGTACTCGTTCCACGTCGCCGGACGCGCGATCCCCGCGGACTGGGCGCGCCGGGTCGCTGACCTGGTGTGGCGGTCATGCGCCGTCGGCAGTCTCACGGGATGACGAAAGGTTGTTCATGAGTGGTTCTCCCTCACCATCGCACTCCGAGCCGCGGAGCCGCGGACTGCGTGTCGCAGTTCGGTCTGCGGGAGGCGATGCAGGTCGGGTCACGACGTTCGAGTTGTTCTTCGACTTGGTCTATGTCTTCGCGTTCACGCAGGTCTCGGCCTTCATGGTCGAGGGCCACAACGCCCAGGCGCTCCTGCAGGGACTGGTCGTCCTCGGGCTGCTCTGGTGGACGTGGGTGGGGTTCGCGTGGGTGGCCAATCGCGCACCCGCGGATCAGACTGTGATGATCGTCGGGATGTCGGTGGCGATGGCCGCGGTGTTCGTGATCGCTCTGGCGATCCCCGAGTCCTTCGCCGCGACGGAGGGTTCACCGACGGCGGCGCTCGTGCTTGCGCTGGCCTACACCCTGGTGCGTCTCGTGCACGTCGCGCTCTATGCGCTGAGCGCCGGCGAAGACGCGGCGCTGCGGCGACAGATCATCGTGTTCCTCGGGGGTGCGATGATTCCGTCGGTTGTGGCCCTCGTGATCGGAGCGGTGATCGGAGGGCAGGCTCAACTGTGGATCTGGCTCGGTGCCCTCGTCTACGACCTGCTGGTCACTCGACTCTCTTCGCGCTCGGGCGGCGGGTGGGGACTGCACAGCCCGTCGCATTGGGCTGAACGGCACGGCCTGGTCGTCATCCTCGCGCTTGGTGAGTCCATCGTTGCGATCGGCGTCGCGGTCGCGCGTGAGCCGATCTCGGCATCCGTGGTCATCGGTTCTGTTCTTGCGCTGCTGTTGTCGATACTGCTCTGGTGGACCTACTTCACGCGATTTGCGCCATGGGGTGAGAGTGAACTCGAGCGCAGATCCGAGGGGCGCCAGGTGGTCATGGCGCGGGACGTTTACTCGTACGGGCATGCGGCGATCGTTGCTGGTGTGATCATCACAGCCCTGGGGGTCGAAGAGGCGATGGCGCACGTCGCGGACAGCGAACCGTTCGGGTGGTTTGGCGCGATCGCGCTGATGGCCGGGACCGCCTGTGTCGTGGCCACCGTCGCGCTCTCCGCATGGGTCAGCGCCGCCCCGCACGCGGGAGCCGTCGCTATTCCGGCGGTTGTGTTCGTCGCCTTGATCCCGGTCGTGCAGGCAGTGGCTCCGCTTCCCGCACTGGCTATCGCCGCCAGTGCGCTCGCCGTGACGTCCGCCGTTGTCGCCCTCGCGCGGCGGCCTCAGGCGTCTCGGCACAGGGACTGACATGCCGCACCCACCAGTCTGACGTCAGGGGTTGCAGGTATCGCACCGCCCGGGGTCGGCGGTGCGCGCTGGGAGTGTGACCTCTTGCCGCCGGGGGCATGACGCGCAGCCCCACACATCGGCGCGGATGGCGTGGGTCGGCGCACCGCAGGCGGCGCAGGGCAGCCCTCGCTCGCGCTCGACGATGCCGTAGCCAGGGGTACCGCAGGCCGGGCAGAGGCAGAGCAGTCGCGCAGCCAGATGCCAGGCGAGGCGCCGGATGACCCGCTGCCGTGTCGGATTCATGTGTGCGCGCAGGTCGGCCTCGATCGTGACCTGGCCCGCTGACAGCATTCGCGACACGGGTTCGAAGGTCTGCACGCCCTTGACGACCTCGCCGCGAGAGCCGCGGATAACCGCGCCGTGGGACGGGTAGCCGAGGGCGCTGAGCAGTACCCGGGCTTCGGCGGGGGTTGCAGCGGTCCGCGGTGGGGGCACGTGGGAGAACCGCCGATGCGTCTCGGTGATGTGGATGCCTCGAGCGCGATCGACGAAGACGACGATCTCTTCGTGCACTGGCGGGCCGAATCCGAGCACGCTCGCGAACGATGCCTCGGTTCCGATCCCCAGTGAGGCCCCGAGCTCATCCGCAGCAGCCTCAGCCTTCAGTCGTGCCGCCTCCGCGGGAGCCACCCGCCGCGGCCTCTCGCCCGTGAAGGTTCCCCATTGGTCGGTGTTCACCTCCCGGGTGGCTACGACGAGCACGCCGTGCCACCGCCGCAGCGCGGGCTCGAGTTGCCTCTCCTTGCCGTGGAGTGTGCCGACCGCGGCGGTCATCCCGTCGTAGGGCGAGCCGGTTCGCGCGCTCCCGCCGTCCGGGCCGATTGTGGTCACGTCAGGGGGTCAGACGAAGTACTCGGCCCGGCTTACTGCCGTCTCCGAAACGAACATGACACCCGACATCCGCGTGAGCACCGGATGCATCGCCGAGGCGATCGCGTCGGCGCGATCTTCAGGCACAACCGTGATGAGCATCGTCAGCGCGTCGTGGTCGTTGAACAGCATCCGCCCCCCACGCTCGCCGTGGTGGCCGAAGCCGGCGACTCCCGACACGGCGGTGTAGCCGCGCGCGCCGAGGCTGCGGATGAGGTCGGTGACCTCGGGTGCGTGACGCGCGGGGATGACGATCTCGATCTTGACCATGGGGGTGAGGTCTTTCAGTTCCATGCGGTGGACTCCTTGGGGGTCGGGGCTGGGGTGTCGGAGAGTGGCTGAGTGCGCCATCCGTAGCGGGTGAGGGTCGCCCAGTCGGTCTCGTCGTCCGCACGCGCGCGCAGGGTGATCCAGCGGTTATCGACGAGCTGGCGGACGACGTGGGAGCGCGAGACGATCTCGCCGACACGATCGAGCGGTGCCTGCACGAAGACCTGCAGCCGCACGGGCTCGTGCCTCGCGTCGTGTCCGTAACCCACGGACTGCCACGCGAGACCGGCGCGGAGGTCTCCGCCGTAACCGGAGACGACCCCGACGCTGCCGACGACGTTGTGCAGGGTCTTGCTCCCGGCGCCGAACCGGTTGGGGGAGAGGGTGGATGCCGAGTACTGCGCGTTGATCCACTGAGCGACGATCATCGGGGCAGTCAGGATCGTCTCGAGAGCTGATCCGTCGGGGTCGGCGTCGGTCTCGTAGCTGTGGAGGAAGACGCGGCGCGCGAGGTTGCGCTCGGCGGTGACGCGCCGGGGCGCGACGATCATCGCGACGTTTCCGCACAGGCCCCACTCGGGGTAGACCTGCGCCCAGTCGGCGCCGCGGCGATCGAGCTCGGCGAGCACCACGTCGTCGGTCGGGCTCGCCGGTGCGCCCGGCAGTTCGACGAGGCGCTCGCGGCCGTTCCCGATTCGCGCGCTCGCTGCGGCATCCTTGAGGGCCGCGAGGTCTGCGGCGTGGGTCGCGGGAACGGTCCACGGCTCGAGGATCGCGATCCGATCGGTGACGGTGTCGTGCTGCGCGGCAAGGAAGACGGTGTCGGCAGGGATGTGAATGCCGCGCCCTTCGAGACCGCGTCGGGTCTCGGGGTCGTTGAAGACTGCGGCTGCCGCGCGTGCGTTCGGTGACCCTTCGTGACCTCCACACGCACCGCACTGCAGGGCCGCGGCGAAGGGGTTGTTGGCGACTGTCGCTCCGTGGCCGCACAGCACCACCAGCCTCGCGAACCCGTCGACGAGTCCCATCATCCGAAGCGCGGACTCGGCGTACGCGATCCGCTCATCCAGGGCAAAGGCGACGTCGGGGTCGAGGCGCGTCGCCGGACGCGGTGCGACAGTCTCCCGCAGGTTCCGCGCAACGCGCGCCGTCGTCACGGGGGCGACGGTGCGCGCGACACTGACCGGTCCCGCCGCCCACCCGGCGATTTCCGCGTAGGCGAACGGTGAAGCCGCCGACTCGGCGACGCCCTCGAGGGTGTGATGTGCGGCGTGCGTGGCGTCGATGCCTTGCCGGAGACGCTGGATCGCCGCCTGATCCGCCGAGCCTTCGTGCACGCGGGCACGTGGTGCCACCAGAACGGGACACGAGGCGATCGCGGGGCCGCCCGCGGCATCCTCGAACGCGATGGCGAGGGCGAAGAAGCCTGCGAATCCGAAGGTCTCGATGTCTCCGGATGCCTCCAGGTGGCGCCGCATCCCCTCCGAGCGAGGGTCGATGCACATCACCACCTGAGATGCCGGTCGGCCACGGTCTGCCCGCGGGCGCGAGCGCGGCGAGACCAGCAGCGCGAGGTGGCGTTCGGCAGCGGCGTGCCACGCCTCGAGGCGGCAGGACTCGGGAAGCCCGTGCAGGATGCGGGAGAGCTCGGCGCGTTCGGTCTGGGTGAGCGTGAGCGCCAGGGCCTCGGCGACGGCGGCGACGCGTTCGGTGTGACGCTCGGCGGGGAACACGGCGGTGGTGGCGGGCCCGTTCGGATGCCACGCCGGAGTGCCCGATGGCAGCCAGAGCAGTTCCAGCGTGACGCGGGCAGCGAGCCAGTCGGTGAGGGTGACTGTGCCGCTGGAGCCGTCGGCGATCGCCGACGCCCACCCCGGGAGGCTCAGCAGGTGGGCGCGCAGCAGGGCGACGGCATCGTCACCGACGGCCTCCCAGTGCTCGAGCGCCGTCGCAATCGCCTCCTCCGGTGACTCGGCGGCGGTCCGGATGCCGCGGCGAACACGCGCGGGAAGCGTGAGGTCGCGGGCGGCGCTGCGGCGCCAGGCATCCCAGAACCGACCAGCCTTCAGCGGGTCGTGTGCCGGCGCGTGTCCGAGTGAACGCGCGGCGATCCGCGCCAGGTAGGTCTCGATCTTCGCGTGTACGCGCGGAGCGAAGCGCTCAGCCGGAGTCAGGAGCGTGCGTCCAGGCAGCGGGACTTCCGGCGACGCGAGCAGGTCCGCAATGAAGACCTCAGCCACGCGGATGTCTCTCCCGCTCCACAGCACCACGCGATCGAGCGAGACATCGTGCACGAGCGCGTCGAGCGCGTCGGTGAGATCAGCGTCGTTCACGCCACCGGCTGCGTAGAGCTCGCGGTAGGCCGATTCCGGCCGGACGAGTGACGTGCCGTGCTCGGCGGCGATCCGTTCCCGGGCGAGGTCCCAGGGCAGATCCTCATAGCCGGCATAGGGGTTGCGTGCAATGAACCGGTGCAACGGATACTGCGGGGCCAGAGCCTGGGCTGCGGCGATCACGAGCCCGCGGACATCCACAGCCCGTGGGGGTGTCTTTTCTGCGGGGGGTAGCGGGGAGATGGTCATCGAGAAGACCTTTCGTACTCGACGGGTTCGGTAAGCGACGCGGCGTGCGATGGTGGCGCGGGGGATGTGCCCCACCCGGATGCCGCGCCGTACACGTAGTCCCGGATCGCGGTGGGTGCCGCGGGACTGACAGCGAGGCCGGCGAGCACGGCCGTCACGAAGACGCAGACCGCGAGCCAGGGACTGGCCGCGGCCCCGAGGGCCAGCGGGAACGCGTTCTCGACAGCCGCCCACAGCAGGACGTAGCCGGATGCGACGCCGCTGACTCCAGCCGCGATCACCCAGCGCGACCTGCCTTGTCCGCCCGTCGCTGCCCACACCCCGATCCACACGGTGGCGGCGATGAAGGGGACCAGGGCGCCGCCCGGGTGCGAGAAGCTGTCTGCTATCAGGGCGATCACCACCACGATTGCGGCGGCAGCGGAGGCGACACCGGAACGCAGGACGCGAGTGTCCGCATCCTGCGCCCGCGATGGTGACGGCTCGCCCAGGAGCGCGGATCCGGCGGCAAGGAACCGGTAGGACTTGTAGAGCGCGTGCCCCACGACGTGCAGGAGCGCCAGCGGCCAGGCGCCGATCGCGCAGGCCAGCAGCATGAATCCCATCTGGGCCGCCGTCGAGTGCACGAGGCGTCCTTTGACGTCGGGTCGGGTCGTCATCGCGGAGCCGGCAATGACGACCGTGAGCCCGCCGGCGATTCCCACGATGACCGGGGTAGTCCAGGCCTCCAGCGGCGCAAACCGCACCAGCAGAAGCGCCCCGGCGTTCACGAATCCGGCGTGCAGGATCGCCGACACCGGTGTCGGGGCGGCAAGCGTCGCGGGCAGCCATCCGTGAAGGGGAACGGATGCCGCGCGCGTGATCGCCGCGATCGCGACGAGGACTCCGACGAGAAGCGCCAGAGTGGTGTCGACGGCCGCCAGGTCGCGCAGGGAGGTGACAGGCGTCCCCGTCACGATGGCGACCGCCGTCAGGAGAGCGATATCGCCGATGCCGAAGGCGACGAGCGTGCGGCGCAGAGCCACGCGGGTTTGAGCAGTGCGACCGCCGAGGGTGATGAGCGCGATCACTGCAGCGCTTGCGACCACCCATCCGATCGCCAGGACGATCGCATTCGGGGCTGCCGCCGTAACGGTGAGTCCGGAAGCCAAAACCGACGACAGGGCGAAGAACCGGGTCGCGCGCGGGTCTCCCTCGAGGTGGCGGATGCTCCACAGCTGCACAGTCCCGGTCACGCCGAGGGCGAGCGTGGCGAAGATGCTTCCGACGACATCGCCCGCGTATACGGCGGCCAGAACGAGCGACGCCGCGGCCAGGGTGAAGGCGATCCAGGTGGTCGCGACGCTGACAGACCGCATCCGTCGTGATCGTCGACCCGCGATCGCTGTGACAAAGGCGCCTAAGAGGACGAGCGCGGTCGCTGCGAGCAAAAACGGGTTCACACGAGGCAGATTACAAGTAACAAATTACCAGAAGCAAATTACCGGTATAGTTTCGCGTGTTTTGTAGGTCAGGTATCATTTCGAAGGTGGGCACTTGGACGTTCCTCACCAATCACGCGCACGTGTTGATCACGGTGGCGCGGGATCCGGGCATCCGCCTGCGCGACATCGCGTCAGCCGTCGGCATCACCGAACGCACGGCCCAGCAGATCGTCAGCGATCTCGTCGAGGGCGGCTATCTGCGCAGGGAGAAGGACGGGCGGCGCAACACCTATCAGTGCGTGAGCGACCTCCCTCTTCGGCACCCCGTCGAAAGCGACCACGCCGTCGGAGAGCTGCTCGCAGCCCTGGGCGACACCCCGGACCGCCGTTGAGGGTCAGCCGGGCTCAGTCCGCGACGACAGAAGCGCGGACTGTCGGTGAGCTCGGCGCAAAAAGTCCCATGGCAGTGATCGAACTCGACGATGGGTGCACCGTTGCGGCGCACCCGCGACGCTGGCAGCAACGAGCGAGATCAGTAGCTGGCGCGTTCTGAAGACTCGGGCTCCGTCGCGGCGCAGTAGCGAGCCGCCAATGCTTCCGAGCCTCGGGCAAGGAGTGCGACGTCGGCGCCGACGAGCATGTACGCCGCCCCGCAGTCGAGGTATCCGCGGGCCGCGTCAGGGTCGAACGCGTTCACGCCCACCGGCTTGCCGGCGGCGGTCACGGCGGCGAACGCCGCGCGCACCGCCGCCGCGACCTCGGGATGGGTCTGGGCGCCGAGGAGGCCCATGGACGCCGAGAGGTCACTGGGTCCGACAAAGACGCCGTCGATGCCGTCGACTGCCGCAATCTCACCTGCCGCTCGCACGGCATCCACCGTCTCGACCTGCACGAACAGCGAGACGTGCTCGTCCGCGTCCGCGAGGTAGTCGTCCACGCGGTTCCACCGTGCCGAGCGACCGAGCGCGGAGCCCACGCCGCGGCGGCCGCGGGGCGGGTAGCGCACCGCGGCGACAGCGGCGGCGGCATCCGCGGCGGAATTGACCATCGGCACCAGGATGTTCTGCGCTCCCAGATCGAGGACCTGCTTGATGATGACGGCATCGTTCGCGGGGATGCGGACCACGGCGGTGACGGGGTAGGCGGCTGCAGCCTGCAGCTGAGCGAGCACGGACTCGACACCGTTGGGTGCGTGCTCCACGCACATCGCGGTCCACGCCGACCAGGTCGCGACGCGGAACGTGGAGTTCCAGGCGGTGGTGCACGCCCAGCCCCCTCATCTGACCTTCCTGTCCCACATTCCCGCGTACCGCGACGATGCCACGATGAACGCGCGGCTGCTGCGCTGGGAGCCGGAGTCGATCGTCGCGCTTTCCCAGGGCATCCGCGTGCTTCCGTTCCTAGTGCCCGGTTCTCCCGAGATGATGGCGGCGAACGTGGCGGCGCTGCGGGAAACCGACATCTCCCTGTGGGGAAAGCACGGCGTCATGGCCCGCTCCGATCTTTCTGTCACGCGAGCGGTCGACCGCGTCGAGTACGCCGAGACCGGGGCGAAGTACGAGTACATGAACCTCGCAGCCGGCGGGATCGGAGAGGGCCTGACCCGGGACGAGATCCGTAGCGTCGCCGACGCCTTCGCGGTCAGTTCGCCCTGGATCTGACGCTCTCACGCGGCGACGGGGATCTTCGCCTCATCGTCGGTGGCCGGGCTGGAGCGCCGTCCCGCGAGCAGCAACCAGATCGTGAAGACGAGTTCGCTCACGATCGACGTCGTCGCCACGACGGCGAGCATCACCCCGCCGACCGGCTCATAGTCGGATAGGACGATGTGCAGAAGGGTGTCGAGTCCGTACGCGGCGCCGGCGATCATCAGGATGGCGCCGATGGCGCGGGGAGCGATCCGTGAGCGGATGATCAGCGCGCCGATCAGGATCAGATGCACACCGAAGGCGATCAACCCGACGAGCCAGGCGAAGTCGAACGCCGCGAACATGAGCAGCGCCACATCCGGGCCGAGGTCTGCCGCGCCGAGGCTGACCTCGAGGCCGACGAACAGGAAGACGGACGCAGCTCCGAGCATCACCGTGTAGACGATGCGAAACCATGCTGCGACCAGGGAGCGGGTCCGCCCGGCGGGGAGGAACAGCACGTACAGACCCCACGCCACGGCCACGTCGATGAGGAAGATCAGAACGAACGACGCCAATCCAAGGCGGAACAGGCCCTCCTGCTCCCTGATGGCAGCGGTCGTGGCGAGGGCGTCGGTCGGGTCGATCATCCCCTGCTTCACGACGAAGTTGGCGAAGATCGCAAGAACGAAGAGGGCGACGTAACCGAACGCGGCAACACGTGCGGCGGTGCGGCGGCGGATGTCAGTGTCAAGGGGCATGTCGATTCTCCTGGGTCGTGTCGTACTTAGTACGCTTCTGAGGGCACTGTATTCTTACTAAGTACGAGTCGTCAAGTCGACGGCGGAGGGGTGGAACGATGGTCGGCAAGCCGGGGGTCGTGCGCGGCTCGCTCGATCGTGGACGGATCATCGGTGGTGCCGTGGAGCTCGCTGACGATGTCGGCCTCGAGCCGTTGACCATCCGACGGCTCGCCGACCATCTCGGTGTGAAGCCGATGAGTCTGTACCACTACGTCAGTAGCAAGGACGACATCGTCGACGGGATGGTAGGGCGCGTCTTCGACGAAGTGGGCATGCCCGATCCCAGGGCCTCGTGGGATGCAGCGGTCCGAGAACGGGCGCGCTCGTTGCGCGCGGCATTGCGCCGGCATCCCTGGGCGATCCCGATCATGGAGTCGCGCCGGACTCCGGGGGTCGACATCTTGAAACACCACGACGCGATGCTTGCCACCTGGATGCGCTCAGGAATGCCTCTCTGGGCCGTGGCCCACGGGGTCGCGGTCATCGATGCGTTCGTCTACGGATTCGCGATGCAGGAGGCGGCGCTGCCCCTTGGCGGCACTGGAGGCGATCTGAGCGAGGCTGGGGAGCAGATCGTCGCACCGCTCTCGCCCGACGAGTATCCCGCGCTCCTGACCTTCACGGTCGAGCACGTGATGAAGCCCGGGTATGACTTCGGGGATTCTTTCGAGGTGGGACTGGATGTCATCCTGAGCGGGGTCACGCGCCTCGCTTCGGCGCAGTGACGGGAACGCGCCCGGTGCGACTCGGGTAGCGTGCTCAGCGTGAGTCGAGTGACCGTCCGTGCCTGAGCTCAGCGTCATCGCGTGGCTCGCTCTCGCGGCGGGCGCGGTCGTCATCGGGCTCTCGAAGGCGGCGCTTCCCGGCGCCGGCACGATCGCGGTCGCCCTGTTCGCGGCGGCACTACCCGCCGAGCAGTCGACGGGGACGATCCTGCTGTTGCTCATCGTCGGCGACCTGTTCGCGGTCCTCGCCTATCGGCGCCACGCCGACATTCGGGCCCTGCTGCGCTTGATCCCGACCGTCGTGGCGGGGATCCTCGCCGGGACGCTGTTCCTGGCCTACTCCTCCGACGAAGGGGTGCGCCGCACGATCGGTATCATCCTCCTCCTGGTCGTTGCGATCACGCTGTGGCGACGGCGAGCCCAGACCGATACCGTGACCGCGCCGAGCGCGGCAGCCGCGGGCGTGTACGGAGTGCTCGGCGGGTTCACGACGATGGTCGCGAACGCCGCGGGCCCGGTCATGTCGATGTACTTCCTTTCGGCCCGGCTGCCCGTTCACGTCTTCCTCGGCACCGCTGCATGGTTCTTCGCCGTCGTCAACGTCGCCAAGGTCCCCTTTTCGATCGCCTTCGGGCTCATCACGGTGCCGGGACTCGTCGTCGATCTGATCCTGGTCCCCGCCGTACTCCTCGGCGCACTCGTCGGGAGGCGCATCGCCGGCGTCATCAGTCAGCGTCTGTTCGAGCAGATCGTCATCGTCCTCACCGTCGTCGGTGCGGTCTACCTCGTCATCTGACCGTCCTACGCGGCCTGGCTGGCGTCAGCCCAGGGCGATGGATGCGCCTCCTGTGAGCGGTGAGGCGGCATCTACCCCAGAAGATCGGCGAGTGTGAGTGCTGCTTCCCGGAGTTTCCGCGAGATACTGCGCGACTTGCTTTGGGGCAGGCGGAACACGGGGGCCGAGATGTTGAGTGCGAGCTTCAGGCCGGAAGAAACCCCGACGGCGACCGCGACCGACGCGACCCCCATCTCGCTTTCCTCGCGGTTGGTGGCGTATCCGTCGCTTCGCACCCGCTCCAGCTCTTCCTTGAGTTGAGACAGGCTCGCTATCGACTTCGGTGTGACAGTCTCGAGATGTTCGTCCGGGTACAGGCGATCGAGGCTGTCGTCGCTGAGTTCGGCGAGCAGCGCCTTTCCCGTCGAGGTGCAGTGCGCAGGCATCGACAGGCCGAGTCGTGAAGCCACCCGAACTGCCGAGGCGGGCTCGGCGACGGCGAGGAACCGGACACGATCTCCCTCGAGGGTGCCCAAGTGCGCGGTCTCCCCGATCTCTGCCGCGAGGTTCTCGAGCAGGGGCTGAGCGATTCGCGGCAAATCGAGTCTGCGGAGGACGGAGAAGGCGACGGTGGTGAGTGCCGGACCTGGCCCGTACGCCTTGGTCGCGGTGTCCTGCCGCGCGAAACCTCGCCACGTGAGCATGGCCAGTATCCGATGCGCGGTTGACGTCGCCACGCCGAGGTGGGCGCTCGCCTCGGTGAGACGCACATCACCTCTTTCCCCGAGCAGGAGAATCAACCGCAACGCGTTGTCGATCGACTCGATGGGGTACTGGGGCGCCGCGGTGGTAGTCGATCTCTGCACAGGGGAATCGTAGCCCTTCGCCTGTGACGGCGCAGCGACCTCGAGAGCCGACACTTGGGGGCGCATTCCGTCGAGTGCGGTACAGGCTCTACGTCAGCATGATCGTCGTGGTCTTCGTCTCGGCATAAGAGAGGAGCTCTTCGAGAGACTCTTCCCGACCGATACCTGAGGCCTTGACTCCTCCGAACGGAAGCCCCCAGAAGTGCCGGCTGCCGCTGTTGACCAGAACGTACCCCGCCTCAACGCGCTGTGCGACGACGTGGGCGCGTGTGATGTCACGGGTCCAGATGCTCGAGGTGAGTCCGTACTCGACGCCGTTCGCGATCGCGATCGCCTCCTCGTCGGAGTCGAACGTGATCACAGAAAGTACCGGGCCGAAGATCTCGTTCTGCTCGACGAACGACCCGGGAGCCACCCCGGACAGAAGTGTGGGCGCGACGAACCACCCGTCGGGGGTTCCGTCCGGCCGATGTCCACCGGTCTCGACAGTCGCGCCTGCGCTGAGAGCCTCGGATATCGCGTGCAGGGACTTCTCCATCTGAGCTCTCGACACCAGGGGACCCATCTCAGTGGAAGGGTCCAGGGGGTCTCCGACGCGGATCGATGCCATACGTTCCGCGACGAGGCGGATCATCTGCTCGGCCACCGAAGAGTGGACCAGCAGTCGGCTCGTCGAGCCGCAACTCTGCCCGGCAACCCAGGTGAAGTTCATCCCGGCGACGGCGCCGGCAGCGGCGGCTTCGAGGTCGGCGTCTTCGAAGACGATCTGAGCGTTCTTCCCACCCAACTCGAGGGTCACGTGCTTGACTCCCGTCTCCGCAGCATCCCGTTGGATCGACTGGCCGGTCGTGGTGGATCCGATGAACCCGATTCGGCGAACATCCGGATGCCGAACCAGGGCACGCCCGGCTACGGCCCCGCGACCGCTCACGACAAGCAGGAGGTTGGTGGGAAGGACACCCGTGGCCAGCTCGGCCAAGCGCAGGGATGAAAGGGGCGTCTGGTCGGGTGCCTTGAGCACGACAGCGTTGCCGGCCATCAATGGAGCGGCGATCTTCGATGCCGCGAAGAAGAAGGGGTGGTTGAACGCGCCGATGCGAGCGACGACCCCGTACGGGATCTGCGTTGTGTAGTGCAGGTTCGCGCTGACCGGGATCGTCCGGCCGCCGAGCTCGAGCGCCATGTCGGCGAAGATGTCGATGAGCTCCGCAGCCGCATCCACGTCGTTTCGCATCATGGACAGGGTGAACCCGCCGTCCAGCGCGTCCAGTTCGGCGAGCTCTTCCTTGTGGTCCCGGATCGTGGCGGCCAGGCGGCGCAGCACGGCCGCGCGGGCGCGAGGCGGCAGGGCTGCCCACTCCGGTTGTGCGGCGTGGGCAGCTCGGACCATCCGATCCACCTCGCTCGCATCCAGGTCGGGGACCGACGCGAGCGGCTCGGCGCTGGTCGGGTTCTCGACCTCGTAGCGTGACGAAGTTTCCCACGCAACGCCGTCGAGGACGGCGTTCCAGGTGCGGGTGGCGGCGTTGGGGGACGGGCTCATCTCGACTCCAGGATCGGCAGACACTAATTCTGTTGGTCAGAAGCATAGCGACGAGGGTGGGTGTATTGCTTGACAAAATGTCCCTGTCGAGTAGAATAAGATTCTGAAGGACAGAGACAACAGCTGCGCTCCGAGCTCTGAGTGCAGAAGCGCGGAGACAGAGGACTGGGTACGTATGGGCAATCCGACGACGACCATCTACGACGAGATCCGTCGAGGGATGATTCCGGCATTCATCTACAACGACGGCGAGATC
Source organism: Microbacterium sp. bgisy207 (assembly GCF_057706855.1). Classification (NCBI taxonomy): domain Bacteria; kingdom Bacillati; phylum Actinomycetota; class Actinomycetes; order Micrococcales; family Microbacteriaceae; genus Microbacterium; species Microbacterium sp. bgisy207. Next base: position 66,763 of record NZ_JBYIPB010000013.1, read on the forward strand.
TTCGACCGCGAACGCAAGAACCTCTTCAGCAGAGCCTGGCTGTTCGTCGGCCACGAGTCGGAGATCCCACAGGCGGGTGACTATGTCGTCCGACGCGTCCTCGATGACTCCTTCATCATCGTTCGCGACGAAACCGGCACGATCCACGCGCACTTCAACATGTGCCTCCACCGCGGCATGCAGGTGTGTCGTGCCGAGATCGGAAACGCATCCCACTTCCGTTGCCCGTATCACGGCTGGTCCTATCGCAATGACGGACGTATCGTCGGTCTCCCGTTCCACCAGGAGGCCTACGGCGGCGAAGCAGGATTCAGCCGCAAGGGAGCGCGGCTGCTGCCCGCCCCGAACCTTGACATGTACAACGGTCTGATCTTCATCAGCATGGACCCCGAAGCTCCGCCGCTGCTCGACTACATCGGCGACTTCCGCTTCTACCTCGACTACTACACGAAGCAGAGCCCGAGTGGGATCGAACTCAAGGGGCCGCAACGTTGGCGCGTGAAGACGAACTGGAAGATTGGTGCCGAGAACTTCGCCGGCGACATGTACCACACGCCGCAGACGCACACCTCGGTCGTCGAGATCGGCCTGTTCCGTGAACCCAAGGCTGAGAAGCGCAAGGACGGCAACACCTACTGGGCCGGGAACGGCGGAGGCACGACGTACAAGCTCCCACCGGGCGACCTCGACGAGCGTTTGCGCTACGTCGGCTACCCGGAAGAGATGATCGCCCGGATGAAGGAGACCTGGTCGCAGGCTCAGCTGGATGTCGTGGGACGCGACGGCTTCATGATCTCGGCCGCGTCGATGTTCCCCAACATGAGCCTCGTCCACAACTGGCCGAAGGTCGAAGAGGGCTCGGACGAGGACGTGCTCCCGTTCATCTCACTGCGCACGTGGGTGCCGATCAGCGAGAACGAGACCGAGGTCTACTCCTGGTTCGCCGTCGACGCCGAGGCGCCCGAAGAGTTCAAGGCACTGTCGTACAAGGCCTATCTGATGTGCTTCGGTTCGAGCGGCATGTTCGAACAGGACGACGTCGAGAACTGGGTATCGCTGACGAACACGGCCAAGGGGTCTATGGCTCGTCGACTCCTCCTCAACGGACGGATGGGCATGTTGAAGGACGGCTCGCCCGTCGTCGCGCCGCTCACCGAGGACGAGTTCGCAGGGCCCGGCGTCGCGCACGTCGGCTACGGCGAGTACAACCAGCGGCATCTGCTCGACCGTTGGGCCGACTACATGGAGCCGGAGTACGAGGGAGTGGACTTCCACGCGCTCACCATCGGTGGCGAGATCTCATCGGATGCGACTCCCCGCCCGAAGGGAATCACCAATAACGGGCAGGAGGTGACCCGATGATCGAGGAGACGGGAACCGCGATCTCGCAGGCATCACGACTTCGAAAGGACTCGACGCTCGCATCTCGTGTGGGAGCATCGCTCCCTTTCACGAGCGAGATCCACAACACCATCAACCGGTGGCTGGTGGAGGAGGCCTACACCCTTGATCAGCAGCGCTACGAGGAATGGCTCGAACTGCTGACCGAGGACATCCACTACATCATGCCGGTGCGCGCGACGACCGCCCTCGGCACACCGTTCACGACCTCTCCCGGGATGGCGCACTGGGACGAGAACAAATACTCGCTGAGCCGCCGTGTCGCGCGCTTCCTCACTGAGCATGCCTGGACCGAAGACCCCCCGTCTCGTCTGCGCCACTTCATCACGAACGTGCGGGTGTTCGAGAGCGACGTCGCCGGCGAGGTCGTCGCAGATTCCGCCGTGTTGCTGTTTCGCAGTCGCGGAGATGTGAACGAGCCGTCGTTGATCTCGGCACACCGCGAAGACGTCTTCCGTGAAGTCGATGGCCAGTACAGACTCGCCCGTCGCGTGATCATGGTGGATGAGTCGGTGCTGCGGACCCAGAACCTGGCGATCTTCCTATGACGATCGAGTGGGAAGGCGCCGACCTCGACCGCGCGGCCGCGAGCGCTGCCGCCGAAGAGCGTGCGCGGCTCCTCGAACGTCGGGTGGGTGAGCCGCTGCAGATCGCGAACGAGTTCTCTGAGATCACCGTCTCGCGCGTCGAGACCCGAAACGGAACACGACTTCTGATCGATTCGTCGAAGACAGGCCAATGGATCGCCCTCGATCCGCTCGAGCTGGAGGCTCTCACCTGGCAGACGGTGCGGACGTTCTCCGAGATGATCGGGACCCCCGACGCGCCACTGTTCCCAGACTCACCTGACCAGTAACCCCCAACCGACCAAGAAGGAAAGCCAGATGGCCACCGTGAAGGCTGATCTCTCGCTCTGCCAGGGATATGCAAACTGCGTCGTCGCCGCAGACGACTACTTCGACATCGATGATGAGGGACTCGTCGTCCTCCTGAAGACCGAGGTTCCCGATTCCGAGCGGACACGCGTCGAGGAGGCGGCCCGCAGCTGCCCGGTATCGGCGCTGTGGGTCGAAGACTGACGGAGCCCCACCTGTGTCTCACGTCGTGATCGTCGGTGGCTCCGTCGCCGGGATGAAACTTGCACAGAACCTCCACTCGGAAGGCTTCGGTGGCGCCATCACGCTCGTCGATGCGGAGCCCAACCCGCTCTACGACAAGCCTCCGCTGTCGAAGGACTATCTGAGCGGTGCATCGTCTGGTGATCGGATCCAGCTGACTTCTCCTGAAGCGCTCGCTGACGCTGGCGTCACGACGAAGTTCGGTACGCGGGCAACAGCTCTGGACCCCGCGAGCACGAGCGTCTCCCTCAGCGACGGTACGACCCTCACGTACGACAAGCTGGTCATCGCGACGGGGGCTCGCGCGCGCCGTACCCCTTGGGCCGACCTCCCCGGCGTGCATGTTCTGCGGTCTCGGTCGGACGCAGATGCCCTCCGGGCCGATCTCGTTGCAGGGCGGCACCTCGCCGTCATAGGGGCGGGCTTCATCGGTTCGGAGGTTGCCGCGACAGCAGTGAAGGCGGGTCTGAGGGTCAGCATCATCGAGCCCCTGGAGGCTCCGATGGGGCGAGCCATGAACGCCCAGATCGGCAAGATATTCGCGGACAAGCACTCGCGTGAGGGGGTCGGGTTCCGGTTCGGTGTGTCAGTTGAGCGCGTTGACCGACTGCATGAGCAATGTCATCTGCTGCTGACGGACGGCTCGACTCTGAGCGTCGACGCGGTCCTGCTGGGCATCGGCGCGATTCCCAATACGGAATGGCTCGCCGGATCTGGCGTCAGCGTCGACAACGGCGTCATCTGCGATGCGACACTCTCGGCGGTCGGTGTCCCCGGCGTGTACGCCATCGGTGACGTCGCACGATTCACGAATGACCGTCATCCCGACTCTGTCCGCCTCGAGCATTGGACCAGTGCCGCCGACCAGGCGCAACTGGTGGCGCACAACATCGTGCACCCGGAGGATCTTCGTGCGTACGATCCGACCGAGTACGTATGGAGCGACCAGTACGACTGGAAGATCCAGATCGTCGGACGGACCGGCTCGGAACACTCCAGGCTGGTCGGAGAGCCCGCCGCGGGACGATTCGGCGTGGTCTACGGGGTGGACGGTGAAGCCGTCGATGGTGCTGTGATCGTCAACTGGCCGCGCGCACTCATCGACGCACGACGATCTGTGGCATCCCGGGCTCGCACCCAGGATCTCGTCGCGCGGCTGCAGGCTGCGATTCAGTCGACATCGCCCGCGACGCGCTGACCAGCCTCGGCGACGCCGCCCACCTCCAGAGGAGCCAGACCGTGACAGCACACGAGCAGACGACGCGTCCGCTTCTTCGGGGCCACCGCATCCCTCGCGTGGGGATGGGGACCTGGCCGCTGGTGGGCGATGAATGCGCCGCCATGGTCGAAAAAGCCGTCGACCTCGGATACCGCTTGTTCGACACGGCGGAGAAGTACGGGAACGAGGATGCCGTCGGGGCCGGTCTTCGCGCATCCGGGATTCCTCGCTCGGAGGTCTTCATCACGAGCAAGTTCAACAAGGAGAACCACAGTGTCGACGGTGTGAAGCGCGCCTACGACAGCGCGCTCGAAGCGATCGGTGTGGACTACCTCGACCTGTACCTGATCCACTGGCCGGTCCCCGCGCTGGATCGCTACGTCGATGCGTGGCGTGGGCTCGTCCAGCTGCAGGAGCAGGGGCTCGTGAAAGCGATCGGTGTCTCCAACTTCACGGTTCACCACATCGATCGAATCGTCGAGGCGACCGGCGTGTTCCCCGATGTCGATCAGATTCAGCTCAGTGTCGATATCGCGCGCGTCGAACAGCGCGAGTACCACCGGGCGCACGGAATCCAAACGGAGGCGTGGAGCCCGCTCGGGCGTGGCGGCCCGCTTCTGTCAGACCCCGTCGTGGGCCGGATCGCCGCTGGTCACGGCAAGTCACCGGCCCAGGTGCTGCTGCGCTGGCATCTTGATGAGGAGATCGTGCCCGTCCCGCGGGCGATGACTCACGAGCAGCTCGCGCAGAACATCGACATCTTCGACTTCACCTTGACCCCGGAAGAACTCGCCCTCCTGGGCTCTTTCGATCGGGGCGAACGCGCAGCGCGTGATCCGGACGACCCCGCCAATGGGCACTGAGGCCGCAGCGCCTCGGGATGACCAGCAGAGGAAGGACGATGACGGAGCAAGACGAAGAACGGCCTGAGCGTGTCCTCGAAGACCTCGTGGACGCCAACCACGTTTTGGTGGACAAAGGCATTCTGGATGCCTTCGGACATGTGAGTGTCCGGCACCCCTTCCGCGCCGACAGATTCCTGATCTCACGGAACCTTGCGCCGGGACTGGTGACGACCGATGACATCCAAGAGATGTCGTTCGACGGCGAGACATCCGATCGGCGACCGAGCTATCTCGAGCGTTTTCTGCACGGGCGGATCTACGCGACGCGGCCGGATGTGGTCTCGATCGTCCACAGTCACTCGCCGTCGATGGTGCCCTTCAGTATCTCTGCGGTGCCGCTGCGAGCGGTGTGGCACATGGCGGGATTCCTGGGTGAGGAGGTGCCGGTGTTCGAGATCCGCGACAGCGTCGGTCATGCCAGCGATCTCTTGATCCGCGACACAGCACTGGGTGGGGATCTGGCCGCGGCGCTGGGGGATGCTCCCGTCATCCTGATGCGTGGTCACGGTTTCGTCGCCGTCGGCGCATCGCTGGAGCAGGCTGTGGCCCGTGCGGTATACGCGGACCTCAACGCGCGAGCGCAGACCGCGGCGATCGGACTGCGCGGCGAGTACACGGCGCTCACCGCTGAAGAGGCGGCTGCGGCCGCAGCCGCAAACGACGGGCAGTTGCAGCGCGCGTGGTCCGTCTGGCGTGATGAGGTTCGTCGCGCCCCCAGAAGGTGAGGAAGCCCGAGACCGACGCGTCGGTCTCGGGGCCCGTGCCCCTACTAGGGGTGGATCAGGACCTTGAGTGTGCTCGATGCGTCACGTGACCGATCGAACGCCTCCGCGGCCTCATCGAAGGAGAACTCGTCGGTGGCCAGAGGGGTGAGGTCGATGCCCGTCCGCTCGATGAACCGAATCGCCCGAGGCCACACGCCCGACGACCCTGTGATCCCCTTGATCGTGAGGTCCTTCGCCTGGATGAGAGCCAGCGGCGCGGACACTTCGGCCGCGGCGGTGATCCCGATCTGCACAATCGTGCCGTTGTGGCTGACGATGCGATAGGCGCTCGCCATCCCGTGGGGATTGCCGGAGGCTTCGATGACCACGCGCACGCCCAGCGGCCCGGCGACTGCAGCGATCGTGGCTTCCGCATCGGGCGCGGACGGATCCACCGTCGCGTCCACACCCAATCGTGTCGCCATCTCGCGGCGCTGTGCCGACGGTTCGACGAGCACGGTCAGTGCGCCCTTCGCGTGCGCAGCCAGCGCAGCGCACTGTCCGATCATGCCTCCGCCGATGACCACGACCGTGTCGCTCGCATCGATCGAGCCCGCTTCCTCGAGAGCGCGGTACGCGACAGTGAACGGCTCGATCATCGCCGCGCTGCGGTCGCTGATGCGTTCGGGAACGTCGTGCAGCAGTCGCTCGAGAACCACGAACTCTTCGCTGCCGGCACCGTCATAGGTCAAACCGAACCACGACATGTGGCCGGTCACGCATCTTCTCGTCGCCGTGCTCGGCGCCGTCGCGACGACCATCGTCGTACTCGTGCTCGCGCCCCTCATCTTCGACCGCCGCGTCGGTATGGGCGGTGGCATGGGTACCGGTGCGGGGCAGGGGAACCGTCAGCAGCTGGTCGCCGACGTGACCATCGCCGTCACCCAGGCCCTCGGGGTCGGTCTCGTCGTGGGAGCACTGACGGCGGCTGCGGCCGGGATCATCGTCTCGGCGCGGGTCACCAAGCCACTGCGTGCCATGTCGGCAGCGGCGCGGCGTATCGCGGCCGGCGACTACGACGTCCGCGTAGAGCGGCCCGCCGACGATGAACTGGCAGCCCTCGCCGACGACGTCAACACGCTGGGCGCCGCCCTCGCGGAGACCGAGCGCCGGCGGACCCGACTGCTCGGCGAGGTCGCCCACGAGATGCGGACGCCGCTGACGATCATCGACGGCTACGTCGAGGGGATGATCGACGGGATCCTTCCCGCCGAACCCGAGCAGCTCGGCAAGGTGAGTGACGAAGTGCGCCGACTGCGCCGGCTGTCCGACGATGTGTCGGCGCTGTCGCGCGCCGAGGAAGGGCGGCTCGGGCTGGTGCGGGAGACGCTGGATGTGAGGATGCTGGTCGGCGGCGTGGTCGAGCGGTTGCGGGCGCAGGCCGAGGATGTGGGCATCCGCCTCACGACAGTCCTTCCCACAGAGTCGTGCGCGGCCTACGTCGACGGTGACCGGATCGGTCAGGTCATCACGAACCTCATCGGCAACGCGCTCCGCGCCACCGAGGCCGGCGGGTGGATCGAGGCGGCAGTCTCGGCATCCGCGGACGAGGTGACGATCCGGGTCGTCGATTCGGGAGAAGGGCTGGCCGAGGCTGAGCTCCAGCGGATCTTCGAACGGTTCTACCGCGTGCCGGGACGCCGCGGTGGGGGCTCCGGGTCCGGCATCGGTCTCACGATCGCCCGGGGGATCGTCCGAGCGCACGGGGGTGAGCTCACCGCTGCCTCGGAGGGACCGGGGTATGGGTCTGTCTTCACCGTCACCCTCCCGCGCGCTGAGGAGGCCGGCCAGACCCACGGGTCCTGACCGGCCTCTGCTGATGGTGCGCGAGGTCGTGGCTCAGCTGTGGTCGCAGCTACCGTCGCCGTTGGTCATCCCCCGCCCTGAACCATCCCTCGGAATGTCTCGACCGGACATCCTGCCGTCTCCTCGACCGTCCCGGTCGGCCCCGTTCGATCCTCGTCCGGGCATCGCGTCGGTGCGCCCTGTCGTGCCCGCTGCTGTGCCGCCCTCGGACGCCGAGGTGTATGCCGCGAGATGCTTCTCGGAGCCGGTCAGCAGCCTGGTGAGGACGGCATCGACGTCCGACGGGTAGTCCGCGGCGAGGGCCGCGTCCAGGTCGGCGATGTCGGTTTCCTCGATGGTGATCCCCACCGCATAGGCCTCGGTGAGTGAGGTCTGCGCCTGCGCCAGCAGGTCGTCGTACAGCACCTGCAGTTCGTCGAAGGCATACGTTCCCGGCTCCAGCCCGGCGGACGGGTCGTCGATGCCGTAGGTCTCGAGGAGCGTGCCGACTGCGTCGTAGTGGTGGTCCTCGCTGTTGGTGATCATGCTGAACGGGCGTGCACCGTCGTAGTAGTCGGCGATCGCAGCATAGAGATCCCTGGCCAACCGCTCCTCTTCTCGCATGAAGGAGAGGGTGTCCTCCACCGTGCTGTCCGCTGTGATCGACCCGGTGGCGACGGAGGCTGGGGGAGTTGTCGATTCGACGGTGGCGGAGGCGGCGACGGTTCCGCCGACCGCGAGGCCGAAGATCGCGAGGGCGCCCGCACCGAGGGTGGCGGCGGTCTTTGTGGATGTGTTCATCGGAATCACCTTCTGAGGTTCGGGTTGTCGATGACCAGACAACGCCACCTCTGTGAAGGTGTCCGTGGGTGCATTGTGAAGCTTGTGTGAAGGCGGCCGCGGGGCCGTCAGTCGCGCGGGATCTTGCTCCCGTATCGCTGCACGCCGGCGTACGTTCCGCCGTCGATCAGGATGTCCGTGCCGGTGATGTAGCCGGCTTTCTCGGAGGCGAGGAACGCCAACAGCTCGGCGACTTCCTCGGGGCGGCCGAAGCGCTTGAGGGCGGCAGCCTTGAGGAGCGCCGCCGATCCGCTCTTCTGCTCCAGTCGCCCCATCGTGGTGTCGAACGACCCCGGTGAGACCGAGACCACGCGCGCCCCCCCCGCGCCGAATTCTTCGGCCGACCGCGCGGAATACCACTTCACGTAGGCCTTGGAGAGGGAGTAGGCCATTCCGGCGGCCTGGCTGCGCGCGACGCGCGTGCGTCCGACAAGCTTGCGCACGAATCGATCCGGATCGGTCTCGGCGAGCGGGAACGCTCGCGTGGGGATCAGCACACTGGGGAGCATATGGGCCGCGATCGAAGCGACGTTGACCAGGGCGAAGTCCTCGCTCGCCGCGGCGAGTGCTGCGCGGGTCACGTTCACGGTGCCCAGTGCGTTCACGCGCACGATGAACTCGGCTGCGCCCATCTGCGGGCTGACGCCGGCGGTGTGAACGACAGCGCGAAGCTCGCCGACACCGGTGATGCCACCGCGATCATGCGCGGTCTCGCGGCTGCGGCCGCCGAGGATACCGGCCTACGACGGGCGCTGTATTCGGAGCTGACGGGCCCCGCCCATCGAACCCTCACCGGCAGGCTCGCGCGCGCTCAGACACGCGAGCCTGTAGAGCAGGATGCCATCGTCGCGGAGGCGCTCCTCGGCATCATGCTCTATCGCCAGCTGACCGACGTTGACGCCCCGCCGCCCACGCACACTCAGATCGGAGCGCTCCTGGGTCTTCCCGGTGACGGCCCCGGACCGGCGGAGGCTCCCGCATGATGGGTTCATGAACCAGTCGGTGAGCTCGCAGCGGATCCTCGAGCATGTCCGGCGGCTCGGCGAGGAGCATCCACCGATCGAGCTGGACTCGGTCGATCGCGGCATCCGCGACCCGGGTGTGGTCAGGGCCCGCTACGGACACGTCATCGACTACCTTGCCCGGGTCGAGCTCGAGGTGGATCGCAATGTTCTCGAGCTGCTCGTGCTGTTGCCCGACGTCAGCGAGGTCGACCGTCTGTTCTACGCCGACGTGTGGCAGCCGCAGGAGATCCAGCACGGTCTGATCCTCGACCGGCTCCAGCAGGACCTCGGGCGGCCTGCGGCCGACCCCGTGCTCGAGGTCTCGTACCGGATGAAGATCATGGGTGCGCTCGCGCACTTCTCCTCGATCCAGGACATTGCGCGGCTGCTCTACTACCTGACGGGAGCCAGCACCGAGCGACAGGCTGTGCTGGCCTACAACACCATCCACGACGGGATGACCGAGCTGGGCGAGACGGCCATCGCCGAGACGATCATCGCCCCCATCCGTCGGCAGGAACCCGGCCACTTCGCGTTCTACCGGATGAGCGCGAGCGAGCTTGTGGCCTCCGGCGCCCTACGGCCGTGGCAGCTGTATCTCGCACGGGTGCTGCGGGAGAAGACCTACAACCTCGTCGGAACCAACGGGCAGGGTCGGTACCGCGCGCAGATGCGGGGAGTGGTCACTGCGCTCGGGTTCGAGACTGATCTCGATCGCTACGCGCGAGAGGTGGGTCGCATCGAAGCCCAGCTGCTGTGGGCGCACGAGAAGGGGATGGAGTTCCCGCCCTACGTGTTGCGCGCTCTGCGAGAAAGCATCGACCTCTACCGCGAACGCGGATTCGGCGACTGAACAGCCCTCAGGCGCGCGTTGCGCCGGCAATCCCCGCAGGTGGACTCCGGCGCAACACGGCGGATCGATCGGACCTCAGAGCTTTCCGCCGAACACGGGCATCATGCTGGCGTCGCCGTAGTCCTTGATGGTCTCGACGTTCTTGAGGTAGTCCATGTCCTCGTCCGAGATGACGAAGTCGAGCTCGGCATTGCTCTTCATGTGCGCAGGGTTGGCCGTCTTCGGCAGCGGCAGCAGGCCCAGCTGAAGGTCGTAGCGGATCGAGAGCTGGGGGATGCTGACGCCGTACTTGTCGGCGATCTGCTTGACGTGCTCGTTCTTCAGCAGTTCACCGTGGGCGACCGGCGAGTACGCCTCGACGAGGATCCCCTCGCCCTGCGTGTACTCGATGAGCTCGAACGGGGTGTTGCTGATGTGGGCCAGGATCTGGTTGACCATGGGCTTGACCGTCGCCACCTCGAGGATGTTCTCGATGTCGCCCCGCTCGAAGTTCGACAGGCCGATCGCGCGCACCTTGCCCGCCTGGTATGCCTCTTCGAGAGCCTTCCAGACCTGCCGGTTCTCTTCGAAGTAGGTCTTCTCGCCGCGGAACTCGGTCCACGGGTGGGGGCTGTGGATGATAAACAGGTCGATGTACTCGAGGCTGAGCGCCTCGAGGGAGGCGTCGACACCCGCGACTGCCGCCTCGTACGACTTGGCTCCGGCGTCGAGCTTGGTGGTCACGAAGATGTCCTCGCGCGCGACGCCGGACGCGCGCGCGCCCTCGCCGACTCCCTGCTCGTTCTGGTAGGCCTGGGCCGTGTCGATGTGGCGGTAGCCGAGTTCGATCGCCGCCTTCACGGCACCGACCGTTGCGGCGTTGTCGATCATCCAAGTGCCGAGGCCGAGCTTAGGGATCTCGACGCCGTTGGACAGGGTGTAGTTCTCGTCAAGAATCATTGCGTCTCTCGCTTTCGTTGCACAGCGGCGGGTCTCGCCGCAGCGGCGGTGCACGAAGCGTCGACCGGGATGCCGGGTGCGCCATCCGTGTCGGACGCTTGCTGCCGCCTCATCAATAGGAACACGCGCAGGGGGTTCCGGGGGAGGCCCGGTCATGATGCGTACTGCCAGTACGTGCTTTTGTCGGCCCCGCACTCACTGAGGTGGCCCGAGTCTGGCTCAGGCGCTCGGCCGGGTGAGGCTGAGGATCACCGTGGTGCCGCCGGCTGAGTTCTCGTCGATGTCGAGCGAGATCCCGTTGATCGCCGCCAGCGCCGCCGCGATGGTCAGTCCCACGCCCATTCCGGGGATGGCCTGCCGCCGCGCGTAGTCGGTGCGGTAGTACGCCTCCGTCGCCCGGCGGCGTTCTGCGGGAGTCATGCCGACGCCGCGATCGGTGATCTCCACGAGCGGAGTCCCCTCGTCCTCCCTGACCAGCACCGTCACTTCGGCGCCGGTCGGCGAGTACAGGATGGCGTTCTTGACGACCTCCTCGACGATCGCGCGTAGGTGGCGAGACGTGACCTACGCGAGCACGCCACCGCGATCGTAGAGCGACAGGGTGACTCCGCGGCTTCGGGCCAGCGGACGCAGACCGTCGACGGCGCGTTGCACAGCGAAACCCGCATCCGTTGTGTCCAAGTCCGCCGAGATGTCGCGGCGCGCCGTCGTAAGAAGGCGTCCCACCGTGTCGCGCAGCCTCGTCGCTGCCGCTTCGATGCGCTCGACCCGCTCGCGCGGGATGCAGTCGCCGTCGTTCTCGAGGGCAAGATCCGTCTCACCGAGCAGCACCGTCAGGGGTGAGCGCAACTCGTGGTTGAGGGTGCCGATGAACGCTTCGCGCGTCTCGACAGCCGTGACCAGACCGGTGACCTCGGTGCCGGTCACGACCACCCCGCCACCCTCGCCGATCCTTGCGGCCGAATAGCGGACCGCTACCTGGTCTTCCGGCGGTCCGAGCCACACGGTGCGCGAGGCGGAACGCTGCACTTCGATCTGCCCGAACCACGACAGTGCATCCGAGGGCAGTGCCGTCTGTCGGTCCGTCGCGTAGACGTGGGCGGCTCTCTCTCCACTCCAGCCGGCGCGGCGCGACATCGCCTCGGCAGCGGCATTGCTGCGGACGTGGCTCCCCTCGCTGTCGAACACCGTGATCGCATCGACCGTCGACGCCAGGATCGCGTTCACCGTCTCGGTCTGCCTGACCGACTCCGCGTGTTCCCGGCGATACGCGACACCGATCGGATACACCGAGAACGCGACGATGCCCGTCAGGGTGGGGAATGCCCACAGGGCGAAGAACTCGGGGAAGGTCGTGACCTGCTCGCCGATCGAGAGGTAGGCGAGGGCAGGCCATGTGATCGTCACGAGCACGCCCACGATGACCGCGGGCAAGGCGAAGGCGAAGGCGAGCCACGACAGCGGGATCGCGAGCAGGAGCCCGATCGCCGTGATCGGCTGCACGGTGGCCTCACGAAAGAGCGCGACGGCGATGATGTCGAGAATCGGCACGATCGCCATCGTCCAGGTCCGGCGACGGGGCGGTCGCCGCGCCGCGACCAGCATCACGATCGCGCCCGCGACGATGATCGCGCCGGCAGACAGCGCGAAGAGCGGTCTCAGCTCCAGCCGGAACAGGGCAGCCGAGGCAAGGGTCACAGCGAACGCCGCCGTCAGCGCCAGCTGCGGATAGGGGGAGGTGCGGGGCGAGCTCAGGACCGCTGAGAACACGACACCAACTCCTTCGTGGTTTCCCCGAGCTGTGGGCTCGCGGGTCCTCCCATTGTGCTGACCTCGCCGTGCGATGTCACCAGCCATCTCGGCATCCGAGGTCCCTACCGCGGCGAGGCTCGCTGCGGCACGATGAGGGTGATAGCACGTGGAGGGAGCCGATCATGGCCATCACGCAATCGCCGCGCAGCGCAGGCAAGGTCCTCGGGTTCGAGGTCTCGGGCGAGGTCACGAAGGAGGACTACGAGGTCCTCACGCCGGCGGTCGAAGCCGCAGTGAAGGAGTTCGGCACGGTGAGACTGCTGTGCGATCTCACCGGCTTCCATTGGGAGAAGGTCAGTGCCTGGGGCTCGGACTTCCACTTCGGACACGAGTTCCACCACAAGATCGAACGCATGGCGATCGTCGGTGACAAGAAGTGGGAAGAGATGATCACCCATCTCGCGACGCCGTTCTATGCCGAAGAGGCACGCTTCTTCGACGACGAGGACGCCGCCTTCGCCTGGCTCGAGTCCTAGGCTCCCGCCAGCTCGGATCGCACGATCGCCGCTCCGGCGCTGAGGGCGTGGAGCTTGCCCTGCGCAACGCGCCGGGTGAGGGGCGCCATCCCGCAGTTCGTGGACGGGTAGAGGTTCTCGGCATCCACGTACTGCAGCGCCGCACGGATCGTGTCGGCGACATCCTCGGGGGTCTCGACTGTGGTGGTCGCCACGTCGATCGCGCCGACCATCACCGTCTTGCCGCGGAGGAGCTCGATGAGCTCGAGCGGAACGTGGGAGTTGTGGCACTCGAGCGAGACGATGTCGATGCTCGAGGACTGGAGCTTCGGGAACGTGCGCTCATACTGGCGCCACTCGTCGCCGAGCGTCTGCTTCCAGTCGGTGTTGGCCTTGATGCCGTAGCCGTAGCAGATATGCACAGCGGTCCGGCAGCTCAGGCCCTCTGTGGCCCGCTCGAGCGCCCCGACCCCCCAGTCGTCGACATCGTCGAAGAAGACGTTGAAGGCCGGCTCGTCGAACTGGATGATGTCGACCCCTGCCGCCTCGAGCTCTTTCGCCTCCTGGTTGAGGATGCCGGCGAACTCCCACGCGAGCTCCTCGCGGCTGGAGTAATGCGCGTCGAAGAGCGTGTCGATCATCGTCATCGGCCCGGGCAGCGCCCACTTGATCGGCTGATCGGTCTGGCTGCGCAAGAAGGCGGCATCCGTCACGAATACCGGCTGCCTGCGGGCGACGGGGCCGACGACGGTCGGGACGGATGCGTCGTACCGGTCCCGGATCCGCACCGTCTGCCGCGTCTGGAAGTCCACGCCGTCGAGGTGTTCGATGAAGGTCGTCACGAAGTGCTGGCGGGTCTGCTCGCCGTCGCCGACGATGTCGATGCCGGCGTGCTGCTGCTCGGCGAGCGACAGACGGAGCGCATCGCGCTTGCCGTCCGCCAACTCCTCACCGTCGAGTCGCCAGGGCGACCAGAGGGTTTCGGGCTCGGCGAGCCAGGACGGCTTGGGGAGGCTCCCGGCGGTCGAGGTGGGGAGCAGCGTCGTCATGACCGCACCCCCTCCAACTCGCTCTCTTGCGCGCTGTACCAGGCTGACCACTCCTGAAGACGCTCGCGGTGGGGAGTCATGAAGTGCTCGTCGGCGAATCGGCCCTGCTCGACGGCGAGACGGCTGCGTTCCTCGCGGTCGTAGACGATGCGGGTCGTCGAGTAGTCGGCGTGGGTGAGGCTCGGTCGGAAGGATGCCGGGGCAGCGGAGTTCGCGTTGTAGATCTCGGGGCGATAGATCTTCTGGAAGGTCTCCATCGTGGCGATGGTCGCGATCAACTCGAGGTCGGTGTAGTCGGTGAGCAGATCGCCGACGTGGTAAAACGCGAACGGTGCGACGCTGTTCGGCGGCAGGAAGTAGCGGACCTGCATCCCCATCTTCGCGAAGTAGTCATCGGTCAGCGAGTACTCGTCCTTGCGGTACTCGACGCCGAGGACCGGATGCCGATTCGCGGTCCGGTGGTAGGTCTTGGTGCTCGAGACGCTGAGGCAGATCACCGGGGCCTTCGCGAAGCGCTGCGCGTAGGCATCCGATCGCACGAAGCTCCGGAACAGGTTTCCGTGCAGGACCCCGAAGTCCTCGGGCGTGCGGAATCCGGTGCCGCCGGCGTTGTGGCCCGGCAGCAGGATGCTGAAGTCGTAGTCGCGCACGTACGACGAGAAGTTGTTCCCGACGATGCCCGGGATGCGGCATCCGGAGCGGGTGTCGACAATCGTCGTCTCGAGCACCTCGATGAGCGGGAAGCGCTCGCTGTCGGCATCCGTCTGGGACTTGCCCTCGGTCTCGACGTCGATCGAGACCGAGATGATGTCGAGCTCGACGCGGTAGCGGTCGCCCCGCTCGTTGTCCCAGCGGGCGAGGTCGTTGCAGCGGCCGTCGATCATCTGCAGGGCAGCCCGCAGATTCTCCTGACGCTCCTCCCCCCGAGCGAGGTTGGCGAAGTTCGTCGTGACCCGGGTGCTGGCCGGGGGGACATAGTCCTCGTCGAAGCGGGTGGTCTCGATCGAGAAGGTGGGAAGGGAGGCAGAGGTCAGACGCATGACAGACCGATCGTGTTCGGGCGAGCCGGGGCGGCCCGCTGAATCATCAGGGAGCCGCAGCGCGTGCCCGGTGACGTGTTCCGGGCGCGAGGCTTCGCGTCATGCTGCGATGGCCTAGAGTCTCGCGGTTTCACGCCACGCGCGCAACTCGCGTCGTAACAAACCGCGATCCTCGCCTGTCGGCACGGTCAGCGCGGGGCAGCGCGGACGTGCGCTGAATCGAATAGCAGAAGCCCTCGGGTGGGTCCGTGTAGGGCTACCCGACCACCGCCACTGCGGATTCGACGAGAGTGTCGATGATCATGTCGATATCGGCGTCCGTCATGGGAAGAGAGAGTGACATCTCACCGCGGTGGACCGGGAACACCCCGCGCAGTGCGAGTTCTAGG
>NZ_JBYIPB010000014.1:0-79874 GCF_057706855.1 Microbacterium sp. bgisy207
TAGTCGTGGACCTTCCGTCGAACACGACCTTGTGTCTGGTATGCGGCTCCCGGCTGGTGAAGAACGGCCGTCATCCCTCGGGAACACAGCGGTGGCGTTGCAGAGGCTGCGGGTCCTCGAGCGTTCGCCGCCGCCCAGACGTCACCCGTCGTGAGCAACTCCACCGGTTCCTGACCTGGCTGACGGGGAAACACACGCAAGCGGACCTCGATGGCGGCACCGGCCGATCCTTCCGCGATCAGACGGCCTGGTGCTGGGACCTGGAACCGGTCATGCCGGTCACCGGCGAAGTCCACGACGCCGTCCTGGTCGACGGAATCTGGATCGGGTCCTGGTGCCTGCTGATCGCCCTGTCAGACACCGGACACGTGATCGCCTGGCAATGGGCCGCCCGCGAGTCCACGGCCGCGTGGGAGGCACTGTTCACCCAGGTCCCGCCACCGGAGGTCGTCGTCACCGACGGTGGCTCCGGGGTCCGCTCCGCCCTGGCCAACACCTGGCCCGACACGGCCGTGCAACGGTGCATCTTCCACCTGCAGATGAACGTGACCCGCGAGCTGACAAGGAATCCACGTCTGAAAGCCGGCCGAGCGCTACGTCAGATCGCGATGACCCTCAGCGACATCCACGACATCGACGCCGCGATCGCCTGGCGACTCACCCTCGAAGCGTGGTGGCAGCAGTTCGGACACCTCACCAAGGAGCGCACCCTCTACGACAACGGCCACTTCGGGTTCACTCACCTCCGCCTCCGCAAGGCATGGGCGATCCTGCACCGCGCCGCCGAAGCCGGACACGTATTCACGTTCCTCCAGCACGGCAACCCCCGCACCACATCCCCGCTCGAGGGCGGCATCAACGCGCAGATCAGACATCTGCTGCGCCACCACCGCGGGATGACCATCGAGCACCGCCGCCGCGCCGCAGAATGGTTCCTGCTGCTCCGCGAAGTCCCCCTGGACCGCGCCCACCAGCACGCCCAGACCCCACAGCCAGCGCCCCCACCGAAGACCGAGGAACCCCTCGGGCCCGAGCTCTACGGCACAGGCCTCGACGCCGCAGAAGGCCTCTGGCACCGCTCAGGATGGATCGGCGAACACTGACACGCCCGACCCATCCACCATTTCTTGCCGATAACCCGGGCCAAGCACTACCAGACGAAGAAGAAGGGAGCCGCCCACATGGGCGACTCCCTTACTTCGTTGACCCTGGAAGCTCCTCCAAACCCGGCCCATAGGGTCGGTGTTTGCAGTAAGCCTCACCTGGTCGGGATGACAGGATTTGAACCTGCGACCCCTTGACCCCCAGTCAAGTGCGCTACCAAGCTGCGCCACATCCCGGAGTCCGCACCGAGGCGCGGACAACTCCACTATCTTAGCCGGTCGCGCGGCCAGCCGAGAATCGGCGGCGTCAACCGACCTGGCCGGCCACCCACTGACGCAGCTGCGGTGCCGGGAGCGCCCCGATTTGCCTCGACTGTTCGGCGCCGTTCCGGTACAGCAGGAGCGTCGGAATGCTCTGGATGCCGTGACGCTGCGAGACACGCGGAGACTCGTCAGAGTTCACCTTGACGACCTTCAGCTTTCCGGCGAATTCGCGCGACATCTGCTCGACGATCGGCGAGACCATCCGGCACGGACCGCACCAGGGTGCCCACACGTCGACGAGAACGGGAAGGGTCGCGTCTCCCACGACCGCATCGAACGACGTGTCGTCCGCCTCCACGAGCCAGGGAAGATCGGTGTGGCACGAGGCGCAGCGAACTCTCCCCGACCGGGCCGACGGCACGCGGTTCTTCGCCCCGCACGAGGGGCATGTGACAACCGAGGACTCCGCCATTTCTGACTCCCTTCCATCTGCCATTGTCGCGATCGCCACGCGGCGAGCGCTACCCTCCGACACCTCCCGTCGCACTAGGGTGGGAGCGGTTCCTCACGAAGGAGTGTCTGTGACCACCGATGCCGCCGCGACCCGAGTCGCCGCATCCGCTCTCTCCCCGCGATGGTGGTGGGGGTTCCTTCCCTACGTCGCGGTCTCGATCGTGCACGTCACAGCGCTTCTGGCCGGGTGGGATGCCGTGAGCGCGCCGACCAAGCTCGCGCTCATGCCGGTCCTGGCTCTCGCGGTGCTCTGGGGCGGCCGCGGGTCGCAGTGGGGATCGCCGTACACGCTGTTGTTCCTGGCGCTGGCGCTGTCATGGCTCGGCGACGGTGCTGCCACGTTCTTCCCGTTCCTCGATGACGAGCTGCCCGCGATGCTCCTGTGCTTCGGCCTGGCGCACGTGGCCTACATCGTGCTGTTCTGGCGGTTCCTCTCCGTGCGGGCGCTGCCGTGGTGGTCAGCGGTGTACGTCGTGTGGTGGGTCGTCCTCGTCGTCTATCTGTGGCCATTCCTCGGTGCGCTCGCGATAGCCGTCGCCGCCTACGGGCTCGTGCTGGGCGGAACGGCCGTGCTCTCGACTCGTTGCCACCCCGCCATCGCATGGGGCGGGGCGTTCTTCCTCATCTCCGATACCGTGCTGGCGTTCCGGCTCTTCCTGCCCGAGACCATGCCGTCGGGAAGCAGCGCGCTGGTCATGATCACCTACACGCTCGGGCAGGGGCTCATCGCCGTCGGAGCCGTGATCGCAACCCACGCAGCGCGCGCCGCGAGAGAATCGAGGGCGTGACGGATTCCGTTCGCGTGGATGCCTGGCTGTGGGCCGTTCGGGTCTACAAGACCCGGTCCGCAGCGACAGCAGCCTGCCGTGCGGGCCACGTCCGCGTCGGCGGCGAGCGCGCGAAGGCCGCCCAGCCGGTGCGGATCGGCGATGAGTTGCGCGTCCGCATTGCCGGATTCGACCGCATCCTGGTCGTCAAGCAACTGCTCACCAAGCGGGTCGGCGCACCGGCAGCGGCGCTCGCCGTCGACGAGCGAACGCCCCCGCGTCCCTCACGGGAGGAGACGCCGTTCGTGCCGGTCCGCGACCGCGGTGCGGGCAGACCCACCAAGCGGGAGCGGCGCGACATCGATCGCCTGAGAGGGCGCTCAGCCGAGTAAGTCCCGGTTCACGCACTCTCGTCGAGTTGACCGAGCAGCCAGCCGGCACCGACCACCCGGGCGCCTTCGTCACCGGCCCGGTCGGCGAGTCCTCGGTCGCTCGTCACGACGATGACCTGCTCGCCACTCGCGATGCGACGCCGGGTTTCGGCGACGATCTCGTCGTCCCCTTCACCGGGCGCGGGCACGACCCGGATGTCGGTCTCTGCGTGATCGTCACCCGCGAGCGCACGCGTCGCCTGGCCCTCGAGCACAACCGACACCTCCGGAAACCACAGCGAACCGGGGAGCTCGAGCTTCGCGGCATCCACCCCACGTTCGCGCCACTGCCTCACCCGATCGATGAGCCTGCCCGCGGCCCCAGCCCGGTCGCGCCACCATCCGTCGGGGACTGAGCCCACGACGTTCGCCGCATCGATCACGACAGCGGGGCGCACCGACAACAAGGGACGCAGGTGCGTCCACGCCGACGCGAAAGCCGGATGCAGCGGGCGGCCGTCGACGGCGTCCACCGCGACCCACTCGAGGGCGACGCTCTCGGCATCCCCGATGTGCGGATCGAACGCCACCAAGACATCCGCAATCACGGTCGTGTAGGTCCAGACCCCGAGATCCAGCACGCTCCAGAATCGCTGGCGCACAGCATCCTGCGGCACCGAGGCCTCTTCGTGCGCCTCTCGGAGCGCAGCTGCCCCGGCACCTTCGCCCTCGTGCCGCGCACCACCGGGCAGCGCCCAGGTGCCGCCGTGATGACTCCAGCCGACGCGATGCTGCAGCAGGATGCCGCGCTCGGCATCTACCGCAAGAAGACCAGCTGCGCCGAACCGGCCCCAGTAGCGCTCCCCCGTCGGTGCGATCACCCAGGCATCACCCGGATCGCGCGGACCCGCGGGGCGGCGGGGCGAGCCGGGCTCCGGGGGTTCGATCGTCACGATCTCAGCCTGTCACAGACCGCGCCGCACCCGTCGCACTCCTGCGCCCTCCTCACCAGCTTCGGTCGCGCCACTCTGCGACATCCATCTCCTCACCCCCGCATCGCGACGCCACCGAAGCTCGGTGCGCGACGGAGCCCTAGATGAACAGGGTCGTTCCGGACTTCTGCGCCTCCCCCAGGAACGTGGCGACGCCGCCGAAGTCGATGCCCTCCTGCAGGTCGCTCTCGGCGATGCCCAGCAGGTCCATCGTCATCGTGCAGGCCACCAGCTGCGCGCCGCCCTCGCGCGCCGATTCCATGAGCTCCTCGAGCGTCGGGACGTTGTGCTGGCGCATCACGTCCTTGATCATCTTGGGTCCCATGCCCGCCATGTTCATCTGCGACAACGGCAGGTGATCGGATCCGGACGGCATCATCATCGCGAACATCCGATCCATGAGCTTCTTGTCGCGCGGCGGCGCATCGTGCCGACGGAGCATGTTCAGCCCCCAAAACGTGAAGAACATCGAGACCTTCTGCCCCATCGCGAGCGCTCCATTGGCGATGATGAACGCCGCGATGGCCTTGTCGAGGTCGCCCGAGAACACGACGAACGAGGTCTGGTTCAGCTTCTGCACGGACGTGCCCGACCGGTCGGGGGCAGCGCCCTTGCGGAACGTCGCGACATAGCCGGGACCCTCCGGTGAGATCGAGAGCATCTCGTGGCCGTGGCTGCCTGCCCACGCGGGAGCGTCGTGCGCGAAGCCCGGATCCGAGACGTGCACCACGACGTCGTCGCCGGGTTGCAGCTCATCCATCTGCTTGGTCAGCCTCATGATCGGGCCAGGACACGCAAGCCCCGTGCAGTCGAGGTCGACCACCTGGCCGGTTCCCTTCGCCTGGGCGAGCAGGTCGGATGCCTCGGCGTAGTGGATCTCGGCGGGCTTGGCCACGAACCCGACGGGTTCGAGATCATGGAAGAAGCGGAACGTCGTCGAGCCGCCGGAGAGCGTCCGCACATCCGTGAAACCGCGCTGGACGAGCGCGCGGTACGCGAGGTAGCTGCGGAAACCGACGGCGCAGTACAGGCGGATCGGGACGTCACGTTCCCAGGTCTCGCACGCCTCGCGGATCGTCCCGAGCGGCACATTCTCCGCCCCGGGGATGTGCCAGATCTCGTACTCGACCTCGGTGCGAACATCGATGATGCGGCATCCTTCGGTCGCGGCCGGATAGTCCTTCGCGTACCAGAGCTTCAGGTCGCCGCTGAGGACGTTACTCGCGACGAACCCCGCCATGTTGACCGGATCCTTCGCCGACCCGAACGGCGGCGCGTACGCGAGCTCGAGGTGCTCGAGATCGTGTACCGTCGCGCCGAGTCGGATCGCGGTGGCGAAGACGTCGAGGCGCTTGTCGACGCCGTCGAACCCCGCGATCTGAGCGCCCAGCAGCCTCCCGTCCGAGGGCGCGAACGTCACCTTGATGTGCATCTGGGCAGTGCCCGGGTAGTAGCCGGCGTGGCCGGACGGATGCACGTGCGCGGTCAGGTAGTCCACGCCGGCACGCTCGAGTTGCCGCTCATTGGCGCCTGTCGCGCCGGCGGTCATGTCGAACACCTTGACGATGGAGGTGCCCTGCGTCGAGAGATACTCCGTGTCTCGTCCGCAGATGTTCTCGGCCACGACGCGTGCCTCGCGGTTCGCTGGCCCCGCCAGCGGAGTGACCCACCGCCCAGGGAGCACGGTGTGCGCCGTCTCGACGGCATCCCCCGCTGCCCAGATGTGCGGGTCGGACGTGCGCATGTGCGTGTCGACGACGATGCCGCCGCGCTCGCCGATCTCCAGTCCCGCCTGCTGGGCCAGACTCACGTTCGGGCGAACCCCCGCCGAGAGCACCACGAGGTCAGCGACGAGAGACTGCCCGTTGTTGAGTTCGACGCGCAGCATCCCGTCGGATGCCTGCGTGAAGGCAGCGGCGGCCGTGCCCAACTGCAGCTCGACGCCGCGTCCGCGTGCGTGTTGCTCGACCGGGATGGACACGTCCTTGTCGAGCGGCGGAAGGATCTGGTCGGCGAGCTCGACGATTGTCACGTCGGACCCACGATGGATGAGGTTCTCGGCCATCTCGATGCCGATGTAGCCGGCACCGATGACCACCGTCTTGGCGGCGCGGCCCTTCGCCGCAGCGGCGGCCAACGCTTCGTCGAGGCGCGACTTGATGGCATCCATGTCGGCGATGTTTCGCAGCGTATGGATGCCGGGAAGGTCGATCCCGGGAAGCGGAAGCTGCAACGGGTCGGCCCCCTGGCATAGGGCGAGGGCGTCGTAGGCCTCGGTGTACTCGCGGCCGGTGGCGACTTCGCGCACGGTGACGGTCTTCGCGGCTCGGTCCACGGCGATGACGTCCTGCCCGACCCGGACGTCGATGTCGAGAGACTCACGCAGGCTCTCGGGCGTCTGCAGCAGGAGGCGACTCCGATCGGCGATCACGCCACCGATGTGGTAGGGCAGGCCACAGTTGGCGAACGAGACATAGTCGCCGCGCTCGAGCACCACGATCTCGGCTGACTCGTCCAGGCGACGGGCACGGGCAGCAACGGATGCCCCTCCGGCGACTCCTCCGACGACGACGATCTTCATGGCGTTCTCCTTCATGTGGCTCAGCGGTGGCATCCGGATGCGGACGCCGGAGGTGGTCGGGCGCCCGTCCTCGCATCCCGTCCCGACGGTACTCCCGGGGGTATCGGGCGCATCAGGGTCCAAGGTCCTCCGACTCTCCCCCCGACACACTCGCGATGCGCCGGCGACTTGTATTACTCGAAACTTTGTTCTATACTCATCTGTACCAGCGCACGTGCCCAAAGAGCGCTTCCGGCGGAGCCATCCGGCTCCTCGATCCTCGGAGCAGCATGGGCGACCCCGCATCCCTCACCTCCTCCATCCGGGCACGAGCTCGAGGCGGCTCGCGTGTCCACGGACGGATGCGGGCATTGGTCGCGGATGTCGCGGAAACGCGACGGAAGATCGCGGCATTGCAGGCGAGGGAAGCGCGGCTGCTGGCGTACGGGGTCGATCTCGCGCTCGAGCGGGCCGGAGAACTCGGAGCATCTCGGTCCGGGTCGGATCTCGGCATCCGCGAGATCGCCGCCGAGCTGGGCGCCGCCATGAGGGTGAGCGACCGCACCGTACAGACCCGAATGGGTGAGGCGACGACTCTCACCGACCGGTTCCCCGACACGCAGGTCGCGTGGGAGCGCGGGGATGTGGATGCCGCGCATGTGCGTGTCATCGTCGACGCGGGAGCCGGAATCGGCGATGACCGCGCCCGCTCGCGGTACGAGAAGCTCGTCCTCGACATCGCGCGTCATGAGACTCCGAACCGCCTGCGGGCCGCCGCGCGCGCGATCGCCGCGACGCTCGATCCCGACTCTCCTGCGCAGCTGCGCCGCCTCGCCACCCAGGCCCGCACCGTCGTCGTGCACGACCTGAGCGACGGACTGGCCCGCTTAGTCGCAGATCTCCCCGCGCCCCTCGCTTACGCAATCCACGACCGTCTCACCCAGATCGCCCGCCACGTCCGCGATAGCGACACGGTTGAGCGGCCCAACGCGAACCGCGCCGAAGAGCAGAGCGCGACAGCAGCCACCGTCGACCACGATGTGAGCACTGCCGGCGCTGAGGAATCCGACGAAGCCGGCCGGATCGAAGCGCGCACGATGGATCAACTCCGCGCCGACGCCCTCACCGACCTCCTCCTGACAGCAACCCCTACCGGGCACGGTGACCCCGACGTCACGGCGCGGATCACGGGTCGCGTCCAGGTCACGATCCCGCTCCGCTCCCTCGCCGGAGTCACCGACGAGCCCGGCATCCTCGCCGGCTACGGACCCGTCGATCCCGCCCTCGTTCGCGATCTCGCCACCCAGGCTCCCGGATGGGACCGCGTCTTCACCGACGCCGAAACCGGCCTGCCCGTCGCGGTGGACCGATACCGACCCGACAGAAAACTGAAGCGCTACCTCTCCGCCCGCGACGAGCACTGTCGGTTCCCCGGATGCCGCCGCCCCGCCCGACTGTGCGACATCGACCACACCGCCGACGCTGCCCGCGGCGGACCCACGGAATCGAGGAATCTCGCACACCTGAGGCTGTCGCATGAATCTGCTCGGGTTCGGATGAGCCGGGGGCGGCGGGGCGGGGTGCCCGTCGTTCAGGCGGTGGTCGCGGTGTGGAGTTTGAGGAGGTTGTGGGCGCTGCAGATCAGCCGCCATTCGGCGTGGACTGCGGGTATTCCTCGTCGTGTGAAGCGTCGGTAGCCGAGGTTGGCTTTGATGTTTCCGAAGACGGGTTCGATGCTGTGCTGCCGTTTCCGGTAGGCCTCGGACCCTGTTTCGGTGGCGAGCTTGGCGTCCATGGCCCGGCGGGCGATCTCCGGCTCGACAGCTTCGCCTCGGACGTGGGCGAGCATGGCCTTGACCCGCCCCTGGGAGACCTGGAGTTCGTCGATCGCGGCCCGCTGGGAGATCTCTCCTCGGGCGAGTTTCTCGATCACGGGCATCCATTCGTCGGGTTCGGGTTGGGCGGTGCGGGCTTGCCGTGGCCCGTCTTTGCCGAAGTAGCGTTTGGTCTTGTCTCTGACCCAGGTGTAAGAGACGCCGAGGATGTCCCCGGCCTGCCGAAGGGACAGCTCCCCGCGGTTCACCTTCGCCAGGATGGCGAGCGTGTCATCATCGGGGGTCTCGCCTCGACGCCAGGCCGGTTTCCGCGTCGCGATCAACACGTCCGCGCCGACGTCGGCAGTGCCGCTGGCTGCCGTCCAATAGCCCGCGTCCGCGACGAACGTGCAGACCTTCCCGGCGCCGGTCTCGGCGAGGTTCTCCATGACTGCTTGGGCCATCGGGATGAAGTGGGGCTGGTCGTTCGTGGTCGCGGTGACCTCCGCGGCCACGACGATCTGCCCCGTCGTCGCGGCGGTCTGGGCGTTATAGCCCTGCATCACCCCTGTGCCATTGGTGGCGATGATCCGCGAGTGCGGATCGGTCGTGTTCGCCCTCCGCGGCAGTGCCCGCCGCGCCGGCTCCTTCAACGGCTTCGGCCCTCTCAGGCCCTTCCCGGTGGCGGCTTCCTTCGCCGCCCGCTCCGCGACCCGCGCCTCGTAGTCCCGCGCCGGCTGACCCTCCAGCTCTGCCAGCGCCGCCCGGATCCGGCCCCGCCGGTCCTGCCCGCCAGCCCAGTCGTCCGGCAGCTCGGACCCTGAGCGATCCCCGAGCTGCTCGTCCTCCGCAGCGTCGGTGGCGGCCGCCTCGGCCAGGACCGCAGCTGCCAGCTCGTCGCGGGTACGGTTGGCGAAGTACGACGCGTCCGCTTCGATCTTCGTCCCGTCGATCGCGACCAGTCCCGCGTCCACCAGCCCGGCCTTCACGCAGAGCCCGAGGACCTGGGAGAACAGCCCTGCGATCGCGTCCTGGTGACGTGCCCGGAACCGCGCCAACGTCGCGTGATCGGGGGACTGATTCACCGCGATCACCCGGTAGGCGACGTCCTCGACCAGGCGCTTCTCGATCCGACGGGAGGAGCGCTCCCCGGTGCAGTACGCGTAGATCAGCACGCCGAGCATCATCTCCGGGTCGTAGACGGCCCCGCCGCGCCCGTCAGCGCGGAACGCGGCGTAGAACGCCGTCAAATCCAACTCCGCGACCACATCGATCACAAAGAACGCCAGATGATCCTCCGGTAACCAATCCCGCACCGACGGCGGCAGCAGAAACCCCTGATCCCGATCACCCAAACGCACATTCACGACCACACCTAATCATCCCCTGACCAGGCATAAACCCACCCCAGACGCGCTCGATCACCTGCAGATTCATGCGACAGCCTCACCTGTGCAGGCGACATCACACCCTCAAACACCACACCGCCTGGACTGTCACGCAACGCGCGGACGGCACACTCGAATGGACCAGTCCGATCGGCCGGCGCTACGACGACACTCCGGCACCCGCCGTACGCTTCGTGCCCGACGGCGAACCCGCACCGTTCTGAGCGTCACTACTCCCGAGACGCGTGAACGGCGGGACCGACACGCGATCATGTGTGACGCCACAACGAGGCGACGAGGACTGTGGTCTGACCATGTGCACCACCACATATTGTGTCGTACTCACGAACGCACCCTGCATATAGTGGCAGCCCCACCGATCCTGTGATCACCACCCCGATACGCAAGCCCGCCCCGAGGAGCACCGAATGACCGCCCGCACCGCCGCGTCGCCGCGAACCGTCGCGGTATCCGAAACGATCAACGAGTACCTCTCACGGTCGGACTGGCGGGTGAACGCCAACGCCAACCAGGGCTACTCGCTCGGGGGAATGATCCTCAACACCGCGGGCAAGATCATCGCGAACTACTGGCTCGACGAGGTGTACTCCCCCGCCGCCGGGGCAGCGCACCGTGAGGGCGACATCCACATCCACGACCTCGACATGTTCGCGGGCTACTGTGCCGGGTGGTCGCTTCGCGCGCTGCTGGAGCAGGGGTTCAACGGCGTCCCGGGTCGGATTTCGTCCGCACCGCCTCGACACCTGTCGGCAGCGGCAGGCCAGATGGTGAACTTCCTCGGGACGTTGCAGAACGAGTGGGCCGGCGCGCAGGCGTTCAGCTCCGTCGACACCTACCTCGCCCCGTTCGTCCGCATCGACGGTCTGTCATATGAACAGGTAAGACAGGCCGTGCAAGAACTCGTCTTCAACCTCAACGTGCCTTCGCGGTGGGGAACGCAGACTCCGTTCACGAACCTCACGTTCGACTGGACCTGCCCTGACGACCTTGCCACCCAACGGCCGCTCATCGGCGGCGTGCTGCAGGACTTCGTGTACGGCGATCTTCGCGAGGAGATGGCGCTCATCAATCGGGCGTTCATCGACGTGTATGCGGCGGGGGATGCGGACGGTCGCGCCTTCACCTTCCCGATCCCGACCTACAACATCACGCGAGACTTCGACTGGGACGACCCCAACGTCGACGCCCTGTTCGCGATGACCGCTCGGTACGGACTCCCGTACTTCCAGAACTTCATCAGCTCCGACCTCGACCCCCACATGATCCGGTCGATGTGCTGCCGGCTGCAGCTCGACCTGACGGAACTGCTCAAGCGCGGCAATGGGTTGTTCGGTTCGGCGGAGCAGACGGGATCGATCGGTGTCGTCACGATCAACTGCGCGCGCCTCGGCTACCTCTACCCCGGTGACCGTCACGGCGTCCTCGACCGCCTCGACGATCTGATCGATATCGCCCGCGACAGTCTCGAGGCCAAACGCGCCGAGATCGGCAGACACATCGAGGGCGGTCTTTTCCCCTACACGAAGCACTACCTCGGAAATCTCGACGACCACTTCTCCACGATCGGCGTCAACGGCATCAACGAGTTCGTCCGCAACTTCACGCTCGACGCTCACGACATCGCGGATGCCGACGGCAGGGAACTGGCGACGTGGCTGCTCGAACATGTCCGTGCCCGCATGGTGGAGACACAGGAGCAGACCGGCCACATGTACAACCTCGAAGCGACCCCGGCCGAGAGCGCGACCTACCGGTTCGCACGGCTGGACATCGCGCGGTTCGGCGAGGGCACCGATGGCATCCGTCACGCCGGCACCGCCGATCATCCGTACTACACGAACTCCTCGCAACTGCCGGTCGGCTTCACCGACGATCCCTTCGAGGCGATGACGCTGCAGGAGCCGCTGCAGCAGCTCTATACCGGCGGCACCGTCCTTCACCTGTATCTGGGCGAAGCGGTGGCGTCGGCAGCCGTCTGCAAGGCGCTCGTACGCCGGTCGCTGGAACAGTTCCGCCTGCCGTACCTGACCGTGACGCCGACATTCTCCATCTGCCCGCGTCACGGCTACGTGTCAGGCGATCACCCGCAGTGCCCGGACTGCGGCGCCGAGAGCGAAGTGTGGACCCGCGTGATGGGCTACTTCCGCCCCGTGTCCTCGTTCAACGTCGGAAAGCAGGGCGAAGCGGCCGAGCGCGTCTACTTCGACGCGTCCCGAGTCGCCCCCGAGATCCCGCCCGTGGCGGCGCATCGGCCATGAGCGCGCCGATGAGCGTCACGGCCG
Source organism: Microbacterium sp. bgisy207 (assembly GCF_057706855.1). Taxonomy (NCBI): domain Bacteria; kingdom Bacillati; phylum Actinomycetota; class Actinomycetes; order Micrococcales; family Microbacteriaceae; genus Microbacterium; species Microbacterium sp. bgisy207. The sequence continues at coordinate 12,076 of NZ_JBYIPB010000014.1, forward strand.
GTGCGCTGCGCATCGCAGGGTTGTCGCGGTTCTCGGGGTCGGACTGGCCTGATCGCCTCGTTGCGACCGTGTTTCTGCAGGGATGCCCGTGGGACTGCGTCTACTGCCACAACCCTGATCTTCTCGATCCGCACCGCGACGGCGTGCTGGAGTGGCGCGAGGTCCTGGGCTTTCTCGATGAGCGACGAACGCACCTCGACGGCGTGGTCTTCTCGGGCGGAGAGCCGACGATGCAGGCCGCGCTCGGGGCTGCCGCGCTCGACGCGAGGCGCATCGGCATGCGCATCGGGTTTCACACCGCAGGGGCGTTCCCCCAGCGGCTCGATGCCGTGCTCCCTGCCGTGGACTGGGTCGGCCTCGACATCAAGGCATCCGCTGCCGACTACGCCACGGTCACGGCACGGCGCGGCAGCGGCACGCACGCGTGGCGGTCCCTGCGACTCGTCCTCGACGCGGCGCGCCGGCGTGAACCGAGCGATCGCCCCCTGGACTATGAGGTGCGCACGACGGTGCATCCGTCCCTCACCGATGCCGCTCGACTCCGCGCGCTCGGAGTGCAGCTGCGGGACGAGGGGGTCACCCGGTGGGCGCTGCAGCGGGCCCGGGCGACCGGTACCCGTGCGAGCAGCAACCGCGCCGTTCCCGCGCACTCGGGTCACCCCGACCTGGTGACCACGGTCGCGGACGAGTTCGACGGCTCCGTGATGCGCGTGATCACCCGCTGAGCCCGGATGTCAAGACCCTCGTCTGGGCCACACGCACGTGCTCGGGTGGCGCCATGGGAAACGCACAAGACCACGAAATGATCGAAACCCCCGAAAACGGGGAGACGCACGGACAGTGGGAAGACCGCGACTTCGGCGGGACCGACAAGGGAACCGGAGACCCCGGCGACGACCGCTCGCACCTCCAGGACCTGCCGCCCGCGAAGGTCGACGGCGACTGAGGCGCGCCGGTCAGCGCTGGCGACGCTCCCGGACCCGCATGTTCAGCACGATGGGCGTGCCCTCGAACCCGAACAGCTCCCGCAGCCGCCGCTGAATGAACCGGCGGTAGCCCGGGTCGAGGAACCCGGTCGTGAACAGCACGAAGGTCGGCGGGCGCGTGGCCGCCTGCGTGCCGAACAGGATGCGGGGTTGCTTGCCGCCCCGGACCGGATGCGGGTGCTCGGCGACCAGCTCGGCGAGGAACGCATTGAACTTGCCGGTGGGGATCCGCTGATCCCACGAGGCGAGGGCGGTCTCGAGCGCCGGAACGAGCTTCTCGAGGTGCCGGCCCGTCCGCGCAGAGATGTTGACGCGGGGCGCCCACGACACGTGCGCGAGGTCCTGCTCGATCTCGCGCTCGAGGTACCGACGCCGATCCTGGTTCTCCAGCTCCGGCGTCGCCAGCAGATCCCACTTGTTGTACGCGAGCACCAGTGCGCGGCCCGACTCCAGCACGAGATCGATGATCCGCACGTCCTGCTCGCTGATCGGCTCGCCGACATCGAGCACGACGACGGCGACTTCCGCCTTCTCGAGCGCGGCCGACGTTCGAAGCGACGCATAGAAGTCAGCGCCCTGCTGCAGGTGCACCCGACGACGGATGCCGGCGGTGTCGACGAAGGTCCACAGGCTTCCCCCGATCTCGACAACCTCATCGACGGGGTCCCGCGTCGTGCCGGCCAGGTCGTTGACGACGACGCGCTCCTCTCCCGCCGCTTTGTTGAGCAGCGATGATTTGCCGACGTTCGGGCGGCCGAGGATCGCGACCCGACGCGGCCCGCCGATCTCGTGCTTGGCGACAGCCGAGACATCCGGGAGCACCTTCATGAGCTCGTCGAGCAGATCGGCAACGCCGCGCCCGTGGATGGCCGAGACCGGATGCGGCTCCCCGAGCCCCAGGTTCCACAGCGCGGCCGCCTCGGGCTCCTGCCGGGCGTCGTCGATCTTGTTGGCGACGAGGAACACGGGCTTGCCGCTGCGCCGCAGCAGCTTCACGACGTGCTCGTCGGTCGAGGTCGCCCCGACCATCGCGTCCACGACGAACAGCACGACATCCGACAGATCGATCGCGACCTCCGCCTGCGCCGCGACCGAGCGGTCGATCCCCTTCGCGTCGGGTTCCCACCCGCCCGTGTCGACCAGCGTGAAGCGCCGGTCCATCCACTCGGCCTTGTAGGTGACACGGTCGCGGGTCACGCCCGGCGTGTCCTCGACGACCGCTTCGCGCCGGCCGAGGATGCGGTTCACGAGCGCGGACTTCCCGACGTTCGGCCGCCCGACGATCGCGACCACGGGCAGTGCGGGCAGATATTCGATCCCGTCCTCGCCGGCAGCGAGTCCCGCCAGCACGGCAGCGTCGTCCTCGTCCAGGTCGTAGTCCTCGAGCGATGCGCGCAGGGCCGCCGCGCGCTGCTCGGCAAGCTCGTCGTCGAGATCCGCGAGCGTGTCCGCGAGGTTGTCGTCGCCTGCCGCCTCGTCGTCGAAATCGTCCCGGATGTCGTTCATCATCAGTCCTTCCCGTCGGTGCCGCTGGCGCGTTCGCGCCCGTCCGCGGCGTGCGCCAGCTCCCGGCGGGCAACGGCGAGCACCTCGGCCACCGTCTCATCGAAATCGAGCGCGGTCGAATCGACGACGACCACACCCGGCGCTGCGGTCAGGAAATCGACCACGGTGGAGTCGGAGGAGTCTCGTCGTCGCAGCGCCTCGGCGACCTCCGCCGCCGTCGATCCGGTGAGCTCCGCACTCCGGCGGGCCGCGCGAACCGCCGGCTCTGCAGTCAACAGAATCCGCGCGGGGGCATCGGGGGCAACGACCGTCGTGATGTCTCGCCCTTCCACGACCACTCCCGGGCGTCCGGATGCCGCGATCACACGTCGAAACGCCGCGGTGATCGCCCGGCGAACGGCGGGCACGCGAGCGACGCCGCTGACGGCATCCGTCACCCGCTGCTCACGGATGGCCGCGGTGACATCCGTCTCCCCCGATCGCACCCAATAGTCGTCGGGGTCGAGCGAGATGCGGAAATCGAAATCGCTCGCCGCCTCGAGCACCGCGGTGGCGTCGGAGGTGTCGACCTCGCGTGCCAGCGCGTGCCACGCCAGAGCGCGGTAGGCGGCTCCCGTGTCGAGGTAGCCGAAGCCGAGGGCCCGGGCGACCTGCTTCGAGACGCTGGACTTGCCGCTTCCTGCGGGCCCGTCCACCGCGACGATCACGACGTCGGACTCGGCCGGCTCTGCGACGAAGGGGGAGGAATCAGTCATTGGTGGTGCTCGCGATCTTCCATCCGCGCTCTTCGAGACCGGCGGTCGCATCGCGCAGCACGGAAGGCGCGACGGCTATCTCGGCAAGGCCGAAGGGGGCTCCGGGAGAATGCTCGAGCCGGAAGTCCTCGACGTTGACCTGGAGGGCGCCGAGATCGCCGAACAGGCGCCCGAGCTGCCCCGCGGTGTCATCGACCATCACCACGAGCGACGCGAACCGACGGTTCTGACCGTGCTTGCCCGGCAGCCGCTCCACACCCACGTTGCCGCGGCGGATCGTGTCGGCGATCTCCCGGCGCGCGCCGGGGAGCTCCGGGGAACGCAACGCCGCGGCGACGGTCGCGAGGTCCTGCGACAGCGCATCGAGGATATCGACGACGGGCGCGGAATTGGCGGCGAGGATCTGCACCCACAGTTCGGGCGCGGACGCAGCGATCCGCGTCGTGTCCCGCACTCCCTGGCCGGCGAGCCGCAGCGCGCCCTCAGGCGCATCGGTGAACCGTCCCGCCAGCAGGCTCGCGACCAACTGAGGTACGTGGGAGACGAGCGCGACCGAGCGGTCGTGATCCTCGGGACTCATCTCGATCGGCATCGCGCCGAGATCGAGCGCCAGCGCCTCGACGAGAGCGAGGTCGGATGCCGGGGTCTTTCCGTCGCGACACACCACCCACGGGCGACCGACGAACAGATCCGCGCGCGCCGCGATCGCGCCGCCGCGTTCACGACCGGCAAGCGGGTGCGAACCGATGTAGTGGGTGAGGTCCACACCCCGTTCGAGCAGTTCCCGAAGCGGTTCCAGCTTGACACTCGCAACGTCCGTCACGACAGCCTCGGGGTAGGTACGCAGTTCTCGCTCCACGACGTCGGCGACGACATCCGGTGGAACCGCGACGACGATCAGCGCCGGGACATCGTCCGGGCGCGCCGCCCGGCCCGCACCGTAGTCGATCGCCAAACGCAACTGCGACGGCGAAGAGTCCTCGAGCACGACATCCACACCCAGCGCTCGCAGGGCGTGACCGACGCTTGCGCCGAGAAGCCCCGCACCGACGACACGGACCGTGCCGGTCACGCGCGGCGTCAACGCATCGCCGCCGGGGAGGGCGAACGGATCGGTGGTGGTCACGGGGAGGTCTCCTGGGAATCGGCAGACGAAGAGTCGTCGACCTCGCGGCGCGCGAGAGTCAGCAATGCGCCGCGTTCCACTGTAGTCAACTCCCTCACTGCCCCGACGGGCAGGCTCCCCAGGTGCAGGGGCCCGAACTGGCGGCGCACCAGCTCCACGACCGGATGGCCGACCTCGGCCATCATGCGGCGCACGATGCGGTTGCGCCCCGAATGCAGCGTGAGCTCGACGAGCGAACCGCCCCCGGCATCGGATGTCGACAACAGCCGCGCCTTGTCTGCGGCGATCGGACCGTCCTCGAGCGTGATGCCCTTCGTCAGCCGGGAGATCGTCTGGGCAGTCACGCGCCCCTCGACCTTGGCGATGTATACCTTCGTGACACCGAACGAGGGGTGGGAGAGGACGTGAGCCAGGTCGCCGTCGTTCGTGAGGACGAGAAGCCCGCTCGTGTCGGCATCCAGTCGCCCGACGTTGAAAAGCCGCTCGGTCCATTCCCGTGTGTACTGCTGCAGATCCGGTCTGCCGCGCTCATCGCGCATTGAGCTGACGACACCGCGCGGCTTGTTGAGCATGACGTACCGCTTGCTCTCGTCGAGCTGGACCGCGACCCCGTCGACATCCACGAGGTCCGTCGTCGGATCGATACGAGATCCGAGCTCGGTCACGACCCGACCGTTCACGCGCACGCGGCCGGCCGCGATGAGCTGCTCCGACACGCGACGGGATGCGACCCCCGCGGCGGCAAGCACCTTCTGCAGGCGCACGCCTTCCTCACCGGGCCCGCCGACATCCGGGCCCGTCATCGGATCGACTCCCCCGCGAAACCGTCGGCTCCGTCGTCGAGCAGAGGCGAGATGTGGGGCAGCTCGTCGAGCGAGTTGATCCCGAGGTTCACCAGCAGCGCATCCGTCGTGCCGTAGTGGATGGCGCCCGTGTCGGGGTCGGTGAACACCTCGGTGATCAGCCCGCGCGCAAGAAGGGTGCGGACGACCGAGTCGACGTTGACGGCGCGGATCGCGGCGACCTGTCCGCGCGTGACCGGCTGCTTGTACGCAATCACCGCGAGGGTCTCGAGCGCCGCCTGCGACAGCCGCGAGGGCGCCTGGGTCCCCACGAACTCGCTCACGAGGTCATCGAACTCTTCGCGCACGTACAGCCGCCAGCCGCCGCCGACCTCGCGCAGTTCGAACCCGCGGCGCGGTCCGCCGCTCTCGCCGTCGTAGTCGGCCACGAGGGTCTCGATCGCTTGACGTACGGCGGGAACCGGCGCGCCCACGGCCGATGCGAGGCTCACGAGGCTGTGCGGCTCATCGAGGATCATCATGATCGCCTCGAGCCGCCGCGTGATATCGGCGACCGGCGGCGGAGAAGTGTCATCGGTCATAGTCGGCTCCCAGTGTCGCAAGATTCTCGTCGGACCACCGCTCGGCGGTCCATCGCAGCGTCAGCTCCCCCAACGGCTCCAGCTGCTCGAACGAGAGCGCCGCATGCCGGTACAGCTCGAGAACCGAAAGGAACCGGGCCACGACGATCCCGGGCTGATCCACGCCCGCGATCAGGTCTCGGAAGTTCAGCGAGCCCGCATCCCGCAGGAGAGTGACGACGACGGCCGCCTGTTCCCGGATGCTGACAAGCGGCGCATGCAGATGATCGAGCCCGACCTGCGGGATCTCCTTGGGCGCGAACGCGAGCATCGCGAGGGCCGCGAAATCCTCCGGGGAGAGGGTCCAGACCAGTTCGGGTACGGCTTCGCGATACTTCGCGTCCAGCCGCACCGTGCGTGCGTGGCGACGGTCCTCGCGGACGAGGCTTCGACCGAACCAGGCTGAGACCTCCTTGAACGCGCGGTACTGCAGGAGCCGCGCGAACAGCAGATCTCGCGCCTCCAAGAGAGCGACACTCTCAGCATCCACCAGCTCCCCCTGCGGAAGCAGACCCGCCACCTTCATGTCCAGGAGCGTGGCCGCCACGACCAGGAACTGCGACGATTCGTCGAGGTCGTGATCGGGTCCGAGGGCGCGCACGTGGGCGATGAACTCGTTCGTGACCGCGCTCAGGGCGACATCGGTGATGTCGAGTTCCCGCTTCGTGATGAGGGTCAGGAGCAGATCGAACGGGCCGTCGAACACGTCCAGCGAGACCCGGAACCCGTCGCCGGTCTCCGTCATCCCGGCCGCCGCGGGTCCGGGCGCGTCGGCTACGTCAGGCGCGTCGGGTGCGACGTCGGGGTCAGGCGACAGCGCCACGGGCGACGAGCTCTCGCGCGAGCCGCAGGTAGGCCTGCGCCGCGGCGTGTTCGGGAGCGAACGTCGTGATCGGCATGCCCGAGACTGATGCATCCGGGAACTTCACGGTGCGACCGATCACGGTCTCGAGGACATCGTCGCCGAAGGCCTCCACGACGCGTTCGAGCACTTCCCGCGAGTGCAGTGTGCGGGGGTCATACATCGTGGCCAGCAGCCCGTCGAGACGGATGTCGGGGTTCAGACGATCCCGCACCTTGTCGATCGTCTCGATCAGCAGCGCGACACCCCGCAGCGCGAAGTATTCGCACTCCAGCGGGACGATGACCCCGTGACTCGCGGTCAGGGCGTTGACCGTGAGCAGACCGAGCGAGGGCTGGCAGTCGATGAGGATGACGTCATACTCCCCCGCGACCTTCCGGAGCACGCGCGAAAGGATCGTCTCGCGGGCCACCTCATTGACGAGGTGCACCTCCGCCGCGGAGAGGTCGATGTTTGCGGGGATGACATCGAGACCGTCCACCGACGTGCTCACGATCGCGTCGTGCGGGTCACGTTTGGGATCCAGCAGCAAGTCGTAGACGGTCGTGATGTCATGCGTCGGGATGCCGAGCCCCGCCGAGAGCGCGCCCTGCGGGTCGAAGTCGACGGCCAGCACGGTGCGCCCGTACTCCGCGAGCGAGGCGGCGAGGTTGATCGTCGTCGTGGTCTTGCCGACGCCGCCCTTCTGGTTGCATAGCGCAATGATGCGAGCGGGCCCGTGGGTCTGGAGAGGTGGCGGAGTGTCGAAGCCCCGGTAGGGACGGCCGGTCGGTCCGAGGATGTCGGAATCGGCGGACGCTGCCGCCCCGGATGCTGCTCCGTTGCGCTTTGTCCCCGGCTTGCTGCCCGCCACCGACTCTCCTGCCTTCGCCATGTCGTGCCCCGATTCTAGTCACCGAGCGTTCACCGGCCGCGAGGCGTGCCGCGCGGCGCGCGGCCTACACTCGGGGCATGCCCCCGGCCCCACATGTCATCGTCGGAGCGGGCCCCATCGGTTCCGCGCTCGCACGCCTGCTGGCTGACGAGGCCGAGCAGGTCATCGTCGTCACCCGATCGGGCAGCGCGCGATCCCTCGAGGGCGTCACCGCGGTCGCCGCCGATGCCTCCGACGCGGATGCCCTGACGCGAATCGCCGCCGGCGCCGCCGCGATCTACAACTGCGCCAACCCCGGAGACTACACCGAATGGGAGCGACGCTGGCCGCCGCTGGCGTCCGCACTTCTGGCGGCTGCCGAGGCGACCGGCGCGGTGCTCGTGACGATGTCGAACCTCTACGGGTACGGACCCGTCACAGCACCGATGACAGCGAGGACGCCGCTGCATCCGTCCGACCACAAGGGTGCTCTGCGCGCCGCGATGTGGGAGGACGCACGACGAGCCCACGAGGACGGTCGCGTCCGCGCGACGGAGGCTCGGGCATCGGACTACATCGGCCCGACACTCCCGGTCGCGAGCGGGCTGCTCGCCAGATACGCACATTCCACGCTGGCTGCCAAGACCGCATCCGTGTTCGCGGACCCCGATGTGCCGCACGCCTGGACGGCCATCGATGATGTCGCTCGGACGCTCGCGACGCTGGGGCGCGACGAACGCGCGTGGGGGCGCCCGTGGCTTGTCCCGACGAATCCCGCTATGAGCGTGCGTCAGGCGCTCACCGACCTCAGCCGCGCCGCGGGCGCTCCCGATCCACGACTGCGAGTCGTGCCCCGGTGGCTGCTGCGGGTCGGCGGCGTGTTCGTCCCTGTCCTTCGCGAGGTCAACGGGGTGCTCTATCAGTTCGATGCCCCGTTCGAGGTGGACGCGACCGAGACCGAGGCGACGTTCGGCATCCACCCGACCGACTGGGACGTGCTCGTCTCCGAGACGGCGCGCGCGTGGAGCAAGCGACTGCCTGCCTGAGGCGCGCAATCACCGCGCGCGCGGGTGCGAGGTCGCGTAGACATCCCGCAGGGCGTCGACGCTCACGTGGGTGTAGATCTGAGTCGTCGCGACGGATGCGTGACCGAGGAGTTCCTGCACGACCCGCACGTCCGCGCCGCCCTGCAGCAGGTGCGTCGCGAACGAGTGGCGCAGCGTATGCGGTGACACGTGCGCGTCCAGCTGCGCGCGTTCGGCGGCGGCCTGGATGATCAGCCAGGCGCTCTGCCGCGACAGCGGTGCACCGCGCGCCCCGAGGAACAGCCGCGGGCTCGACCTGCCGCGCCGCGCGAGCTCGGGCCGCGCGCGCGTCAGGTAGGCATCCACCGCCGCGCGTGCGTAAGACCCGATGGGCACGATGCGCTCTTTGGACCCCTTTCCGCGTACTCGAAGGATGTCTCCGTCGGTGACATCGTCGACATCCACTCCCACCGCCTCCGAGACCCGCGCTCCCGTCGCGTAGAGCAGCTCGAGCAGGGCCCGGTCTCGCAGCGCGATGAGATCTCCCGGTGATGCCTCTGCCGGCTCCGGACCTGCGGCGGCCAGCAGCGTTTCGACCTGCGTGATCGTGAGGGCCTTGGGCAAGCGACGGGGCGTCTTCGGCGGCGTCATGTGGGTCGTGGGGTCGAGGGCGTCGATCCCCTCGACCACGAGGAACCGGTGCAGTCCTCGCACCGACGACTGGAGGCGGGCAAGGCTCGTTGCCGCGGGAGGCGGGTCCGATGCCGCGCGCTCGGCGATGAAGTCACGGACGAGGGCGGGTGTGACCTGTGCGGAGTCGTCGATGTCCCGCTCCCCCAACCACTGGCGGTACGGCGAGAGGTCGCGGCGGTAGGCCGCTATGGTGTGGGCAGACAGCCCCCGCTCGATCGTGACGTGACGCAGGTAGGCGTCGATCGCCCGATCGAGCTGCATCTTCAGCCCCGGGCTTCGCGACGCAGCACTTCTGCGGCCGCGAGGACCCCCACCGAGAGGATGCCGTTGCGCAGGCTTCCATCGAGAATTCCGGTGACGACCTGATCCAACGGCACCCACTCGAGCCGGATGTCGGCTTCCTCGTCTTCTCGCGCGTGGACCTCGGGTGCCGCGCTCAATCCGCGGGCGAGGAACAGATGCACGATCTCGTCGTTTCCTCCGGGCGTCGTGAAGATGCTCACGAGGGGCTGCCACGACGTGGCGACCAGGTCGGCCTCCTCCGCGAGTTCTCGCTGCGCGGTCATCATCGGCGCTTCGCCGGAGACGTCGAGGAGTCCGGCAGGTATCTCCCAGTCGCGGTGCCGGATCGGATGCCGATACTGCTGGATCAGCAGCACGCGCTGGGCGTCATCGATCGCGACGACAGCCGCCGCGCCCGGGTGGTCGACGTACTCGCGGACGAACTCGGCATCGCCGTAGCGCACGGTGTCGCTGCGGACATCCCACACCCGTCCGGTGTGCACGAGCGACGACGAGACGACGTGCGCCTCGAAGGGTTCGTCCCGAGGAGCGGCAGCCACGGTCTCACTCATCCGATTCGACATCGAACAGCTCGCTCGCCCGGTGCCGGTCGAGGGCTGCCCCGACGAGTCCGCGAAACAGCGGATGCGGCGCCGTCGGCCGCGAGCGCAGCTCGGGGTGCGCCTGGGTTGCGATGTAGTACGGGTGCACGTCCCGCGGCAACTCGACGTACTCGACGAGGTTGCGGTCGGGTGACAGGCCCGAGAACCGCAGTCCCGCAGTAGCGAGGCGGTCCCGGTACGCGTTGTTGACCTCGTACCGGTGCCGATGCCGCTCCGAGACCTGCGTGGTCCCGTACACCTCCGCGGCGATCGACCCCTCATCCAGCCGCGCCGGGTAGAGCCCGAGACGCATCGTTCCGCCGAGATCGCCGTGGTCGATGATCTCGACCTGTTCGGCCATCGTGGCGATGACGGGGAACTCCGTCTCGGGGTCGAACTCACTCGACGACGCCCCCGGAAGGTCCGCCACGTTCCGCGCGTACTCGATCACCATGCACTGCAGACCCAGGCACAGGCCCAGCGTGGGGATGCCCTGCTCGCGAGCGAAGCGCAGCGCGCCCAGCTTTCCCTCGATGCCGCGGATGCCGAAACCGCCCGGGACGACGATGCCGTCGACGGATGCCAGCGCCTTCGCGGCGCCCTCCGGGGTCTCGCACAGGTCGGAGGGGATCCACGTGATGCGCACCTGAGTCTCGTGCGCGAACCCGCCGGCCTTGAGAGCCTCGGTGACCGAGAGGTAGGCATCGGGCAGGTCGATGTACTTGCCCACCAGCCCAATGGTGACTTCGTGCTTGGGGTTGTGCACCGCCTGCAGCACGCGGTTCCAGCGTGTCCAGTCCACCCGGCCGGCCTTGCTGATGTCGAGCGCGTCCACGATGTAGTCATCGAGGCCCTGTTCGTGGAGCATCGTCGGGATGTCGTAGATGCTCGGCACATCGACGGCGTTGACCACGGCAGCCTCGTCGACGTCGCACATGAGGGCGATCTTGCGTTTGTTCGCCTCGGTGACGGGACGGTCGCTGCGCAGCACGAGAGCGTCGGGCTGGATGCCGATGGAACGCAACGTCGCCACGGAATGCTGGGTCGGTTTCGTCTTCTGCTCCCCCGAGGCGCCCATGAACGGCACGAGCGAGACGTGAACGAAGAAGACGTTCTTCCGTCCCAGCTCGTGACGGATCTGACGCGCCGACTCGATGAAGGGCTGCGATTCGATGTCGCCGACCGTGCCGCCGATCTCCGTGATGATGACATCCGGTTGCGGATCCTCGGTCGCCTGCAGACGCATCCGCCGCTTGATCTCGTCGGTGATGTGCGGAATGACCTGCACGGTGTCGCCGAGGTACTCGCCGCGGCGCTCCCGCGCGATGACCTGCGAATAGATCTGACCGGTCGTCACGTTCGCAGCCTGACTGAGGTCGATGTCGAGGAAACGCTCGTAATGGCCGATGTCGAGGTCGGTCTCGGCTCCGTCGTCGGTGACGAAGACCTCGCCGTGCTGGAACGGGTTCATCGTTCCCGGGTCGACGTTCAGGTACGGGTCGAGCTTCTGCATCACGACCCGCAGCCCCCGCGCGGTGAGGAGGTTTCCCAGGCTCGCTGCGGTCAGTCCCTTCCCGAGGGACGAGACGACACCTCCGGTGACGAAGATGTGCTTCGTGGTCGAGGGGCCCGAGGTGGCCTCTGCGACGGTGGGGGATCCGGGCGCCGGGGCGTCATCCGAAGGGGAACCGTGCGAGTCACTCGGGGTCTGCATCACGGGCTTCGATCCTATCAGTCGGCAGCCGCGCCCAGGCTGAGCAACTCGCGGGCATGGGTGAGGGCTGCCTCGGAGTCTGGCATTCCCGACAGCAGTCGCGCCATCTCGGCTTCGCGGTCGGCGCCGGTGAGTTGATGCACTCCGGATGCGGTGACCGCGCCGTCGCTGGCCTTGATGACGCTGAGATGGTTGTTCGCGAACGCCGCGACCTGCGCGAGGTGGGTCACCGCGATCACCTGCGACGTCTGCGCCAGGCGTGCCAGGCGCCGGCCCACCTCGATCGCTGCGGCGCCGCCGATACCGGCATCCACCTCGTCGAAGACGAAGGTCGGCACGGCGTCGACGCCGGCGATCACGACCTCGATCGCGAGCATGACGCGACTGAGCTCCCCGCCCGACGCGCTGCGGGAGACCGGTCGCGGCGAGGCACCCGGGTGGGGCGCAAGCAGGATCGCGACGTCGTCGCGGCCCGACCGGCTCGGGGGCGCGGGAGAGACCTCGACCTCGACCTCGGCATCCGGCATCGCCAGCGCGTGAAGCTCGGCGGTGACCAGCCCCGACAGTCGAGACGCTGCAGCGGTGCGCGCTGCCGTGAGGGCAGCGGCGGCGTCGTCGAGAGCGGATGCCGCGGCCTCCCGCTCCCGGGTGAGCCGTTCGATCCGGTCGCCGTCGTCGTCGAGCTCGGCAAGACGCGCCGACCCGCTGTCCAGGAGTGCGATCGCCCCCTCGAGCGAGCCATGCGCGCGTACGAGCTCCGCGAGCGTCGCGCGTCGCTCCTCGACGGCAGCGAGCTCGTGCGGACCCGACTCGTCCAGATCGGCGAGGTACCCGGCAAGCGAGGCAGAGACGTCGACGAGCCGGTATCCGATGTCGGCGATCTGCTCGGCCAGACGCTCCAGCGCCGGGTCACTGCCCGCGGCACGTTCCAGTGCGCGACGGGCCTCCCCCACCAGAGTCGTCGCGTCAGCTGCAGCGTCGTCGTCGGCGCTGAGGGCAGCGTGTGCCAGCGCGGCAGCCTCCCGAAGCGCCTCGGCGTTGGCCAGACGCTCCGCTCGCTGCGTCAGCTCGGCATCCTCGCCCGCACGTGGAGCTGTCGCCTCGATCACCGCGATCGCGGCGCGGAGCTCTTCGGCTTCCGCAGCCCGAGAGTCACGATCGGCGACAAGAGCCGTGAGCTCCTGATCAAGACGCTCCCAGTCCGCGAACCGCTCGCGATACGCCTCGAGGGCCCGGGAGATCTCCGCTCCTCCGAATCGGTCGAGCGCGTCACGCTGGGCCGCCGCCGAGCGCAGCCGCAACTGGTCCGACTGGCCGTGGACCACAACGAGTTCATCGGCCAAGTCCGCGAGCACGGCGGCGGGAGCAGACCGGCCGCCGACCGCGGCCCGGCTACGGCCTTCGCTCGAAATCGTTCGCCCGATGATCAGCTCCGCGCGCGTGTCGTCGATGGGTTCGACGTCCGCTCCTGCCTCGCGCACCCGGGCTGCCGCGGTTCCATCCGGGGGCACGATCCAGACGCCCTCCACGGATGCCTGCGCGGCACCCGCACGGATGGCGCCGGTGTCGGAGCGCTGACCGAGAAGGAGCCCGAGTCCCGTCACGACCATGGTCTTGCCCGCGCCGGTCTCACCCGTGATCGCGGTGAATCCCGGCCCGATCGGCAGGGTCGCCTCAGCGATCACGCCGAGGTCTCGCAGCGTCATCTGCTCGATCACGGGTTCTCCGAGGGGGTCGACGGACCGCGCCAGCCTTCGACCGGCAGGCGGAACTTCTTGACCAGCCGGTCGGTGAACGACGCCGGATGCAGGCGCGCCAGACGTACCGGGCGCTCGGAGCGGCGCACGACCACCCGCGCGCCCGCGGGAAGATCGTGCGAGCGTCGGCCGTCGCACCACAGGATGCCCGTCCCGTTGTTGCGCTCGAGCAACTCGATCGCCACCGTGTGCTCGGGAGCGATCACCAGCGGCTTGGCGAAGAGGGCGTGAGCCGACAGCGGCACCACCGCGATCGCCTGGACGCTGGGCCAGATGACAGGGCCGCCCGCGGAGAAGTTGTATGCGGTCGAGCCGGTGGGGGTCGACACGACGACCCCGTCGCACCCGAACGAGGACAACGGCCGGCCATCGATCTCGATCACGACCTCGAGCATCCGTTCCCGGCTGGCCTTCTCGACGGTGGCCTCGTTCAACGCCCACGTCTCATAGATGACCCGCTCGTCCCGGTCCTTGATGCGCACGTGCAGGGCGAGACGTTCCTCGACGGTGTAGTCACGGTCGATGACCCGTCGCACGGCCTCGTCCATGTCGTCGCGCTCGATCTCGGCGAGAAAACCCACGTGGCCCATGTTGATGCCCAGCACCGGCGCGCTCCCCTCACGGACGAGCTCGGCCGCGCGCAGGATCGTGCCATCGCCACCGAGGACGATCGCGAGTTCGATGTCGGCGACAGCGACATCGGCCCCGAGCGTCGCCAACGGCCCGGGGACCGAAGACCCGAGCTCTGCGCGATCCTCGGAGGAGATCACGGGTGTCGCGCCGGCATCGCGCAGGGCGCCGATCACGCGGGCGGCGGCATGGACGGTCTCGGGTCGGCGGGCGTGCACGACCACGAGGATGTTCCGGCCCTCGTCGGTCATCGCGCTCCCGTCAGCTGATTCACCGTGCTGATCCATTCTGTCGGATTGCTCCCTCGTGACGCGGTCAGATGCGCGAGGTACTCGAGATTGCCGTGGGTGCCGATGAGCGGGGAGGAGATGACGCCGGCGGCTCCGAGCCCCGCATCCCAGGCAGCCCAGAGGATACCCATGACCGCATCGGCGCGGCGCGCGGCATCCGTCACGATGCCTTCTCGCACACCGGTGCGCCCCACTTCGAACTGCGGCTTGATGAGCAGGACGATGTCGGCATCCGGCGACGCGACCCGGCAGATCGCGGGGATCACGTGCGCGAGCGAGATGAAGGAGAGGTCCCCCACCACGAGCTGCGGTTGGTCCGCGATGCCCGATGCCTCGCGCAGGGTGTGGGGATCCATGTACCGGACGTTGAATCCCTCGACCGAGACCACGGCGGGATCGGCGGCGATCGCCGGCGCGAGCTGCCCGTGCCCGACGTCGACGGCAACGACCGGGGTCGCGCCGCGCTCGCGCAGGACCTGCGTGAATCCGCCGGTCGACGCGCCCAGGTCGAGCGCGGCCCGTCCGGCGACGTCCACGCCGAAAGCATCCAGCGCAGCGACGAGCTTGTGCGCGCCCCGGCTCACATAGTGGTCGTCGGCTGCGACCTCGATCACGGATGCCGAATCCACGGTCGTCGACGGCTTCACGATCCCGCGACCGTCGACGGTGACGCTCCCTGCGGTGATCAGCCGTGCGGCGTGGGTGCGCGAGCGAGCCAGCCCGCGAGCAGCAAGCTCCGCATCCAATCGGGGTGTCATCGGAGCGCGATCAGGGGCGAGGTGACTCGGGGCTCTGCTCGAGCCGGCGGGCCAGGTCCTCGTGAATCGCCTCGTAGGCGGCGGCACGATCGGCCAGCGGCTGCGACTCGACGATCTCCAGTCGCGACAGCAGGTCCTCATCGGGTCTGAGGTCGCCGTCGGGCGCGAGGTCCTCGTTGCGCGGCGGCGACGAGGCGCCCGCGTCCGGGTCGGCGGCGCGGGGCGCGGAGCCAGCCGGCGCGGCATCCGTGTCAGGAAGGTCTTCGCTGAGCATGACACCCACCCTACGGGCGGCCAGCCATGACAGGCGGGCGCGTGGACGGCGCGCGCGATCAGGGTCGGTGGAACGGATCGGCGTAGAGCCGCTCCGGCACGCGGAAACCGAAGATCGCGCGCCCCGTGCCCCAGATCGCCGCAGCCCCCGCACGCAAGAGATCGATCGGGCGCTCCCCCTCCGCAAGGATCGTCACGTCCGGACCGTCGATGCGCACGCGCGCGCCCCGCACCTCGGTGACGGCGTCGCGGGTGACCGCTTCCGGATAGGGCTCCGCGAGCTCGCGAAGATCACCGAGGATGTACGTCGGCTGAGACCCGGCGGGCGCCGCCAGCACATGCTTGGGCCGGTCGATGCCCGTCAGCACGAGCGCGGACGCGATGCCCGCACGGCAGGCACCGAGGATATCGGTATCGAGGCGATCGCCGATGAACAGGGGATGCTGAGCCCCGAACCGCGCCACCGCCTCCTCGAAGATCGGCGTCTCGGGCTTGCCCGCGACGGTTGCCAGGCGACCGACCGCGGTGTGCACGGCGGACACGAGCGTGCCGTTCCCGGGAGCGATGCCGCGAGCCTGCGGGATCGTCCAGTCCGTGTTGGTCGCGATCCACGGGATGCCACCCTCGTCCTCGGGGACCTTGAGGGCGAAGGCCGCCTCGGCAAGCTGCGCCCACCCGACGTCGGGCGCGAATCCCTGCACGACGGCGGCTGGCGCGTCATCCGCACTGCGGGTCACGACGAACCCTGCCTTCTCCAGTTCGACGACCAGCCCCTCACCGCCCACCACGAGGATCGTGGCGCCCGGCTCGACGCGCTCCCGAAGCAGGCGCGTCGCGGCCTGCGGACTGGTCACGATATCGTCGGGCGCTGCGGGGATGCCGAGCTCCCGAAGGTGCGCGGCGACCGAGGCATCCGTGCGTGACGCATTGTTCGTGATGAACCCCAGACGACGATCGCCCAGTGCGGTCAGGCTCTCGACGGCCCACGGAAGGGCCCCGGCCCCGGCATAGACGACGCCGTCAAGGTCGGCAAGCACGACGTCGACGTCATCGAGCGGCGTCGCCGCCCGCGCACGGCGGGAGAACAGCACCATCAGCGCGCGCCGTCGGCGGTGTCCGGCCGGGCGGAATCCGCGGCAGGCTCGCCCCCGGAATCGGCAGCACCGCCGGCGTCCGGCGCCGCGGCATCCTCTCGCGCAGCATGCTCCGGGGCGATGTCCTGCGGCGCGGCATCCTCCGGCGCGGCATCCTCCGGCGCGGCATCCTCCGGCGCGACGTCTTCGGGCGCGACGTCGTCCGGCGCGACGTCCTCGGGCGCGATGTCTTCAGACACAGCATCCTCGGGCGCGATGTCCTCGACGAAGATCTCCTCGCTCTCCGCAACGCCCGCGGCGGCATCGAGGGCCTCCGCGGCAACGACGGCGCGGCGACGCCACTGAGCCGCCTCCTCGTCGCGTCCGAGCTCCTCGAGTACCGTCGCTCGTGCGGCGAAGAGCGCCGGCGACCACTCGAAGGCGCGGTCGGGATCCAGCTCGGGAATGTCCAGCTCGCTCAGCGCGCGTTCCGGCTCCCCAAGATCCAATCGCGCACCCGACATCGCGATCGCCAGCTCGGCCCGAACGGCGGGCGGCAGCGCCGAGCGATCGACGGCGCGGCCGGCTTCGAGCGCGCGATCGGGACGCCCGACGCCCCGCTCACTGTCAACGAGGAGCGCGATCTGATCGTCCTTGCCCGAAATCCGGCGGTACGTGCGCAGCTCACGGAGTGCGAGCGCGAAATCCTCGTTCGCATACGCCGTGATCGCTGCGGTCTCGCGCACCACAGCGATACGACCCGCGCGCTTCACGGCGGCTTGCGCATGCTCGTGAGCAAGGGACGGATCGGTGTCGATCAGCTGAGCCGCCATCGCCAGATGGCGTGCGACGGCATCGGCGTTCTCCTTGCTCAGCGTCTTCAGCTCATTCCGCGCTGCCGGCGGCAGGTCACGAGCGGTGACGTCCTCCGGAATCTCCGGGGCTCGCTCACGAGGCGCCTCGTCGCGAACCGGTCGGTCAGCACGACCACCCGCTGAGGGACGGCCGCCGCCGGGCCTGCGCTGGGGCCGGTCGCCACCGTCACGCCGCTGCGGACGAGCACCACCGTCACGCCGCTGCGGACGATCACCACCGTCACGCCGCTGCGGACGATCACCACCGTCACGCCGGTGCGGACGATCACCACGGTCCGGGCGCCCGCGGTCTTCGCCGCGCCGTGAGGCCGAGGCACCGTCGCGGCTGCCCGCCGCGCGATGGGGTCTGCCGCCGGATCCGGCGCGCGGCGCACCATCGCCGCGGGGCGTGCGCTCAGCTCGGCCCTGACGACCCTGACCAGAACGGTCTGTTCGGTCGGCTCGACCCGAACCGTCTCGCCGCGGGGACCGATCGCCGCCAGGACGGCGCGCCGGGTCATCCGCGCTCGTGGGGCTGTCGTCCACCATGTCTGCCAGATCCTTCCACGTCGTGTGCACTACAGGCTGCACAAGTGCGTTAACGCGAAATGGCCACCCAACGTTGGGTGGCCATTTCTCGAAAGAAGTCCGGCGGTGTCCTACTCTCCCACAGGGTCCCCCCTGCAGTACCATCGGCGCTGAGAGGCTTAGCTTCCGGGTTCGGAATGTAACCGGGCGTTTCCCTCTCGCTATGGCCGCCGAAACACTATTGATGTTTCAGTCTGCACAACAAAGTCATTGTCATGCGGTTCTCGACCGTACATCGAGAACCACTCAGTGGACGCGAACACCTCAAAGGGTGTGTTATCAAGTCATCGGCTTATTAGTACCGGTCAGCTCCACGTGTTGCCACGCTTCCACATCCGGCCTATCAACCCAGTAGTCTGCTGGGAGCCTCTCGCCCGTAGGCATGGAAGTCTCATCTTGAGGCCGGCTTCCCGCTTAGATGCTTTCAGCGGTTATCCATCCCGAACGTAGCTAATCAGCGGTGCTCCTGGCGGAACAACTGACACACCAGAGGTTCGTCCAACCCGGTCCTCTCGTACTAGGGTCAGATCCTCTCAAACTTCCTACGCGCGCAGCGGATAGGGACCGAACTGTCTCACGACGTTCTAAACCCAGCTCGCGTACCGCTTTAATGGGCGAACAGCCCAACCCTTGGGACCTACTCCAGCCCCAGGATGCGACGAGCCGACATCGAGGTGCCAAACCATGCCGTCGATATGGACTCTTGGGCAAGATCAGCCTGTTATCCCCGAGGTACCTTTTATCCGTTGAGCGACAGCGCTTCCACAAGCCACTGCCGGATCACTAGTCCCGACTTTCGTCCCTGCTCGACCTGTCAGTCTCACAGTCAAGCTCCCTTGTGCACTTACACTCGCCACCTGATTGCCAACCAGGTTGAGGGAACCTTTGGGCGCCTCCGTTACTTTTTGGGAGGCAACCGCCCCAGTTAAACTACCCACCAGGCACTGTCCCTGAACCGGATTACGGTTCTAAGTTAGACATCCAGAGTGACCAGAGTGGTATTTCAACAATGACTCCACAAGAACTGGCGTCCCTGCTTCAAAGTCTCCCACCTATCCTACACAAGCCACACCGAACACCAATACCAAGCTGTAGTAAAGGTCACGGGGTCTTTCCGTCCTGCTGCGCGTAACGAGCATCTTTACTCGTAGTGCAATTTCGCC
Organism: Microbacterium sp. bgisy207; assembly: GCF_057706855.1. Classification (NCBI taxonomy): domain Bacteria; kingdom Bacillati; phylum Actinomycetota; class Actinomycetes; order Micrococcales; family Microbacteriaceae; genus Microbacterium; species Microbacterium sp. bgisy207. The sequence goes on from NZ_JBYIPB010000014.1 coordinate 31,289, forward strand.
GAGTTCGCGGTTGAGACAGTTGGGAAGTCGTTACGCCATTCGTGCAGGTCGGAACTTACCCGACAAGGAATTTCGCTACCTTAGGATGGTTATAGTTACCACCGCCGTTTACTGGGGCTTAAATTCTGAGCTTCGCTTGCGCTAACCCGTCCTCTTAACCTTCCAGCACCGGGCAGGCGTCAGTCCGTATACATCGTCTTGCGACTTGGCACGGACCTGTGTTTTTAGTAAACAGTCGCTACCCACTAGTCTCTGCGGCCTCCAAACGCTTTCGGAGCAAGTCCTAATACGTCGAAGGCCCCCCTTCTCCCGAAGTTACGGGGGCATTTTGCCGAGTTCCTTAACCACGATTCTCTCGATCTCCTTGGTATTCTCTACCTGACCACCTGAGTCGGTTTGGGGTACGGGCGGCTAGAACCTCGCGTCGATGCTTTTCTCGGCAGCATAGGATCACCCACTTTTTATCCGCATCGTGTCTCGGCCGAACGAGTGACGGATTTGCCTATCACTCAGCCTACGCACTTGCACCAGGACAACCATCGCCTGGCTTGGGCTACCTTCCTGCGTCACACCTGTTAATACGCTAACCGCACCAGCATGGGGTCGTGCGCTAGGCCCAATGCCTCACCCCGAAGGGATCGTACAAAGGGATTCGGGCACTTAGCACCACTGGATTGATTGGGGCGGTTCTTCGCCGGTACGGGAATATCAACCCGTTGTCCATCGACTACGCCTGTCGGCCTCGCCTTAGGTCCCGACTTACCCAGGGAAGATTAGCTTGACCCTGGAACCCTTGGTCTTTCGGAGGACATGTTTCTCACATGTCTTTCGCTACTCATGCCTGCATTCTCACTCGTGTAGCCTCCACGGCTGGTTCACACCGCCGCTTCGCTGGCCACACGACGCTCTCCTACCCATCAACACGGCTGGACCACGAAGGCCTACCAATAATGTCAATGCCACAACTTCGGTGGCGTGCTTGAGCCCCGTTACATTGTCGGCGCGGAATCACTTGACCAGTGAGCTATTACGCACTCTTTCAAGGGTGGCTGCTTCTAAGCCAACCTCCTGGTTGTCTGAGCAACTCCACATCCTTTCCCACTTAGCACGCGCTTAGGGACCTTAGTTGGTGGTCTGGGTTGTTTCCCTCTCGACTATGAAGCTTATCCCCCACAGTCTCACTGCTGCGCTCTCACTTACCGGCATTCGGAGTTTGGCTGACGTCAGTAACCTTGTAGGGCCCATCGGCCATCCAGTAGCTCTACCTCCGGCAAGAAACACGCAACGCTGCACCTAAATGCATTTCGGAGAGAACCAGCTATCACGAAGTTTGATTGGCCTTTCACCCCTATCCACAGCTCATCCCCTCAGTTTTCAACCTAAGTGGGTTCGGCCCTCCACGACGTCTTACCGTCGCTTCAGCCTGGCCATGGATAGATCACTTCGCTTCGGGTCTAGGACATGCGACTGAATCGCCCTATTCAGACTCGCTTTCGCTACGGCTACCCCACACGGGTTAACCTCGCCACATATCGCTAACTCGCAGGCTCATTCTTCAAAAGGCACGCTGTCACAGCTGCTAGGGCTGCTCCAACGGTTTGTAAGCAAACGGTTTCAGGTACTATTTCACTCCCCTCCCGGGGTACTTTTCACCTTTCCCTCACGGTACTTGTCCGCTATCGGTCATCTGGGAGTATTTAGGCTTATCAGGTGGTCCTGACAGATTCACACGGGATTTCTCGGGCCCCGTGCTACTTGGGATACTCTTCGCGCCAAGGGAGGCATTTCGACTACGGGGTTGGCACCCTCTATGACTGGCCTTTCAATGCCATTCGTCTATACCTTCTTGTAACGCCTGCTGCTCGGCAGAACAGCATGAAAAGTCCCACAACCCCGAATACGCAACTCCTGCCGGATATCACACGTACTCGGTTTAGCCTGTTCCGGTTTCGCTCGCCACTACTAACGGAATCGCGGTTGCTTTCTCTTCCTGTGGGTACTGAGATGTTTCACTTCCCCACGTTCCCTCTACCCGCCCTATATATTCAGGCGGGAGTCACTGGGTCGGCACGCCGCCCAGCGGGGTTTCCCCATTCGGAGATCCTCGGATCAAAGTGTGCTTATCCACTCCCCGAGGCTTATCGCAGATTGCTACGTCCTTCTTCGGCTCCAGATGCCAAGGCATCCACCGTTTGCTCTTAAAGACTTGAAATCACATGAGTTCGTCAAGAATCGGGATCCGAGCCGAAGCTCGGATCTGAAATTGACTAATGATCTATATAGATCATCTTTGTGAAACGATCCCGAAGGATCGTCTCTAAGATGCTCGCGTCCACTGTGTAGTTCTCAAAGTACGGGCGGTACCCTCTCCGCGTGTCGCACTGCGACCGCCAGAAAAGGCCCTGAGGTTCAGCTGCCGCTTTCGCGGCATCCGGTCCCTCAGGACCCAACAGCGTGCATGTGCCGGTCGTTCACGATCCGCGGTTCCCGTCCCGAAGGACGTACTGAGCGGGGCGATCTGCGATCGACACCTCGTCAAATGTTCCACCCATGAGCTAACCGGCGAGAACGTGTGTCTCGATCCGGCGCCTGGACACCCGAGGGTGCCAGATGCTCCTTAGAAAGGAGGTGATCCAGCCGCACCTTCCGGTACGGCTACCTTGTTACGACTTAGTCCTAATTACCGATCCCACCTTCGACGGCTCCCTCCACAAGGGTTGGGCCACCGGCTTCAGGTGTTACCGACTTTCATGACTTGACGGGCGGTGTGTACAAGACCCGGGAACGTATTCACCGCAGCGTTGCTGATCTGCGATTACTAGCGACTCCGACTTCATGAGGTCGAGTTGCAGACCTCAATCCGAACTGGGACCGGCTTTTTGGGATTCGCTCCACCTCGCGGTATTGCAGCCCTTTGTACCGGCCATTGTAGCATGCGTGAAGCCCAAGACATAAGGGGCATGATGATTTGACGTCATCCCCACCTTCCTCCGAGTTGACCCCGGCAGTATCCCATGAGTTCCCACCATTACGTGCTGGCAACATAGAACGAGGGTTGCGCTCGTTGCGGGACTTAACCCAACATCTCACGACACGAGCTGACGACAACCATGCACCACCTGTTTACGAGTGTCCAAAGAGTTCTACATTTCTGCAGCGTTCTCGTATATGTCAAGCCTTGGTAAGGTTCTTCGCGTTGCATCGAATTAATCCGCATGCTCCGCCGCTTGTGCGGGTCCCCGTCAATTCCTTTGAGTTTTAGCCTTGCGGCCGTACTCCCCAGGCGGGGAACTTAATGCGTTAGCTGCGTCACGGAATCCGTGGAATGGACCCCACAACTAGTTCCCAACGTTTACGGGGTGGACTACCAGGGTATCTAAGCCTGTTTGCTCCCCACCCTTTCGCTCCTCAGCGTCAGTTACGGCCCAGAGATCTGCCTTCGCCATCGGTGTTCCTCCTGATATCTGCGCATTCCACCGCTACACCAGGAATTCCAATCTCCCCTACCGCACTCTAGTCTGCCCGTACCCACTGCAGGCCCGAGGTTGAGCCTCGGGTTTTCACAGCAGACGCGACAGACCGCCTACGAGCTCTTTACGCCCAATAATTCCGGATAACGCTTGCGCCCTACGTATTACCGCGGCTGCTGGCACGTAGTTAGCCGGCGCTTTTTCTGCAGGTACCGTCACTTTCGCTTCTTTCCTGCTAAAAGAGGTTTACAACCCGAAGGCCGTCGTCCCTCACGCGGCGTTGCTGCATCAGGCTTTCGCCCATTGTGCAATATTCCCCACTGCTGCCTCCCGTAGGAGTCTGGGCCGTGTCTCAGTCCCAGTGTGGCCGGTCACCCTCTCAGGCCGGCTACCCGTCGACGCCTTGGTGAGCCGTTACCTCACCAACAAGCTGATAGGCCGCGAGCTCATCCCTGACCGAAATTCTTTCCAGCTGCTGAAGATGCCTTCGCAGCTCGTATCCGGTATTAGACGCCGTTTCCAGCGCTTATCCCAGAGTCAGGGGCAGATTGCTCACGTGTTACTCACCCGTTCGCCACTGATCCACAGAGCAAGCTCTGCTTCACCGTTCGACTTGCATGTGTTAAGCACGCCGCCAGCGTTCATCCTGAGCCAGGATCAAACTCTCCGTGAAAGAATGTTGCTGCGATCAGCCGGAAATTGACTGAAGCAGCGAGTTTGATCTGACCAAAGGGATGTCATTGCTGACTATCCGTTGCCGGCACCGAAGTGCCGGACTTTGATCCAAAGGAATCTCATTCAGCCGAAGCTGAATCGAGGTTTTTTGGCATTTGACAAGTGCACGCTGTTGAGTTCTCAAGGATCGGATGCTCCTGCTTTCGGCCTCTCGGCCTCCCCGCAGGGCAACTTCTCTATCTTATCCGTTTCTTCGTCGCTGTCAAATCGGCGTCCGACGAGTCTGAGACTCGCTCGAGCGGTCGACAAGACCACCGCGAAGAGCGGACCCCCATCGTAGACCCGAAGGTCCCCGACTCTCAAGGAGTCTGTGTGGTGGGGGGTGGTTCTCCGCTTGAGGAGGGGAGGCTCTCAGCCTCACCGCGCTCCTTTGGGGCGAACAAGAAAGACATTACGCGGATATGAACGGCGGGACAAATCCTGACCGCATCCCGGGCGTGTCGCGCCGCCCGACGGCGCAGCTCCGGCGGCGCGACACCCGGAAATGCGGGCGTTCAGCCGCGCACGAAGACGCCAGCGAGCGTCTTCTTGCCTCGGCGCAGGACGGACACTCCCCCGGGCAATGCACCGGTCACGACGGCGCCATCGTCCTCGACCCGAACCCCGTCCAGTGACACGCCCCCCTGGGCGATCGCGCGGCGCGCCTCCGAGAGGCTCGAGACCAGCCCGGTCGATACGAGCGCTTCGACCACGGTCGTCTCGGCGGTCGCCTCGACATGCGGCAGCTCCTCCAGGGCGCTGCGCAAGACGCTCGCGTCGAGTGCCGTGAGATCCCCTTGACCGAACAGGGCCTCAGAGGCGGCGACCACGGCTGCGGTAGCCGCCGCCCCGTGAACTGTGGCTGTCACTTCGAGGGCGAGGCGCTTCTGCGCCGCACGACGATAGGGCTCGACCTCGACGAGCCGCTCGTACTCCTCGATCTCCTCGCGGGTCAGGAAGGTGAAGATCTTCAATCGCGCGATGACGTCCGCGTCATCGGTGTTGAGCCAGAACTGGTACATCCGGTACGGGCTGCACATCTGGGCGTCCAGCCAGATCGCGTTGCCTTCACTCTTGCCGAACTTCGTGCCGTCGCTGTTGGTGATCAGGGGCGTACCGATCGCGTGTACCGACGTGTGCTCGACGTGATGGATAAGGTCGACACCGCTGGTGAGGTTCCCCCACTGATCGCTGCCGCCCGTCTGCAACACACATCCGTAGCTGCGGTACAGCTCGAGGAAATCCATACCCTGCAGGATCTGGTAGCTGAACTCCGTGTAGCTGATGCCGGCTTCGGAGTTCAATCGCGCACTGACGGCATCCTTCTTGAGCATCGTGCCGACTCGGTAGTGCTTGCCGATCTCGCGCAAGAAATCGATCGCCGACAGCGGCGCCGTCCAGTCGAGGTTGTTGACGATTCGCGCCGCGTTCTCGCCCTCGAAACTGAGGAAGCGCTCCACCTGGCCGCGCAGCCGCGTGACCCACTCGGCAACGGTCTCGGGCGTGTTCAGCGTCCGCTCCGCCGTGGGGCGAGGATCGCCGATCAGCCCCGTAGACCCGCCGACCAACCCGAGGGGCCTGTGGCCGGCGAGCTGGAGACGACGAAGCAGCAGCAACTGGACGAGGTTGCCCAGATGCAGGCTGGGCGCGGTCGGATCAAAGCCGCAGTAGTAGGTGACGCTCCCCGCGGAGAGGAGGTCACGAAGCGCGGTCTGGTCGGTCGAGACATGAACAAGACCTCTCCAGACGATCTCGTCCCACACCGACTCGAATGTCGGATCGTTCGCCGGCGCCAACGCACGGATGGGGACATCGGTCTCGAACTCCGGCACGGATGCCAGATTATCAGCGGCCCGCACCCAACGCGGGACAGATAATAAGTATGGAAACTAACTTCGGCTTGATTAAGCATGTATGCTTGTCTGAAGGCAACGGCATCGGAGGCGCACGTGTTCGTCATCACCGCGGACCAACGAGGGAGTCGGATCTCCGACGACCTCGTCCCCCGCGCACTCGAGATCGTCAGGGCAGCCGCTCCCGACGCCCCCGTCCTGGGGCCCGAGCGCACCATCGGAGATGAGATCCAGGTCGCGGTCGCGGATGCGGACGCGGCGCTGGCGATCATCCTGGCGCTCAGCCGCAGTCAACGCTGGAGCATCGGCCTGGGCATCGGTGACGTGGAAGAGCCCTACCCCACCTCGATCCGGGCGGCACGCGGGTCGGCGTTCATCCGCGCGCGCGACGCGGTGGGTGACGCCAAGCGCGCTCCCGGTCGGCTGTCGATCGCCCCGGATGCCTCGCCCCACGCCTCCGACGCGCAGGCCCTCATCCGTCTCCTGATCGACGTGCGCGATCGTCGGACAGACGAAGGATGGGAGGTGTACGACCTGCTGGCCCAAGGAATGACGCAGCGCGATGCGGCACAGGCACTGGGGGTGACGGCCGCCGCCGTGAGCCTTCGCGCACGCGCCGCCGGTCTCCGAATCGAGGAGGGCGCGCTGCCCGCGCTCGTGCGTGCGCTGAGCGCGGCCGGCAATGCTCCGACACCCTGACGCACCTGTCCGGCATCCGTGACGGAGGTGCGTGACAGCATGGACCCATGCTGCTCGCCGTCCCTGAAGCTCTCATCGCCGCGGTCGTCTCGATCTTCCTGTTCCTCGCGATGTGCGCCGCGCTCGCTCTCGTGCTGGTGAGCATCCGGCAGCCACGCACTCTGCCGCTGAGCATCTCGGCGGGATTGGTCGTGCTCGGCATCCTGGTCGTGGCGGTGCTGCCGCAGAACGTGCCCCTGCTGATGGGGCTCATCCTCGGTCTTCTCGGCACCGCGCTGGCGGTGCTCGGCGGTAACCCGATCACCCGCCACGTGCTCACCCTCGCGACCCGGGGCCGCGTGCAGGACGGCGACGCGGGCGGAATCATCGTGCCCTCGGCGACGGATGACGACCACGAGCGGCCGCACGAAGTCATGCGCGGCGGCACCACCATCGGCTACCTCGAGCGGCTGGCTGTCACCCTCGCGATCGTGGCGGGCTACCCCGAGGCGATCGCGGTCGTCGTCGCCGTCAAAGGCATCGGACGATTCTCGGAACTGGCGTCTGCCGAAGCCCGCGAACGCTTCATCATCGGAACGCTCGCGAGCCTCATCTGGGCCGCCGTCGTGGGTGCGTTGGTCAGGCTCGCGGTGTGGTGAGCCGCCGACCGGCACGGCGATCGCGGTCAGACCTCGAACGCGTGCGCGAGCGCCTGCACCCGCGCGATGAGTTCCTCGCGCTGCTCCGCGACACGATCCGGTGCGGTACCCCCGCGACCGGACCGGCTGCGCACCGACCCCTCGATCGTCAGCACATCACGAACGCGGGGAGTGAGCATCGGTGACACCCCGGCGAGGAGGTCGTCATCCGCATCCTCGAGGCCGATCCCGCGGGCCTCGCACACCTGCACGAGGCGACCGGAGATCTCGTGCGCGTCCCGGAACGGCACCCCCTGCCGCACCAGCCACTCCGCGACATCCGTCGCCAACGAGAACCCCTGCGGCGCCAGCTCGGCCATCCGGTCGCTGTCGAAGCGCAGGGTCGCGACCATCCCCGCGAAGGCGGGGAGCACGAGCTCCAGCGTGCTCACCGAGTCGAAGACCGGCTCCTTGTCTTCCTGCAGGTCGCGGTTGTATGCCAGCGGCAACCCCTTGAGCGTCGCAAGGAGCCCCGTGAGGTTTCCGATGAGCCGGCCCGCCTTCCCCCGCGCGAGTTCCGCGATGTCGGGGTTCTTCTTCTGCGGCATGATGCTCGACCCCGTGGAGTACGCGTCGTCCAGGGTGACAAAGCCGAACTCGCGGGTGTTCCACATGATGATGTCCTCGGCGAAACGAGACAGGTCGACACCGATCTGAGCCGCGACGAACGCGAACTCGGCGACGACATCGCGCGCGGCGGTGCCATCGAGGGAATTCTCCGCGGGGCGCGACAGACCCAGCTCGGCGGCGACGAGGGCGGGATCAAGACCCAGGGTCGACCCGGCGAGAGCTCCCCCACCGTACGGCGAAACGGACGCCCGTGCAGACCAGTCGCGAAGCCGCTCGAGATCGCGCACGAGAGGCCATGCGTGCGCAAGAAGGTGGTGCGCCAGCAGGATCGGCTGCGCATGCTGCAGATGGGTCCGTCCGGGCATGATGGCGGTGGGATGCGCCTCGGCCTGTGCGACGATCGCGTCGATCAGGCGGACGATCTCCCGCACGATCGTCCGCGCGTGGTCGAGCAGGTACATCCGGACGAGCGTGGCGATCTGGTCGTTCCGGCTGCGGCCTGCCCGCAGCTTCCCGCCGAGTTCCGGGCCGATCAGCTCGATCAGCGCCTGCTCGAGGGCACCGTGCACGTCCTCGTCCTGGGGGCGCGCGACCACCCTGCCACCGGCGACCGCGGCGGCGAGCTCGTCAAGACCGGCGCGCATCCGATCCGCGTCGTCGCGCGAGAGATAACCCGCGGCTTCCAACGCCGAGGCATGCGCTTTCGACCCCTGGATGTCGTATGCGGCCAGCGCCCAGTCGAAGTGGGTCGAGACGCTCAGGGCCGCCAGCTCTGGCGAGGGTCCCGAGGCGAACCGTGCGCCCCACAGGGCGCCGTCGTGCGTTGCATCACCCGTCGCGGTCATCGTGCCAGCCTATCCGCGCGCGGACGGGAGACCGTGTCGACGAGCCGCTCGAGCGGGCCGCGCCCGAGCAGCAGCGCCCAGACGAAGCAGGCGGCGACGATCCCCAGCGTCATCGGCCAGAACGGATGCAGCGCGCGGAACCCGAAGAGATCGGATGTGGTCCCCAGCGCGAGGAACGCCCATGCCGCCCAGACGAGGATCTGCGCCGAGTATGCGGTCAACGGCATGGCGCCCAGCGTGCGCAGGGGAAGCAGCAATGCCCGCAGCACAGTCCGGCACACGAGGATACAGAGCGCCATCACCGCGACGACGAAGCCCCCGGATCCCCACACTTCCAGGATGCCGCCGCTGTGCGCGGTGGCACGCCAGACCTGGGCCAGGTAGCCCGTGCCGCCCACCGGCACGACGGCAGCGAGGGTCTCCGCGCCCAGCGCGAGCACCAGGCCCGCTCCAGTGAGGGCCCACAGCACGGCGGGCCGGGTGAGATCGAGCCTCCCGATGGCCATGCCCGCGAGGAGGAAGGCCAGCCACAGCGGCGCCGGGTATGCCCAGCCCGTCAGCAGGAACACCGCCTCTCCCGGTGCGCTGTCCCAGAAGGCGGCGGACTCGATCGGCGGGAGCACCCAGGGAACGACGAGCGCGATCGCGCCCGCCCAGATCCACAGCACCCCGCGCCGAACGCCCACGAACGGGATCGCCGCCGCGAAGAGAATCGCGTACGCGGGCAGGATGACGAACACCGGGACGCCCGTGAGGATCAGGATGATGCCGAGAACCCACAGCACCAGAGCGCGCCAGGCAAGCCATCGCCCGGGCCGTCGCGGAGCCCCCGGGCCGGCCGTCACGATCGAGATCGAGACACCGGCAAGCGTCGCGAACAGGATCGATGACCGGCCACCGGCGATCCCGCCCCACGTCGTGGGATCGGTCCACACGACCTCGGGCAACTCGTACAGGTGCGCGGCGAGCATCCCGATGACGGCCAGTCCGCGTGCCAGATCGATCCCGGGGATCCTCGGTGGTCCGTCGAGGCGGCGCAGGTTCGCGACGACCCGCGCTCCTACTGCTGCTGCAGCAGCCACACCAGCAGTGCCTTCTGCGCGTGGAGCCGGTTCTCGGCTTCGTCCCACACGACACTCTGCGGTCCGTCGATGACCTCGGCGTCTACCTCGTAGCCGCGATCTGCGGGCAGACAATGGATGAAGATCGCATCGTCTTTGGCAAGGCTCATGAGTTCCTGCGACACCTTGTAGGGTGTGAGGTCGCGCAGGCGCTGGAGTTTCTCGTCCTCCTTGCCCATCGACACCCACGTGTCCGTGACGATGATGTCGGCGCCGGCTGCCGCCTCGTTGGGGTCGGTGTAGAGGACCACGGATCCCCCGGTCTGTGCTCCGCGGCGGTCGGCGTCGGCCACGACATCCTCTCGCGGCGCGTACTCGACCGGAGACGCGACCCGCACATGCATCCCCGCGGTGACCCCGCCCAAGACGTAGGACTGCCCCATGTTGGTGCGACCGTCGCCGAAGAAGGCCAGCGTCAGACCTCTGAGCTCGCCCTTGTGCTCCTTGATCGTCAGGAGGTCGGCGAGGATCTGGCACGGATGGAAGTCGTCGCTGAGGGCGTTGATGACGGGAACGCGCGTGCCGGCAGCCATCTCCTCCAGACCGGCCTGAGCGTAGGTGCGCCACACGATGGCGGCGACCTGGCGCTCGAGCACGCGGGCTGTGTCGGCCGGGGTCTCCTTGCCGCCGAGCTGACTGTTGGCGGTCGAGATGATCAGGGGCGATCCACCGAGGTCGGCGATTCCGACCGCGAACGAGACGCGGGTCCGCGTGGACGACTTGTCGAAGATCACCGCCACGGTCTGGGGACCGGCCAGCGGCTGGACCTTCCAGCGGTCCTTCTTCAACTCCGCCGCGAGCGCCAGGATCTCGGCCTGCTCCTCGGGCGTGAGGTCGTCGTCGCGCAGCAGGTGGCGGGTCATCGTGCAGCCTCCCTCTCATCGGTGGATTGCCCGGTTACCTCGTCGAGCATCAGAGCATCGGCCACCGTAGCCAGCGCGGCAGTGAACAGGGACAGGAACTCATCGACCTCGACGTCGCCGATGGTCAGGGCGGGCGCGATCCGGATCGTCTCGTCGTTGGGCGCATTGACGATGAGCCCATGCTCCTGAGCGGCGGCGACGACAGCCTTTGCGACCGGACGCGCGAGCGCAACGCCCAGGAGAAGGCCCTGCCCGCGGCATCCGGTGACCAGCGGCGAGCCGATCCCGAGGATCCCCTCGCGCAGCTGGGCACCGCGCGTACGCGCATTGGCCAGCAGGTCGCCGCGCTCGATCTCATCGAGCACGGCACCGGCGACCGCGGTTCCCAACGCGTTGCCGCCGAAGGTCGAGCCGTGCGTGCCGGGGTAGAACAGCTCGCTGGCGTCGCCGTAGGTGATGAGCGCACCGATCGGGAAGCCCCCACCGATGCCCTTGGCGACCGTGATCGCATCAGGGGTGATGCCGGCGTGCTGGAACGCGAACCATTCACCTGTGCGCCCGGCACCGGTCTGGATCTCGTCGAGGATGAGCAGGGCGCCATGCCGGCGGGTGAGGTCGCGGGCGGCTTCGAGATAGCCCTCGGGAAGGGGCAGAACCCCCGCCTCGCCCTTGATCGGCTCGAGAATGAGCGCCGCGACCGAGTCGTCGAGGGCGGCCTCGAGCGCGTCGATCGTCGAGTCGAGGAACTCGACCCCGGGAACCATCGGTAGGAAGGGCTCCTGCATCCAGGGCTTGCCGGTCAGGGCGAGCGTCCCCATGGTCCGGCCGTGGAAGGCATCCGTCAGCGCGAGGATCCGGGGGCGACCGGGGCCGCCGTCTCGGGGCGCGCCGTGGAGCCGGGCGAGCTTGAACGCCGCTTCGTTGGCCTCGGCGCCGGAGTTGGAGAAGTAGACGCGCCCGGACTCGCCCGTGCCGGCGAGGCGCTTGAGTCGAGCCGCGAGCGCGAGCTGCGGCGGGGTCGCGAAGTAGTTCGACACGTGAGCCAGCGTCGCCGCCTGCGCCGCGATCGCCTCGACGAACGCCGGGTGCGCGTGTCCGAGAGAGTTGACCGCGATGCCTGCGAGGAAGTCCAGGTAGCGCTTGCCGGTGTCATCCCACAGATACGCACCCTCGCCGCGAACGAACAGGGCGAGACGGTCACCGGCGTTGGCCAGAAGATCACGGCGGGCATCGTGCAGCCACGACGCCTGTGTCATCGTTCCGTCGGTCATTGCGCTTCTCCTCGTCTCGGGTGCCCGCTCATCCGCGCACCACTTCGGTTCCAATGCCTTTGCTCGTGAACACTTCGATCAGCAGGGAGTGAGGCACACGACCATCGATGATCGCGGCAGTATCCACTCCCCCGTCCACCGCATCCAGGCACGCCTGCATCTTGGGCACCATCCCCGACTCGAGGCTGGGCATCATCCGCCGCAGTTCCGTCGACGTGAGGTGCGAGACGAGCGAGTCACGGTTGGGCCAGTCCGCGTACAGGCCCGGGACATCGGTGAGGATGACGAGCTTGGCGGCATCGAGCGCGACAGCGAGCGCGGCGGCGGCAGCGTCAGCGTTCACGTTGAGTGTGTGCCCCGGCCGGTCAAGGTCGGGAGCGATGGAAGAGACGACGGGGATTCGACCGGCGGCGAGATGATCCAGGACGGCTGCGGGATTCACTTCGACGACATCGCCCACCGAACCGAGGTCGACCTCTTCGCCGTTGACGACCACGCCGCGCCGACGCCCCCCGAACAGCCCCGCGTCCTCCCCGGACAGACCGCTGGCGAACGGACCGTGCGCGTTGATCTGCGAGACCAGCTGCGGGTTGATGTGCCCGGTCAGCACCATTCTCACGACCGAGATCGCCTCGGTGCTCGTCACGCGGTAACCACCCTGGAACTCGCTCGGAATGTCGAGGCGATCGAGCATCCGCGAGATCTGGGGGCCGCCGCCGTGCACGACGACAGGCTTGACGCCGACATATCGGAGGTAGGCGATGTCCTCGGCCACAGTGCGTTGCAACTGCTCGGACACCATCGCGTTGCCGCCGTACTTGACCACGACGATCTGGTCGCGGAAGCGCTTGAGCCACGGGAGCGACTCGATCAGGACGGCCGCCTTCTCGGCGGCTTCATCGGGAGTGGTCTCTTGCAGGTCGGTCATGACGAGTAGGCGCTGTTCTCGTGGACGTAGTCGTGGGTCAGATCGTTCGTGTAGATGGTCGCCGAGGCCTCGCCGGCCTTCAGGTCGATGAGCACCGTCGTCGCGCGCGGCGTGAGGTCCACGAGCTCCCGCGGCTGGTCGGGCTCTCCGGCCGAGCAGACGCGGACGCCGTTCATCGTGACGTCCACGGCGTAGGGGTCGAACTCGGCAGCCGTCGTACCGATCGCCGCGAGCACCCGCCCCCAGTTGGGGTCGTTGCCGAAGATCGCCGCCTTGAAAAGGTTGTTCCGGGCGACCGCGCGCCCTACCTCGACCGCGTCGTCCTCGGATGCCGCGTGGATCACCTCGATGGCGATGTCATGGCTGGCGCCCTCGGCGTCGGACTGGAGCTGGATCGCCAGGTCCGTGCAGACGGCGATGATCGCGGCCCGGAAGGCATCGGGATCCGGCACGACGCCGCTGGCGCCGCTGGCCATCAGCGTGACCTGGTCGTTCGTCGACATGCAGCCGTCGGAATCGAGCCGGTCAAAGCTCACGCGGGTCGCGGCCCGCAGGTGCCGGTCGGCCTCGTCAGCGGTGAGCACCGCGTCGGTCGTGAGCACCACGAGCATGGTGGCCAGCCCCGGCGCGAGCATCCCCGCCCCCTTGGCCATGCCGCCGATCGTCCAGCCCTCGCCGCGGTGGGTCGACTCTTTCGGCCGCGAGTCGGTCGTCATGATCGCCCGGGCCGCGTCGCCGCCGCCGTCGGCCGAGAGCGCGCTGATCGCGGCCTCGGTTCCCGCGAGCACCCGATCGCGGAAGGCCTGGTCGCCCGTGCCGATCAGACCCGTCGAGCACACCTGGATGTCCCCCGCGCTCACCCCGAGCAGTTCGGCAGCCCGCTCCGCAGTGAGGTGAGCGGTCTGGAAACCGAACGATCCGGTGAAGCAGTTCGCGCCGCCGGAGTTGAGCACGATCGCTTCCACCACGCCGTCCCGGATCGCCTGCTGGGACCAGAGGATCGGGTTCGCCTTGGCACGGTTGCTGGTGAACACCGCCGCCCCGACTTTCCGCGGGCCGCGATTGACGACGACGGCGACGTCGGGATTGCCGGTGGACTTGAGCCCGGCGGCGACCCCCGCCGCGTGGAACCCTGCGGGCGCGGTGACGCTCACGGCGCGACTCCGTTCATGGTGAGGGCGCGGCCTTCCGGGAGGCCGAGCGCGATGTTCATGGACTGCACGGCGGCGCCTGCGGTTCCCTTGACGAGGTTGTCCACTGCCGCGACCACCACCACTCGACCCGCAGATCTGTCGACGGCAAGACCGAGGAGCGCCGTGTTGGCCCCGACGACGTCCGCTGTCCGAGGGAAGTGGCCGTCAGGCAGGAGCTGGACGAACGGTTCGTCGGCGTACGCTGCCTCCCACGCCGCGCGGATGTCGGCATCCGTCGCATCCGCCGCGAGGGGAGCCGTCGAGGTCGCGAGGATCCCCCGCGCCATCGGCACGATGACGGGGGTGAACGAGATCCGCACGTCAGCGGCTCCCGCATCCTCGAGCGCCTGACGGATCTCGGGGATATGCCGGTGGGTGCCGCCCACCGCGTACGGGTTCGCGCTGCCGAGCACTTCACTGGCCAGGAGGTGCGGTTTGAGGCTCTTGCCCGCCCCCGACGGCCCCACCGCGAGGACGCTGACGATGTCGCTCGAATCGATGACGCCCGCCGCGACGCCGGGGGCAAGCGACAGGCTCACGGTCGACGCGTTGCAGCCGGGAGCAGCGATCCGGGTCGCACCGACCAGGCTGTCGCGGATCTTGCCTCCTCCGACGGGAAGCTCCGGGACTCCGTACGTCCACGGGGCGTGGTGCGGGCCGTCGTAGAACTGCTGCCACGCTGACGCGTCGCGCAATCGGTGGTCCGCACCGGCGTCGATGACCAGCGGCACCTCGTCCAAGGCATCCGTGTACTGACCGGACTGCCCGTGCGGCAGTGCCAGCACGACGATGTCGTGGCCGGCGAGAACCTCCGGGGTGGTCTCTTGCAGCGTCAGGTGCGCCAGCGACCGCAGGTGCGGCTGATGGACGGCAAGCGGCTGTCCCGCGTTGGAGTGGGCGGTGACGGTGCGGATCTCGACATCGGGATGCTGGGCCAGCAGCCGCAGGATCTCGCCGCCGGCGTATCCGGATGCGCCCGAGACGGCGACCGAGTAGGTCATGGCTTCCACCTTATTGTCTGGGTCTGTCGTGCATCGAAGCACGGGGTCTGAGCCGGAGGTGGCGACGCCGCTCACGCACGCGCGCGCAGCGGGGTCGCCTAGAGTCGGCGACCGCCCAGGCGTCGGCGCAGCATGGCGACTGTCGCCGCGGGAGCGACGAAGCCGTGCCGTGCCGAGAACATGTCGCGAGAGTACCGATCCGGGCGCCCGCGCCGCAAATCGACACGGGTCTAGGTCATAGGTCACGCCGGCAGCAGCGCGCTCACCGCCCGCGCCCGCGCGCGACGGACACCGACGATCGTGCCAACGAACGCGAGCACGCTCCACAAGAGCAGACCGATCGCCGTTCCGAGGACCTCGTGCAGCGACCCTCCGACCAGCGCGTCCGCCCCCTGCAAGGCAAGACTCAGCGGGAGGATCGAGAACGGCGTGGCGGCGAGCGACCCGTCGGTGACCGGCTGCAGCGTGCCGGCGGCCACGAGCTGGATGCCCAGCGCCAGCACCGACACGATGAGTCCGGCGCGGCCGAACAGCGCCGTGAGGGCCTGGTGGAACAGGGCGAAAGACACGGCCGCGGCAAGCGTGAGCGCGAAGGCCACCGCGATGCGGTCGGGGGCGACGCCCAGGACGGCGATGCCGAGCCAGACCAGCAGCGACTGCACGGCGGCGACGCCGATCACCACGAGCGCGGCGTCCGCCGCGAGGTGCGCCGGGGTCGCGGGGGTGATCAGCGAGGCCCGCGCGAACGGCGCGACCACCAGGAACGTCGCGAGCGCGCCGAGCCACAGCGATACCGGCGCCAGTGCGGCGACCGCGGCGGCGAGCGCGGTGTCGGGCCCCCCGATGCTCGTGGTCGTGACCCCGATGGGTGAGGCGACGACGTTCGCGATGCTCTGCTGCTGGGCGGCGGAGTAGTCGGGGATGTCGGATGCCGCAGCATCCAGTCCGCCCGCCAGGTCGGCAGCCCCGGCCGCGGCGGCGTCGAGTCCGCTCGCGAGGTCGGCCATGCCCGTTGCCAGATCCGACGCGCCCGCCACCGCGGCCTGTTGCGCGGTGGCGAGTTCTGTGAGTGCCGATGCCGCGGGGCCTGCCAGGTCGGCGACGACATCCGCGCCGACGGCAAGCTCTGCCGCGTCGACGGCATCGCTCGCCAGAGCGCCGGCCTGGCCGTCCAGGTCGGCGGCGATCGCTGCCGCACCGGCGCGCAGCGCGAGGATATCGTCGAGCAGATCGCCCGCGGGGGCGGTCGGGTCGGCCGAGATCAGCGCGGCGATCACGTCGAGGTCGGCGACTCCGAGATCCTGCGCGAGCGAGAGTGCCTCCGCCTCGAGCGCGGCGCCGGCCAGTGAGCCGGCCAGGGCCGCGGCATCCGACCCGGCTGCCGCGCTGAGCGCACCCAGATCGCGGACCCCGTCCGGCAGGGCGCGCAGGACCGTACCGATGCCCTCCAAGCCCGTGACGAGCTCTCGCTGTCCCTGTGTCAGGATCTGCGCGCCGTCGGCGGCGCCCCGGATGCCGGTCGCGAGCTCTCCCGCTCCCCCGGCGGCCTGGCTGATGCCGCTGTGTAGCTCGGCGAACGCATCCAGCGTGCCCGTCACGTACCCGGAGGTCAGCTGAGCCTCGACGCCCCGCGGCAAGCCCGCGGCCAGGGCCTCGGCGAGCACACCCGAGAGATATCCGTGGCGGGTGCTGGTCTGCACGCTCAGCTGGGCCTGAGTCGGCGCATCGGTGCCGAGAGTTGCGACATCCTTCGAGAAGTCTGCGGGAATCGTGACGACCGCGAGGTACGTGCCCATGGCGAGACCCTGATCGGCTGTCGCCGCATCCGTCAGGGTCCAGGCGATGCCGTCGTTTGCGGTGAGCAGATTCTCGGTTACGAGCTTGCCGGCGGCCACGGGAGTACCGCCGTTCTCGATCGGGACATCGAGGTTCACGACCGCGACCGGCACCTGTTCCTGGGTCGGACGCGGCAGGAGCGTCAGCATCACCAGCAGCGGGATGACGATCGCGAAGACCGCGAGCGCGATCGCCCTTCCGCGTCCCCCACCGACCAGCAGGCTCGATAACCCGGTCACACGATCACCTCGCTCGCAGGTTCGAGGGCGCCGCGGCTGCTCGCGGTATGCAGCGCTCGAACAACGCGCACTTCGCGTCGCACCGACGTTGCGACGGCAGGGAGGGCGGCCAGGTCGACGAGGGCGTCGTCCACGGCGAGCACGAGCGTCGTCGACGAGGATGCGGCCCGCAGGACGCTCTCCAGCAGCGCCGCCTGGTCGGGCCGGCGGCGCATGTCCAGCACCGTCACGTCGGCTGCGCACGCAAGCGCTGCGGCGGCATCGAGCGTCCAGCGCTGGCTCTCGTCGAGCAGCGACATCGGCACGTCGATCTGCTCGAGCACCCGTGGGTCAGCACGCAAGTCGCTCCAGATCTCGATCGCGCGACGCGCGCGCGCCCGCCGATCGCCCTTTCCCCCGTCGAGTCGGATGAGGCGGCGCACGTGCTCCGCGAGAGTGCTCGCATCGGTCGGGGCCGGAATCGCGGGGACGAGGGTCGATACGCGTGAGAGCGGTTCACGCTCGAACGGGATGAGGCGGCCGCCCACGGCCAGATCGCCACGGATGTCGGGCAGGCGCCCGGCCAGGCCCGCGCATACTGCCGCGGCCTCGGGGCCGTGAACGACCAGCACGCCGGCCCGCGGAAGATCCACGGTGACCGGTGCGGAGTCGCCGAACGTTGCCTCGTGCGCGTGGATGCCGTCGCCGCGGACGTCCCTGTCGGCCTCGCGCCACGCCCGCTGGTCGAGCATCCGACGAACCGCCTCACCCTCGATATCGGCATCCGGGAGGAGAGCGTCGAGCCACCGCGGAAGCCACCAGGCGTGCGCGCCCAGCAGTGCCATGAGCGCGGGAATAAGCGTCATCCGCACGACGAAGGCGTCGATGAGCACGCCGATGGCCAGCGCAAGGGCGATCGGCTGGATGATGGCGTTTCCGCCGGGCACGAAGGAGAAGAACACCGAGAACATGATGAGCGCGGCCACGGTGATGACACGCGCCGACGCCGAGAAGCCGTCGAGAACGGACGCACGCGCATCCCCGGAGTCGACGAATCGTTCCCGCATCCGGGAGACGAGGAACACGTGGTAGTCCATGGCGAGTCCGAACAGCACCGCCATGACGAGGATCGGCATGAAGCTGATGACTGGTCCGACCTTGCCGACTCCGAGCAGCGACGCGCCCCACCCCCATTCGAAGACGACAGTGGCAACCCCCAGGCCTGCGCCCACGGTCAGCAGGTACCCGAACGTCGCCGTGATCGGCACCGCGAGGGAGCGGAACATGATTGTGAGCAGGACCAGGCTCAAGCCGACGACGACGATCGCGAACGGCAGCATCGCGGCCGCGAGCCGGTCGGAGATGTCGATCGCAAGAGCTGTCTGACCCGTGATCTCGTACGTGAATCCGTGGGCCGCCTCGAACGCCGGTGCCTGGTCGCGCAGGGTCTGGACGAGCTGGGCGGTCTGGTCGGAGGAGGGCGAACTGTCGGGAGTGATCGTCACGACAGCCATATCGAGCGCTTCGTTGGGGAACGCCTGCGATACCGCAGCAACGCCGGGAACGTTCTGGAACGCATCGTCGAGGGCGTCGAGCGCCTGCTCGATCTGAAGCGTCCGAGAGATATCGGCCGTCACGAGCAGCGGCCCGTTGAATCCGGGGCCGAAGCCGGTGTCGAGCAGGTCGTAGGCGACCCGTGCCTCGGACCCCGGCGGGTCGTACCCGGCATCCGGGAGGGTCAGCCGCAGTCCGGATGCCGGAATGGCGAGCACCGCCAGTGCCGCCGCAACACCGATCGCCGTGAGCAGAGGCTGAGCGGTGACGATCTTCACCCACCGCGCGGTACGCACCGGAGCAGTGCCGTGGCGCGCGGCGCGACCTCGCGGAACCAGTCGGTGTCCCAGGAGCGAGAGGATCGCCGGGAGCAGCGTCACCGCGACCAGGAGCGCGGTCAGGACGGCGCCGGCAGCACCGAGCCCCATGACGGTGAGGAACGGTATGCCCGCCACTCCCAGCCCGACCAGAGCGATCATGACGGTCATTCCGGCGAAGACGACGGCGGTGCCCGCTGTCGCGATCGCGACCGCGACCGACTCGGCGGGATCCATCCCCTCGCGCAGATTGTCACGGTGCCGCGAGGTGATCAGGAGCGCGTAATCGATGCCGACGGCAAGCCCCAGCATCGTCGCGAGGACCGGCGCCGTCGACGAAACGGGCGCGAGCGCGGCGACGATCGTGATGGCGCTCGCGGACAGCCCGACGCCCAGCGCCGCGGTCACCAGCGGAATGCCCGCGGCGATGAGGGATCCGAACGTGATGGCCAGGACAAGGTACGCGACACCCATCCCGATGAGTTCGGTCCAGTCGACTCCGGATGACGAACTGGCAGCCAACCCCGACACCGCAACGGTCAGTCCGGCATTCGCGAGCGGCTCCGTGGCCGCCGACACGGAGCTCACGAGCGTATCGGGGATATCTGTTGCGGCGACCGACAGCTGCACCGAGATGAACGCCATGTCGCCGTTCGCGGAGATCTGCGATGCGGCACCATCCGACGCGGCAGTCGACCCGCTTGCGGCCATCGGGTACGGGCAGGTGACGGCCACGACGTCCTCGAGCGCGGCGATGTCCTCACAGGCTGCCACGACGAGATCCTGGCTCGTCGAGACATCCTCGCCCGACGGCGCCGCGACGACGACTTTCGCACTCGCGCCGCTGATCTGCGGGAATCGCTGCTCGAGGGCATCCAGGGCGGACTGCGCCTGGGTGCCCGGAACGGTGAAGCTCGACTGGAGGTGGTTGCCCAAGGCACCGGCCAGCGCCGAGGCGCCGACCACGACGGCCAGCCACACCAGGATGACCGTCCATCGTCGGCGGGCGGCGAAGCGTCCTACCCGGTACAAGAACGAGGACATCGCCACAACTCCTGTCCAGGTCGTCGTCGAAAGGGGGGCCCGGCACCCGTGCCCAGACCCGTCCGCCAGCGTAGCGGGCCGATCATGCTGCCGTGGGATCTGGCTTCCGCGTCGCCGCGCCACCGGAGGCGGGCGCGCGATGCGTCACTCGCGGATGCGGGCTCCGACGCGCTCCGCAGCGACGGCGACGCCGGCGAGCTTTGCCTCCGTCGCCTCCGCTGCCGTGAGGGTGCGATCCGGCGCACGGAAGCGCAGAGCGAAGGTCAGGCTCTTCGTCCCCTCCGGGATGCCGGTCCCACGGTAGTCGTCGACGAGCCGGACCGCCTCGAGCAGGTCGCCGCTGCCCGCGACAAGCGCAGCCTCGACGTCTCCGGCCGGGATCTGCGTCGACACCACGAGGGAGACATCCTGCGTCGCGGCGGGAAAACCGGACAGGGAGGCCGCCACGACCCGCTCCCCCGCGAGGGACAGCGCCGCGTCGAGATCGAGCTCGGCGACGACGACGCGACCGGGCAGGTCGGCGGCGGCCGCGACGGAAGGCAGGAGTTCGCCGACGTAGCCGATCGCGACATCGCCGACCCGGACCTCGCCCGCACGGCCCGGATGCAGCGCCGCGCGCCGCGTCTGCACGATGTGCACGTCGACCCCGGCCGCCGCGGCCACGGTGCGAACCGCATCGACGACGTCGGCGAGGTCTGCCGGTTCCGGAGCTTGCCCGGGCTGCTTCGCGACGCGCATGCCCGTCAGCAGAATCGCGACGTGACGCGGCTGCGGTGGGATCGAGGCGTCGAGCGCGGCGAGCGTGGACGCATCCGGCCGAACGCCCAGGGGCGGAACGAACGGTGTGCCGTACTCGACTCCCTCGGACGGCAGGAACACGACGCCGGTCTCGAACAGGGCAAGATCCACGAGACCGCGCGAGAGGTTGCGGTGGGCGACCTGAAGCAGTCCCGGAATGAGCGAGCGGCGCAGGAACGGAAGCTGGCCGTCGAGCGGATTGGCGAGTTTGACGCTCGGGAGGCGCGAACCGTCGGCACTGCCGTGGAGGTCGTTGTCCTCGGCGGTCGCGAACGGGAACGACGGCGTCTCGACGTAGCCGGCCGCGGCCAGGGCGTTGGAGACGCGGCGCCGCGCACGCTGGGCAGGCGTCAGCCCGCGGCCGGAGGGCGGCGTCGGCAGGACGGAGGGCACCTGGTCGAGCCCGTGGATCCGCGCGACCTCCTCGGCCAGTGTCCACCGGTCGGTGAGGTCCGGGCGCCACGACGGTGGGAAGACGAGCCAGGGCGCGCTCGGGTCCACCCCGGCGTCCTCGAGGTCGCAGCCGATCAGACGCAGTGCCTCGACGATCTGATCCGGGGTGTAGTCGACACCGATGAGCCCGGACACGAATCCACGGGGCAGCTCGATCGCCGGCTGCTCATGGCCTGCGCGAAGGGCGCCGCCGAACGACTCATCGAGTGTCCCCCCGGCCAGCTGCACCATGAGATCGGCGACGCGGCGTGCGGCGACGAACGGGATGGCGGGATCGACGCCCCGTTCGAAACGGCGCGACGCTTCCGAGGGGAGCTTGTGGCGGCGGGCCGTACGCGCGATCGAGACGGGGTCAAAGGTCGCGGCCTCGATCAGGACGTTGCGGGTGGCGGGGCCCATCTCGGTGGTTGCTCCGCCCATGACACCCGCCAGCCCGATGGGTCCGGACTCGTCGGTGATGAGCAGGTCCTCGGGGTCGAGCGTGCGGACCTGCCCGTCGAGTGTCTCGAGCTTCTCGCCGGCACGGGCGCGGCGGACGGTGATGCCCCCGCGCAGGGCGTCGTAGTCGTAGCCGTGGATGGGGTTTCCCAGCTCGAGCATCACGTAGTTGGTGATGTCGATCAGGATGCCGAGGGGACGGATGCCGGCCAGGGCCAGCCGGGTGATCATCCACGGCGGAGTGGGCTTGGAGGCATCCACGTCGCGCACCAGGCGGGCAACGAACTCAGTGGCACCGACCCGACCACGAATGGGACTCGCGTCCTCGACGCTGAGCGGGAAACCCTCTCCCGGGTCGACCTCCGGCCACGGCCGGTCGGCCGGGTCGCGGAACGCAGCGCCGGTCGCGTGTGCGTATTCCCGGGCGACACCGCGGATCGACAGGGCGTAGCCGCGGTCGGGAGTCACGTTGATCTCGACCGCTTCATCGTCCAGTCCCAGCAGCGCGATCGCGTCCGACCCGACGGGAGCATCGATGCCGAGTTCGACCAGCCGAAGGATGCCGGAGTGGTCCTGCCCGAGTCCGAGCTCCTTGGCCGAAGCGATCATCCCATCCGACACGTGCCCGTAGGTCTTGCGCGCCGCGATCGGGAAGGGTCCGGGAAGCACCGCACCCGGGAGGGTCACGACGACCTTGTCGCCGACGAAGAAGTTGCTGGCGCCGCACACGATGCCGCGGACGGCAGGCTCGGCATCCGTGCCCTCGCCGTCGGCGACCCGGACCTGGCACCACCGGATCGTCTTGCCGTTGGACTGGGGCTCAGCGACGAACTCGAGCACCTCGCCGACAACGATCGGGCCGGACAGCTCGAAGCGGTGGATGTCCTCCTCCTCGAACCCGACCGACACGAGCGAGGCCAGAATGTCCTCCGGCGTCGCCTCGGCGGGAACCTCGACGAACTCACGCAGCCACGACAGCGGAACGCGCATCACACCACCATCCCGAACTGCTCGCTGAAGCGGATATCACCCTCGGCCATGTCCCGCATGTCCTTGACGTCGCTGCGGAACATGAGCGTGCGCTCGATCCCCATGCCGAAGGCGAAGCCGGAGTACTCCTCCGGGTCGATGCCCGCCGCGCGCAGGACGTTCGGGTTGACCATGCCGCACCCGCCCCACTCGATCCAGCGGGCGCCACCCTTGAAGGTGGGGTGCCAGAGATCGAGCTCGGCGGAGGGCTCGGTGAACGGAAAGTAGTTCGTGCGCAGGCGGGTCTTGGCCTCGGGTCCGAACAGGACGCGCGCGAAGTGGTCGAGAGTGCCCTTCAAGTGGGCCATCGTGATGCCCTTGTCGATCACGAGGCCCTCGACCTGCGAGAAGACCGGCAGGTGGGTGGCGTCGAACTCGTCGGTCCGGTACACCCGCCCGGGGCACACGACGTAGACGGGCAGCTCGCGGTCGAGCATCGAACGCACCTGCACGGGGCTCGTGTGTGTGCGCATGACCAGATGCCGATCCACGGGGTCGACGAAGAACGTGTCCTGCATCTGGCGCGCGGGGTGGTCGACGTCGAAGTTCAGGGCGTCGAAGTTGAACCACTCGTGTTCGAGCTCGGGGCCTTCGGCGACCTCCCAGCCCATCCCGACGAACACATCCGCGATCTCCTCCTGGAGAAGGGTCAGTGGATGCCGGGCGCCGACGCGGGCGCGCGTGGGCAGCGCGGTGACGTCGATGGCCTCTGCCTCCAGTCGGGCCCGCAGTTCGGCGGCCTCGACCTCCGCTTCGCGGGCACCGAGCGCCTGCGTGACTCGACCGCGCGCCTGCCCGATGAGCTTTCCGAACTCGGCCTTGCGGTCGGGGGCGACATCGCGAAGCGTCGCATTGAGGCGGGCAAGCGGCGACCCCTCGCCGACATGGGCCGCGCGAGCAGCCTTGAGCGAGGCGGTGTCGTCGGCGGCGGCGATCGCTGTCAGCGCATCGGAGACAGCGGACTCCACCGCCTCGGGGGTGATCACGGGAGGGCGAGAAGCCTCGGGGCCGGCAGCATCAGACACGAGAGACGAGTCTACCGACGCGCCAGGAGGCGATCAGCCGGGCGCACCCACGCGGACCGAGCGCTGCGCGAAGGCCGTCTCGTACAGGCACACGCTCGCCGCCGTCGCGAGATTGAGCGATTCGGCTTTGCCGTAGATCGGCAGACGCAGCGACAGGTCCGCGTGCGAGAGGGCATCCTCCTCGAGACCGCGCGCCTCGTTGCCGAACAGCCACGCCGTCGGCTCCGCCAGCAGGTCCCGCGAGGCCAGGAAGTCGGTGCCGTCCACATCTGCGGCAACGACCCGGATGCCGGCAGCATGTGCCCGCTCCACCGCCTCGGGCAGTTCCACACCGACCGCGATCGGCAGGTGAAACAGCGAACCCGTCGTCGAACGCACGACCTTCGGGTTGTACGGGTCGACGGACTTGCCCGTCAGGACGACGGCGTCCGCACCGGCGGCGTCGGCGGCGCGGATGATGGTGCCGAGGTTGCCCGGATCACGCACCTGCTCGCAGATGGCGACCAGCCGGGGCAGTGCGTCGAACACCTCCGCCACGGTGGACGGGGTCTGCCGGGCGACGGCGACGATCCCCTGGGGGGTGACGGTGTCGGCCATGGCGTCGAGGACCGCTTCGCTGGCGAGATCGATGTCCAGACCCGACTCGCGTGCGGCCTCACGGATGTCTGTGTGACGGTCGAGCGCGGCGGGCGTCGTGTAGAGCTCCACCAGTGCATCGGGACGATACGTGAGGGCTTCTCGGACAGCCTGCGGTCCCTCGAGCAGGAAGAGTCCGGTCTCTTGCCGGGCGCTGCGCTTGGACAGCTTCGCGACCGCGCGCACGCGCGGCGATCGCGGATTCTCCAGCACGCGCCCAGTTTAGGGGTACCGTCCCCTCACGCACGCGAAGGGCGCCTCCGATCCGGAGGCGCCCTTCGCGCACTGTTCGGCCGCTCAGGCGGACTTGGGTGCGTTGACGTCGCTGGGCAGTGCCTTCTTGGCGGTGTCCACGAGCGAGGCGAAGACCTTCGGCTCGTTGACGGCGAGCTCTGCCAGCATCCGGCGGTCGACCTGCACGCCCGCCAGGTTCAGACCCTGGATGAAGCGGTTGTAGGTGAGACCGTTCTGGCGGCTCGCCGCGTTGATGCGCTGGATCCACAGGCGACGGAAGTCGCCCTTGCGCTTGCGGCGGTCGCGGTACGCGTAGACGAGCGAGTGGGTGACCTGCTCCTTCGCCTTGCGGTACAGGCGCGAACGCTGTCCGCGGTAGCCGGATGCGCGCTCGAGGATGACGCGACGCTTCTTGTGGGCGTTGACAGCCCGCTTGACTCTAGCCATTTCGTTTCGTTCCTGTTCGTGCCGGGGCGCTCAGATGCCCAGAAGCTTCTTGGCGACCTTCGCGTCACCGGGGGCGAGCATCTTGTCCGCCGACAGACGGCGCGTGCGCTTGGTGGGCTTGCCTTCGAAGTTGTGGCGGAGGTTCGCCTGCTGCTTCTTGATCTTCCCGGTTCCGGTGACCTTGAAGCGCTTCTTGGCACCCGAGTGGGTCTTCTGCTTCGGCATCTTCTTATCCTTCGTTGTGTGTTCCCGCCGGGCGGGAGTCTGGGGGGCCTACTCGGCGGGAGCGGCCGTCGGCTCGGTGCTGTCGCCTCGGGCGGACTGGCGCGCGGCCTCCTTGGTGGCTGCGCGCTGAGCGTTCTGCTCGGCCTTCGCCTCGGACTTGTTCTTGTGCGGCGCGATCACCATCGTCATGTTGCGGCCGTCGATCGTGGGGTTGGATTCGACGGTGCCCCATTCGGCGACATCCTCCGCGAACCGACGCAGCAGACGCACGCCCTGTTCGGGACGCGACTGCTCACGCCCGCGGAACAGGATCATCGCCTTGACCTTGTCACCGGCCTTGAGGAACGACTCCGCGTGCTTGCGCTTGGTCTCGTAGTCGTGCGGTTCGATCTTCAAGCGGAACCGGACCTCTTTGAGAACCGTGTTGGCCTGGTTGCGTCGCGCTTCCTTCGCCTTCTGCGCAGCCTCGTACTTGAACTTGCCGTAGTCCATGATCTTGACCACGGGCGGCTTCGAGTTCGGGGCAACCTCGACCAGGTCGAGATCGGCCTCTTGTGCCAGACGCTGCGCGACTTCGATGCGAACGACACCGACCTGCTCGCCGCCGGGACCGACCAAGCGGACCTCGGGCACGCGAATGCGCTCGTTGATGCGGGGATCGCTGATGCGGAACTCCTCTTCGTGCGGGTGGAAGGCACCGCGACACGGGGTGCGCCGCGGGTGAGATCAGAGCACTCCACCCGCACGGCGCGCTGCACCGGCTTTCTGCACCCTCCCGCTCGACCGTGGATGTCGAGCGCTACCCCGTCGAACACACATGGTGCGAGACGGAGCGGAGTGCGTGGACCCGGTAGCCTTGAGCGGCAAGCGCGGGTGGGATGTGATCCTCTTTCGTTTCCGGGGCGAAATGCTCCGGAGCCCGCATAAGTCTAGCAGAAGGCATCACGTGACCACGATTCCCGGTTTCCCCGACCCCGCAGCATCCGAGGACGGATCGCGCGACCGCCGCGACCGGGAGCGCGAACGACGCTGGGACGAGGATGCCGAGGCCGCCGCGGCAGCCTCCCGGGACATCGCCGACGTTCCCGCGGTCGAGGTCATCACGACGACCGCCGTCCACCTCATGAGCGCCGCGGCTGTGAAGGTGGGCCTCGCCGACGACCCCGAGCGCGAGCGCGACCTCGATGAGGCCCGCAAGCTCATCAACGCCCTCGCCGGTCTCATCACGGCAGGTGCACCCGAGATCAGCGACATGCACGCCCGGTCACTGCGAGACGGGTTGCGTTCGCTGCAGCTGGCGTTCCGTGAAGCATCCGCGATCCCCGACCCGATCGGCAAGGGCCCCGGCGAGAAGTGGACCGGACCCGTCACCTGAGGACGAACTCCCCCCAGCGACGACCGCGGTCGCGCGGCGATGGCGACCGTCCAGCGCCCGCCTCAGACCTGCGAGCGCCGGATTTTGACGGTCAGCGAGTCCACCAGCACCGCGATGCGGTCATCTGCCGCCCAGCGCTTCGCGAGCCGCTGGAGCACGGCATCGAGCTCGTTGCGATCGAGTCCCGGCATGAGATCGAGCTGCACCTGCACCTCGGGTCCCCTCCCCCGACCATCCGGGTCCCCCGGCGCCAGCGCGAGGTCGAGGACCGCGAGTTCGGCCCCGATGCTCTCCTGAAATCCCGCGAACACCTCGGGTGAGGTGTGCGCAGGCTCCCACGCCTGTCCCTGCGCGATCGCCCACACCGCGGGGCGACGGATGACGAACTCGGTGTCCGATCCAGGATCGAGCACGATGAGGTCTGTTCCGTCCTCGACGGCGGCAGCTGCCGTGCGCACACCGTCGGCGGGAACCGGCCGTGCCGCGCTGTCCCACGCACTCATCGTGGCGACCGAAGAGAACACGGGCAGCACGCGCCTCCCGTCAGGCGCGGCGACGGTGACGATCGACAACTCCTGCGTCTTGTCCACGGTCAGCCCATGCGCGCCGACGCCCTCATCGCCCTTCTCGGCGATCAGCGGGATGAGCAGCCGCGCCGCCCGGTACGCCTCGATGACGCCGACAACGGAGGCGTCCCCCGCACGAAACCGCGTGAGGGCTTCGATGAGCGCAGGGTCTGCCGAGCCGTCATCGCCCGCGAACGGGTTCGCCTCGAAACTGCGCCCCGCCCACGGAAACCCCGCGGAGTCGGCCGCGGGGGCCGATCCGTCACGCGGCGCCCGGGGCGGCAGCGGTGCGTCGTCAGCCTCCGGCGACATCCAGCGCCTCGGCCAGGGTGAAGGCACCCGAGTACAGGGCCTTCCCGACGATCGCGCCCTCCACGCCGAGCGGGACCAGTTCGCGCAGAGCAGCGATGTCATCGAGGGTCGCGACGCCGCCCGAGGCGATCACGGGCTTGGGCGTGCGTGAGGTCACCTCGCGCAGCAGATCGAGGTTCGGGCCTCGCAGCGTGCCGTCCTTGGTGACATCGGTCACGACATAGCGGCTGCATCCGGCATCCTCGAGTCGGTCCAGCACCGCCCAGAGGTCACCGCCCTCCTCCGTCCAGCCGCGCGCGGCGAGAGTCGTCCCACGCACATCGAGACCCACGGCGACGAGCTCCCCGTAGCGCCCGATCACATCGGCAGCCCACTCGGGGTTTTCAAGGGCCGCGGTACCCAGATTCACCCGCTCGGCGCCGTACTCGAGCGCCAGCTCGAGGCTGCGGTCATCACGGATGCCGCCCGAGACCTCGACGCGGACGCCCTTGACCTGCTTGATGACCTTGCGGATGATCCCCGCGTTGCTTCCTCGGCCGAATGCGGCGTCGAGGTCGACGAGGTGGATCCACTGCGCCCCCTGCCGCGCCCAGTCGACCGCCGCGTCGACGGGGTCGCCATAGCTCGTCTCGGATCCCGCGGCGCCCTGCGTCAGCCGCACCGCCTTTCCGTCGGCGACGTCGACGGCGGGCAGGAGGATGAGTTCGGGCGTAGACGCGAAGTCGTTCATGGTTCCTCGGGCGGGTTCACGGAGCCCGCGGCACGCCGACGGCTCTCGGGGGCAGGCACGAGTTCAGAGGGTAGCCGCGTCCAGGCTCTCGATCCAATTCGCGAGCAGACGGATGCCGGCATCCCCTGATTTCTCGGGGTGGAATTGCGTCGCGCTGAGGGGACCGTTCTCCACGGCTGCCACGAAGGGCACCCCGTGGGTGGCCCACGTCACCACGGCGGCCGGGAAGGGCTCCTGGGCTTCCAGCGTCCACTTCTGAGCAGCGTACGAGTGAACGAAGTAGAACCGCTCCGTCTCGATCCCGCGAAACAGCGTCGAGCCCGATCCGGCCTCGACGGTGTTCCACCCCATGTGCGGGAGCACCGGCGCGTCGAGCTCGGTGACGGCGCCCGGCCACTGACCCAGGCCGATGCTGTCGGAGCCGCGTTCCACACCGTGCTCGAACATCACCTGCATCCCGACGCAGATCCCGAGAACCGGCCGTCCCCCCGCCAGGCGCCGCTCGATGAGCTGATCGGCACGCGAGTGCCGCAGCGCATCGACGACCGACCGGAAGGCTCCCACGCCGGGCACGACGAGCCCGTCAGCGGCCATGATCTCGTCTCGATCATCCGTCAAACGCGCGTCCGCACCGGCAAGGATGAGCGCCTTGACGGCTGAGTGGACATTGCCCGAGCCGTAGTCCAGGACCGCCACCGTGGGGCGCGCGGCGGAATCGGACACCGCCGTCACAGCGCGCCCTTCGTGCTCGGGATGCCGTGCACGAGAGGGTCGATCGCCTTCGCCTGGCGGAACGCACGCGCGAACGCCTTGTACTCGGCCTCCGCGATGTGGTGGGGGTCGCGGCCGGCGAGCACCCGGAGGTGGACGGTGAGTCCGGCGTGATAGCTGATCGCCTCGAACGTGTGTCGCACGAGCGATCCGGTGAAGTGACCACCGATCAGGTGGAGGGCGAACCCGTCGGGCTCGCCGTCGTGAACGAGATACGGGCGCCCGCTGATGTCGACGACCGCCTGCGCCAGAGCGTCATCGAGGGGGACGAGGGCGTCACCGTAACGGGAGATGCCGGACTTGTCGCCGAGCGCCTCGCGGATCGCGTCGCCGAGCACGATCGCCACGTCCTCGACGGTGTGGTGCGCGTCGATGTCGATGTCTCCCTCGGCGCGGATCGTCAGGTCGGTGAGGGAGTGTTTGGCGAACGCCGTGAGCATGTGGTCGTAGAACGGAACGCCGGTATCGATCGTGCTCGCGCCCGTGCCGTCGAGGTCCAGGCTCAGCTCGACGCGGGATTCGCTCGTCGCGCGGGTCACCGTCGCGGTTCGACTGCTGCTCATGCGCGAGAGTCTATCGACGCGAGTGCCTCCAAGAACGCGGTGGTCTCCTCCTCGGTCCCCGCAGACACGCGCAGGCTCCGCGGGATACCGATGTCGCGCACCAGGATGCCGCGATCGTAGAGCTGCTGCCAGGTCCGCCGAGGATCTTCGACGCCGCTGAAGAGCACGAAGTTGGTCCACGACTCGTACGCCCGGTAGCCGAGCGCCTCGACGGTCGCAGAGATGCGATCGCGCTGAGCGATGATGTCGTCCACCATCTGAAGCATGATCGGCGCGTGAGACAGAGCCGCGATCGCTGCGGCCTGCGTGAGCGAGCTCAAGTGATAGGGCAGACGCACCAGTCGCAGCGCATCGATGACGGCAGGATCTGCGGCGAGATACCCGACGCGGGCACCCGCGAACGCGAACGCCTTGCTCATGGTCCGTGACACCAGGAGTCTTTCGCGACCGGGCAGCAGCGAGAGCGCTGAGGGGGCGGAGGCAGGCGCGAACTCGAAATAGGCCTCGTCGACGACCACGATTCCGCGCGACACCTCGTAGACGGCGTCGATGACGTCAAGGCCCAGGGGTGTGCCCGTGGGGTTGTTCGGCGCGCACAGGAACACCAGATCGGGATCGGCGGCCGCCACCTGATCGGCTGCCGAGTCCGCGTCGAGGGTGTAGTCCGCGCCACGGGTCCCCGCCACCCACTCCGCGCCGGTCGCTCGCGTCAGGAGCGGGTACATCGAGTACGTGGGGGCGAACCCGAAGGCGCGACGCCCCGGCCCCCCGAACGCCTGCAGCACGTGCTGAAGCACCTCGTTGGAACCGTTGGCGGCCCAGATCTGATCGGCTGACAGACCGTGCTTGAGGTAGTCGGCAAAACCCTCACGCAATTCCAGGAACTCACGGTCGGGGTAGCGGTTGATCTCGCCGAGCGCACGGCCGATGGCATCGAGGATGTCGTCTGCCACCTCCCGCGGCACCGGGTGGGTGTTCTCGTTGACGTTCAAGGCGACAGGCAGCGGCGCCTGCGGCGCGCCGTAGGGTGTCAGGCCCCGCAGGTCGTCGCGAAGCGGGAGATCATCGAGGCGGATCGTCACCCGTCCCATCGTACGGTGCCGCGCGGCCGAGCCGCGGGCCGCGGGCGAAGGATCACTCGCTGTAGGCAGGAAGGATCACTCGCTATAGGCAGTAGGGATCGCCAGCCGCTGGCCGGCCCCGACGACACTGCCGGTCAGGCCGTTGAGGCGAGCGATCTCCGCCACGACATCACGCGGATCAACATCCGGTGCGATCTCTTCCGCGATCGACCAGAGGGAGTCCCCGGGCATCACGGTGACCGTCTCGAAAGAACCGGCGGACGCACCGCCCTCGAGCGACGCGAGTGCTGCCCCGCCTCCGAGGATCGCGCCTACGAGCACGACGATTGCGGGGAGCGCGGCAAGCGCCGCCAGAACCGCGCGCCCCCGCGCTGTCAGGCGCAGTCTCGTCGCCGTGCGGTGGGGCTGCGTGCGAGGACGGACCTCTGCGCGAGGTGCGCCGGGGCGGCTGAGAGCGATCGTCGTCATGTCATCCTCCGTCGTATCGGGGAGAGATTCGTATCCACCTCTCGGCCGGGAGGGGCGGATACGAATCTCTCTTCCGAAGTTATCTTCGAGTATTGTCGATGTCAAGCGGGGTGAGGGTCGAGCGCCGTTCGAACACGACACGCGGCCCAGCAACCCGCGAAACGCCGCCGAGGCGGTTACCGTTTCGATGAACACACGCAATCACCGACCTCCGACATTCGAAGAGGAGTGCGGAATGGGCGGGAGCGATGACAGGAGCAAGGGCATGAACGAGGAGCCGGCACGGGAGCGCACGGGCACGCGGCGGCGACGCAGCCTCAGCGAGAAGCAGCTCGCGATTCTCGAGGTGATCCAGCGGGCCATTGCCCGCAACGGGTACCCGCCGAGCATGCGCGAGATCGGCGACGCGGTCGGCCTCAAGAGCCTGTCGAGCGTGACCCATCAGCTCAATCAGCTCGAACTCAGCGGCTACCTCCGACGCGACGCCGGCAAGACCCGCGCGATGGAGGTGCTGATCGATCTTCCCGGCATGGCCGCTGAGAACCCCGCCGACACCTCTCCCGCCGTCGGAGACGCGGCCATGGTTCCGCTGGTGGGACGGATCGCCGCCGGCGTCCCCATCACCGCCGACCAGCAGATCGAGGAGATCTTCCCGTTGCCGCGACAGCTCGTCGGCAAGGGCGAGTTGTTCATGCTGCGGGTGAGCGGGGAGTCGATGATCGACGCCGCGATCTGCGACGGTGACTGGGTCGTGGTGCGTTCACAGGCCACCGCGGACAACGGAGACATCGTGGCCGCGATGCTCGACGGCGAGGCGACGGTGAAGGCCTTCCGACAGCGGGACGGTCACACGTGGTTGCTGCCTCGGAACTCGGCGTTCGAACCGATCCTCGGCGACGACGCCACAGTGCTCGGGAAAGTCGTCGCGGTCCTGCGCGCCGTGTAACGCGACGCAGTCGTTATCTCGCGGGCGCGCGGCGGTCGGGACACTTCCGCCAGAATGGCCGCATGAGCTCGCTCTCACCCGAAGACCTCGAATCCCGCATCCGTGCCCTCGAGGCCGAGAATGCCCGTCTGGCGGGTCGCACCGCCCCGTCCGGCGGGTGGTGGCGGGCCGCGCTTTCTGCGCTCGTCATCGTCATCGCCACGATCCTCGTCCCGGTATCGGTGGTGACCACCTGGGCGCGCGTGCAGCTGGTCGATGAGGATGCGTTCGTCTCGACGTTCGCGCCGCTGACCGAGGACCCCGCGGTGCAGGACCTGATCATCGATCAGGCCACCGCCGCCATCGATGAACAGGTCGATTTCGCGGCGCTGACCGACCAGGTCTTCGACGGCATCGACAGCCTGGGGCTTCCGCCCGCGGCATCCACCGCACTTGACGTGCTTCGGGCTCCCGCAGCGCAGGGGGTGCAGAGCCTCGTGAATTCGGCGGTCGAGCGCATCGTCGCGTCGGAAGCGTTCTCCGACGTCTGGTCTTTCGCGCTCCGCGGGGTTCATCGATCGATCGCGACCGTCGCCACCGCCGATGGCGGCGGCATCCTCGTCCTCGACGACGACGGGCTCGGAATCGCCCTCGGACCGATCATCGATCAGGTCAAGGACCGGCTCACCGAGAGCGGCGTGGGAGTAGCGAGTCTCATTCCGGCGATCGACAAGACCATCATCATCGGCGATGGGGAGGCGCTCATCGCCTTCCGCACCGTCTACGCGCTCGCCGACGCCGTCGGGTGGTGGCTCTCGATCGTGACGATCGCCCTGTTCGTCCTTGCCATCGCCATCGCTCGGCGCCGCAGCGTCGCCGTGGTCGGCACCGGGGTCGGGATCTTCATCGGCGGCGGCATGCTCGCGGCGGGCTTCGGCATCGGCGGGGCAGCCAGCACCGTCGTTGCCGGGCAGCTCGACCTCTCCCCCTCGGCGATCGGCGTGATCTACGGGCAGCTCACGGCATCCATGGCCCAGAGCGCGCTCGTGATCGCCCTGCTCGGGGTCGTGATCGCTGTCATCGGCTGGCTGATGGGGTCGAGCCGGTCAGCCATCGCGACACGCGGGGGCGTCAGCGGCTTCAACGCGACCATTCGCGCGACGCTGGCAGCCCGCGGCCTCGATACCGGAGGATTCGGACGCTTCCTCGCGAGGTACCGCGTCGCGATCCGCATCGCGCTCGTCGTGATCGCGGTCATCTGGCTCCTGGCGCTTCGTCCGCTCTCGTTCGGCGACGTCGTCGTCTTCCTCGCGACCGTGATCGTCGCGTGGGTGCTCGAACTGCTCCAACGGCGCGAGATCATCGAGATCGTGGTGTCGGAGCGGGACGCGGCAGCAGCCGAGCCGGATGCCGCGGCAGAGGAGTCCGAAACGGTCACGATCGTCGAGTCCGAGGCTTCTCCCCCGAAGGGCTGACCCATCCCGCGTAGCGTGGGCGGTATGGAAACCTCCCGCCCTCGACTCCCGTTCGGCAGTTGGCCCTCGCCGCTGTCTGCAGCATCCGTCACGGCCGCCTCACCGCGATACGAGGGGGCGAGATTCGTCACCCTCCCGGAGGGCGAACAGATCTGGTGGGGAGAGAGCGTACCGGCCGAGGGCGGGCGCACGACCATTCGGCGTCGCCTTACCGACGGGGCCGTCGATGAGCTTCTTCCGCCGCCGTGGAACGCCCGCTCGCGCGTGCACGAGTACGGCGGCGGGGCATGGGCCGCCACGGATGACGGCGCGCTGTGCTTCGTCGAGAAGACTGACCAGCGAGTGTGGATTCGACAGGAGGGATCTTCTCCGCGTCCTCTGACTCCCGCGGACACGGCGATGCGGTTCGGAGGTCTCCGGTTCGCAGCCGGCCACCTGTGGGCGATCCGAGAGGACCACGCAGCGGCCGGCGCGCCCGCTCGCGATATCGTGCGCCTCCCCGTCGACGGTTCGGCGGCAACGGATGCCGAGCGGGTCGTGTCGGTTGTCGCCGGCAGCGACTTCCTCGCGCACCCCGCGGTGTCACCCGACGGAAAGCACCTCGCGTGGGTCGCGTGGAACCACCCGCACATGCCGTGGGACAGGACGGAGATTCGCGTGGGCAGGCTCGTCGATGGGCGGGTCACGGGCTGGGAGGTCATCGCGGGCGGCGTCGATCGAGCGCCCCTGCAGCCCGAGTGGACCGACGCCGAACACCTCGTGTTCGTCGACGACCCCGACGGGCGCTGGAACCTGCACGCCTGGTCGGCCTCCGCGGGCGTGACACGCATCGATACCGCCGCCGCGGACACCGGCGGACCGCTGTGGTCGCTCGGCGCCCGGTGGTACGCCCCGACCGAGGGTGGGCATGCGATCGCCGTGCGCACGGACGGATCCGACCGTGTCGTGACGGTCTCGCCCGCGGGCGAGGACCGTGACCTCGGCGCTCCCGTGACGGCGGGCGCGTCCGTCGAGGATGCCGCAGGCGGACGCGCACTGATCATCGGGACCCGCACCGACGGCGCATCCGGGGTGTGGGTGGTCGACAGCGCGACGGCGCGCTGGGAGTCTGTCACCGGGGGCGAGGCCGCATGGCCCGCAGAGTGGTCCCCCACGCCTGTCGCGGTGACGACATCCGGACCACACGGCGAGGTGCACGCCTTCGCGTTCGCCCCGACCAATCCCGACGTCGCGGGGCCCGAGGGCGAACTGCCCCCGTATCTCGTCCTCGTCCACGGCGGGCCTACCGGCCACGTCGGAGGCGCTGCATCCCCGAAGATCGCGTACTTCACCAGTCGCGGCATCGGCGTGCTCGATGTCAACTACGGCGGCTCCAGCGGATACGGTCGCGCGTACCGTGATCGCCTGCGCGGGATGTGGGGCGTCGTCGATGTCGATGATGTCAGCGCGGCGGCGGCACACCTCGCCGAGACCGCAATGGCGGATCCCGCGCGCATCGCCATCGAGGGCGGCTCAGCGGGAGGCTGGACGGTCCTTGCCGCTATCGCGCGGGGCACCGTCTTCGCAGCGGGTATCTCGCGGTACGGCGTCGGCGACGCCCGGGCGCTGGCGGCCGAGACGCACGACTTCGAAGCCCGCTACCTGGACGGACTCATCGGTCCGCTCCCGGACGCCGAGGAGCTGTATCTCGAACGATCCCCGCTCTCGCACCCGGAGGGATTCGACGTCCCGATGCTGCTGCTCCAGGGTGCCGACGACGAGGTGGTCCCGCCCGCGCAGGCCGAAGCGATCCGTCACGCCCTGACCGCGGGCGGCGTGCCTCACGCCTACGTCCTCTACGACGGCGAAGGGCACGGATTCCGGCGCGCGGAGACGGTGATCCACGCACTGGAGACCGAGCTGGCCTTCCTCGGCGCAGCGTTCGGGTTCACTCCCCGGGACGTCGCGCCGCTGGCGCTGAGCTGAAGGGAGCAAGCTCGGCTGCGAGCTTCTCGGACACGAACGCGTGCAGCGCCGTCCCGTCCTCCTCGTGCGTGATCGTCACGACGTGGCCGCTCTCGTGTGCGGCAGAGACGAGGTCACCCCGCTCGTAGGGAACGACCGCGTGCACCTCCACCGCCGGCAGCGGCAGCGCTCGCTCGATCGCGGCACGGAGCTCGGCGATTCCCTCCCCGGTGCGCGACGAGGCGAACAGGGCTGCCGGCTCGAGGCCGCGCAGCACCATTCGCGTCGACTCGTCCACGAGGTCTGCCTTGTTGAACACGACGAGCTCGGGAAGATCGCGCGCCCCGACATCGCCGATGACATCGCGCACCGTCGCCAGCTGCGCGGCGGGGTCGGGGTGGGAGGCATCCACCACGTGCACGATCACATCCGACTGACCGACCTCTTCGAGCGTTGAGCGGAACGCTTCAACGAGTTGGTGCGGCAGGTTGCGCACGAACCCGACGGTGTCGGTCAGGGTGTAGACGCGACCATCGGATGCCTCGGTGCGCCGCACGGTGGCGTCGAGGGTCGCGAACAGGGCATTCTCGACAAGCACGCCGGCGCCCGTGAGGCGATTGAGCAGACTCGATTTCCCGGCATTGGTGTACCCCGCGATCGCGACGGAGGGAACCGTGTTTCGGCGTCGCTCCGCGCGCTTGGCCTCCCGTGCCGGCGCGAAGTCGCGGATCTGTCGGCGCAACTGCGCCATACGCGTGCGGATGCGACGGCGATCGAGCTCGATCTTCGTCTCGCCGGGGCCGCGCGAGCCCATTCCCGCGCCTCCTGCGCCGACCTGGCCACCGGCCTGGCGGCTCATCGACTCGCCCCACCCGCGCAGGCGCGGCAGAAGATACTCGAGCTGCGCCAGCTCGACCTGGGCCTTGCCCTCGCGGCTCTTGGCGTGCTGACTGAAGATGTCGAGGATGACCGTCGTGCGGTCGATCACCTTCACCTTGACGACGTCCTCGAGAGCACGGCGTTGGCTCGGTGCCAGTTCCGTGTCGGCGATCACCGTGTCAGCGCCGAGGGACGCGACGATGTCGCGGAGCTCCTCGGCCTTGCCCCGCCCGAGATAGGTCGCCGGGTCCGGGTGGGGACGCCGCTGGAGGACACCGTCGAGCACGACGGCGCCGGCCGTTTCGGCAAGCGCGGCAAGTTCGCGCAGCGAGTTCTCGGCATCCTCCTGCTCCCCCTGCGGGTGCACGCCGACGAGGACGACGTTCTCGAGACGAAGCTGGCGGTACTCGACTTCCGTGACATCTTCGAGCTCAGTCGAGAGCCCGGGGATCCGTCGGAGCGCCGCGCGCTCCTCACGGTCCCACTGATCCCCGTCGGAATCGGTGCCGACGGCAGTGGCGGCATCCTGGAGCGCCTGCGCCGCCCCGAACACCCACACGTCCGATCGCCCTCGGGCGCGCTGCAGCACCCGCTCGACAGGGTCGACCCGGTCCTCAGAAGAGGTCTGCGGTGCGTCTGGGGTGTTGTCCATCATGTTCTCCGTCGGATACCCGCCGTGCGGGCATCCGTAAACTCTAGCCTCCCGGGGGTGGCCTGTCCTCCGCTACGCTCGTCGCCATGGAGAGCGATCACTACTTCTCGTCGTCGCCTTCCAGCCCCGAGAATCTCCGGCGGATCCGCGTGTCGATCGCCGGCCAGCCTGTCGACGTCGTCACCGCCAGCGGTGTGTTCAGCCCGGATCACATCGACACGGGCACTGCGGTGCTGCTCGGCAATACCCCTCCGCCACCGGCCGGGGGGCATCTGCTGGATCTCGGATGTGGCTGGGGGCCGATCGCCCTCACGCTGGCGATGGATGCCCCACACGCAACGGTCTGGGCCGTCGATGTGAACGAGCGTGCTCTCGACCTCGTGCGAGCAAACGCCAGCACACTCGGTCTGTCCAACGTCAACGCTGTGCTGCCCGGCGATGTTCCCGAGGATGTCGTCTTCCGTACGATCCGCTCGAACCCGCCCATCCGCGTCGGCAAGAACCAATTGCACGGCCTCCTCGAGGAGTGGATCCCGAGGCTCGACGAGCGGTCGGATGCCTGGCTCGTCGTTTCCCGCAACCTCGGGTCGGATTCCCTCCAGCGCTGGTTGACGGCGACATTCCACCCGGGCTACTCGGTGCACCGGTCTGCGACGGCGAAGGGCTTCCGCGTCCTTCGGGTGCGTCGCCACGGATCGTCCGCAACCGCCCCGGTCGATCTGGTCTGACGCGCAGCTAGGCGAGAGCGATCTCGCCCGAGAAGACGAGTGTTGCCGGGCCGGCGAGCAAGACGTGCGGCTCGCCGCCGACGTCCACGACACGGACACCGAGCTCACCGCCGGGCACGCCGACCTGCCACACGTCTGGCGCCGCAGCACCCGCCCAGTGGCGAACCGCGAGCGCGGCCGCCGCGACGCCCGTGCCGCAGGAGAGCGTCTCACCGACGCCGCGCTCGAACACGCGCATCGTGATCCCCCCGGTCCCCTCGTGAACCAGCGGGTCGCTCGGAACGACGAACTCCACGTTCGCGCCCGAAGACGGCGCGGGCTCCAGCTGCGGCGCGCGGGACAGATCGATGCCGGTGAGCTCACTGTGACTGGGCAGAGCGACCACGACGTGCGGGTTTCCCACGTCCACTCCGATTCCGGGGCGCGCGACATCGAGGTGGCGGGCGCGCACGAGCACCTCGGACTCGTCGATCCGGAACGTCCCCAGATCGACCTCGAATCCGCGCTCGTGAACGGTCACCGGCTTGACCCCGG
The DNA here is from genome assembly GCF_057706855.1 of Microbacterium sp. bgisy207. Taxonomy (NCBI): domain Bacteria; kingdom Bacillati; phylum Actinomycetota; class Actinomycetes; order Micrococcales; family Microbacteriaceae; genus Microbacterium; species Microbacterium sp. bgisy207. The sequence continues at coordinate 69,752 of NZ_JBYIPB010000014.1, forward strand.
CGCGCGTCCCGATCAGGACAGGCCCCGCCTCGGCATCCGCCCAGCCGACCGCCGTGAGGTAGCGTGCGAAGACGCGGACGCCGTTCCCACACATCTCCGCGGCGGAGCCGTCGGCGTTGCGGTAGTCCATGAACCATTCCACGCCCGCGGCGGTCGCTGCCGCACCCTCGGCGATGGCTGCGGCCCGCACGACGCGCAGCAGCCCGTCGGCACCCACGCCGAAGCGCCGATCGCAGAGCGCGGCGACCTGGTCGTCGGTGAGGTGCAGTTCCCCATCGGCGTCGGGCACGATGACGAAGTCGTTGCCGGTCCCGTGGCCCTTCGTGAACGAGATGGCGGTGGACATGTCCTCAGTCTAGGAGCGCTGTGCCCCGCGAGCCTCCTCGAGCCGGACCGCATGCTCAGGGGCCGGTGAGCTGCGCCACGTCGGCGTCGGGCTCGAGCCAGTGCACACCGGTGTAGCGACGAAACCACGACACCTGACGTCGCGCGTAGCGACGCGTGAGCGCCTGGGTCTGCGCGATCGCCGCCGCAGCCGTCAGCTCTCCCGCGAGCTGAGCGAGCGCCTGCGCGTAGCCGATCGCCCGCCGCGCGGTGACGCCCCGCTCGATCCCTTTCGCGCGAAGACCCTCGACCTCCTCGACAAGCCCCGACGCCCACATCCGTTCGACGCGAGCATCGAGGCGGCCCACGAGGTCCTCCCGCGCCACGCGCCGGCCGAGCATTCGGGTGGTGGGATGCCAGAGGACCGGAGCGTCGGGCAACGCCGCCCCGTGACCGGCGCTTCCGGACTCGATGACCTCGAGGGCGCGGATCACCCGCCGCTCGTTGGCAGGATCGACGCGCGCCGCCGTCACGGGATCGAGTCGACGCAGGCGCTCCACCAGCACGCCGATTCCGACCTCGGCAGCTTCGGTCTCGAGGCGGGCACGCCGGATGGGATCGCGGGGAGGGAAACGGAAGTCGTAGATCACGCCCGAGACGTACAGGCCCGATCCGCCGACGAGGATCGCGTCCGCCCCGCGGGCGTGGATGTCGGTGATGGCCGCGCGCGCCGCCGGCTGATAGGTCGCGACGGCAGCTTCGTCGGTGACGTCGAGCACGTCGAGCAGGTGGTGCGGGATCCCGCGCCGCTCGGTCTCGGAGAGCTTGGCCGTGCCGATGTCCATGCCGCGATAGAGCTGCATCGCGTCGGCGTTGACGATCTCCGCGCCGCGACCGCGCCGCATCAGTGCCTGCGCGAGCGCCAGCGAGGTCTCGCTCTTGCCGCTGCCGGTCGGTCCGACGATGACCCAGAGCGTCGGCGCCCCGCTGGTGTCGATGTCCACGGGAGCCGTCGTGTCAGACTCCCACACGCACCGTGGGCAGGCCCAGCGAGACGGAGCGACGCTCGCCGTCCTCCGTGGCAGCCGGGACCGCACAGGACTCGGCGAGCGACCGATCCCAGGCATCGCCGGCGCGCGTGCGACGGATACGGAGTCGGGCTCCCTCAGGTGCATCGGCGAGCAGGTGGAACGGGGCCGCGTGAGTCACGGTCACCGTGACGACATCGCCCGGGCGCGGGATGTCGGAGCCCTCCGGCACCTCGAAGTGCACGAGTCGATTGTCTTCCGCGCGACCGGTGAGGCGTCTGGTCGCCGCGTCCTTCTTACCCTCCCCCGTGGAGACGAGGACATCGAGCTGACGCCCGATCTGGGCGTGGTTCTCCTCGAGGCTGATGCGCTCCTGCAGGGCGATGAGTCGGTTGTAGCGCTCCTGAACCACAGCCTTGGGGACCTGGTCAGGCATCGTCGCGGCGGGAGTGCCTTCGCGAATCGAGTACTGGAACGTGAACGCGCTGGCGAACCGGGCTTGCTCGACGACGCGCATCGTATCCTCGAAGTCCTGCTCGGTCTCACCGGGGAAACCGACGATGATGTCGGTCGAGATCGCGGCGTGCGGGATACGTTCGCGCACGCGCTCGAGGATGCCCAGGAACCGATCGCTGCGGTACGACCGTCGCATCGCGCGGAGGATGCGGTCGCTGCCCGATTGCAGCGGCATGTGGAGCTGCGGCATGACGGAAGGGGTCTCAGCCATCGCATCGATGACGTCGTCCGTGAAGGCGGCGGGGTGCGGGCTCGTGAACCGGATCCGCTCGAGTCCCTCGATCTCCCCGGCGGCGCGGAGAAGCTTGCCGAAGGCCTGTCGGTCGCCGAACTCGACACCGTACGAGTTCACGTTCTGTCCGAGGAGAGTGACCTCGATCGCACCGTCGTCGACCAGGAGGCGGATCTCATTGAGGATGTCGCCCGGGCGTCGATCCTTCTCCTTGCCCCGCAGGCTCGGCACGATGCAGAACGTGCAGGTGTTGTTGCACCCGACGGAGATCGAGACCCAGCCTGACGACACGCTGTCACGCTTGGTGGGCAGCGTGGACGGGAACACCTCGAGCGCTTCGAGGATCTCGAGTTCCGCCTCCTCGTTGTGGCGGGCACGCTCGAGCAGACTCGGCAGCGATCCCATGTTGTGTGTGCCGAAGACGACGTCCACCCACGGCGCCTTGTCGAGCACCCGCTGCTTGTCCATCTGCGCCAGGCACCCGCCGACCGCGATCTGCATCCCGGCACGCTTGTCCTTGCGCGACTTCAGGTGCCCGAGGGTGCCGTAGAGCTTGCCCGCTGCATTGTCGCGCACGGCGCACGTGTTGATCACGACGACATCGGCATCCTCGCCCGTTGCCGCCCGGACGTAACCGGCGCTCTCCAGCGAACCTGACAGGCGCTCGGAGTCGTGAACGTTCATCTGGCAGCCGAATGTCCGCACCTCGTAGGTGCGCGGCGCGCCCATCGGTGACACCGCGGCAGGGGAAGGCGCGATCGACGTCGGCGAGGCGGAGGGGGTGGTCATGATGCCTGCCATTCTACGAGCCGCAGATACGGGCAGGCCGAGCGCTCGCGTCGCCGCGGGTCTCACTCGCGGGGATCTGCCAGCGCGAGCCGCGCCGCCGACATCGCCACCCCGGGCGGATAGCCCCGCCTCTGGAGTTGACCGACGAGCCGTCGGATCGCCACATCGACGGGCACGCCCCGGAATCCGCCTGCTTTCTGTCGGGCATACTCGAGAGCTCGTTCGGCGTCGTCGTCGGGGAGCACAGCCAGCGCCGCATCGGCGATCTCCCGCGGTATCCGGCGCTTGGCCAGCAGCTGCGCAATCGCACGTCGCCCTTCCCGGCGCCGGGTGACGGCCGTGTGCACGAGTTGCTCTGCAAGGTCGGCATCCCCGAGCCACCGCTTACCCACGAGCTCGGCTACCAGAACCTCGGCGACGACCTTCTCGACACCATCGGCAACCAGCTCGTCTGTTGCCTCCGCCTCCGACAGTCCGCGCCTGCGCAGACGCTTGATCAGCCGATCGAGCGCTGAGCGGATGACAGCGGATGCCGCTCGGGTCTCTCCGTACGGATCGTCGGGGTACCGGTCGTCATCATCGTCGTAGAGGTCGTCATCATCGACCCACGTCGAGTGCCAGCTTCCAGCGGACAGATCCGCGCAGGCCTGGCCGCGATCCTCGCCGATAACATCGTCACCGCGAGAGCCTGCACCGCGAGGGACTGAGCCGTCACCGAAGAGCGGGATGACGGGGGCGAGCGAGGACTCGCCCCCGGTCTCACGCGTCATGATCAGGCCGGACGCCGCTTGGCGAGCTCGTCCTCAACGTCGCCGGCGGGCTTTGCCCCGCCGATACCGAGCTTCTCTTTGATCTTGGTCTCGATGTCGGCCGCGATGTCCTCGTTCTTGATCAGGAAGTTACGAGCGTTCTCCTTGCCCTGACCCAGCTGCTCGCCGTCGTAGGTGTACCACGCGCCGGACTTCTTCACGATGCCATGCTCGACACCGAAGTCGATCAGGCTGCCTTCGCGCGAGATGCCCGTGCCATACAGGATGTCGAACTCAGCCTGCTTGAACGGCGGCGCCATCTTGTTCTTGACGACCTTCACGCGTGTACGGTTGCCGACCGCATCCGTGCCGTCCTTGAGTGTCTCGATACGACGGATGTCCAAACGCACCGACGCATAGAACTTCAGCGCCTTGCCGCCCGCGGTGGTCTCGGGTGAGCCGAAGAACACGCCGATCTTCTCGCGCAGCTGGTTGATGAAGATCGCCGTCGTCTTGGTCTGGTTCAGGCCACCGGTGAGCTTGCGAAGCGCCTGCGACATGAGGCGCGCCTGCAGGCCGACGTGCGAGTCACCCATTTCACCTTCGATCTCGGCCTTCGGGACGAGCGCAGCAACGGAGTCGATGACGACCAGGTCGATCGCGCCCGAACGAATGAGCATGTCGGCGATCTCGAGCGCCTGCTCACCGGTGTCGGGCTGCGAAACCAGAAGCTGATCGATATCGACGCCCAGCTTCTGGGCATAGTCGGGGTCGAGCGCGTGCTCGGCGTCGATGAAGGCGGCGATTCCGCCCGCCCGCTGCACGTTGGCGATCGCGTGCAGCGTGAGCGTCGTCTTTCCGGAGGACTCCGGACCGTAGATCTCGATGATGCGTCCGCGCGGCAGGCCGCCGACGCCGAGAGCGACATCCAGCGCGATCGAGCCGGTGGGGATGACTTCGACCGGAGCGCGCTCGTCACTGCCCAGTCGCATGACTGAGCCTTTTCCGAACTGTCGATCGATCTGTGCGAGCGCTGAATCGAGCGCCTTCTCGCGGTCTGCGGGTGTGGGCATTGCGTGTGCTCCTTCAGCACTCGGTCCGTCGCCGGTGTCCGACGTCGGAGAATCGGCCGCCTGTAGGCTGTCGCGGTCCCGCTCGTATGAGCGTCACGTCGACAAGGCGTGTGGTGTCGTTCGACGCTGCTCACGGTACGCGGGGCCTCGGACATCACTGCCGAGCGTCTCGCGTGTCGTGGGCGAACGGCCTCTCGACTCCACCTGTGCAGGAGACTACGCGGTCATCGAACAGATATTCGACGACACGCCGCTGGATCAGCGCCGAGGTTCGAGCCGACCGACCCCATACCGACGCTGCGCGGGAACATCGGTCTCGGCACACAGCGCAAGCCACACCTCGCGTGGCGGCACGCCGGCGTCGAGAGCTTCCACCGCCGTGCGCCCACCCGCTCCGGAAAGCACGAGATCGACGAGGATGGCACTCGCGCGGGCACCGAACTCGTCAGCGACGGCACGGTCGAACTCGCTACGGCGCATTCAGAACGCGCGATTCAGCGCAGAGAGAGTTCGGCGTCCATCGACGCGACGAGCTCGTCGGGAACGACGTCGGGGAAAGTCTGCAGGCCCTCGAGCACGGCGAGCCGGTCGCCCACTTCCCGCATGATCGTCGAAATCGGAACGTCCAGCGCCTCCGCGACCGATGCGAGGATCTCGCTCGACGCTTCCTTCTGACCGCGTTCCACCTCACTCAGGTACCCCAGCGCGACACTCGCGCGGCTGGCCACCTGACGGAGGGTACGACCCTTCTGCTGGCGGAAGTCGCGCAGGACTTCGCCGATCTCCTGACGTACCAGTATCATCTCGGGCCCCCTCCTCACTGACTGCTTCTGCTGGTGGTGATTCCGCTGGTGTCGCGGGTGGACAACAGTACAACACCGATGTAGGTCACACTAATGCCGCCTTCTGGGGAATGGGTGGGAATCACCGAAAGTAACGCATCCGAAACATCCTCTGTTCCCGGGCGACGACCGCGCTCGCTCAGAGCGAAATCCGCAGCAGAGTGAGCGCCGCGGCAACGGCGTCACGCCGGATCGCGGCGCGGTCACCGGCGAGATCGTGCTCGCGAACCCACTCCCCGTCCGGCGTCGCAACAGCGACGTATACCCGCCCGACAGGTGCTCCATCCTGCGGGTCGGGACCGGCGACACCGGTCGTGGAGACTCCGACCTCGGTGCCGCGCGCTCCCGTCGTGGTCGCGATCCGCACACCCCTGGCCATCTGGATCGCGACCTCGGGATGCACCGGGCCCTCCCGTTCCAGAAGTCCCGCATCCACCCCGAGCAGACTCGCCTTCAGATCGGTCGCATACGCGACCACGGCGCCGCGGAGCACATCGGAGGCGCCGGGCACGGAGACGAGCTCGGACGTGAGGGCTCCCCCGGTCAGCGACTCGGCTACACCCAGCCGCCATCGGCGCACACGGAGCGCCTCGAGCACCTCCGCAGCGGCGGAAGCGCCGTGAGTCATCTGCCGTCTTCCTGCGCCGTCGAGACCCGTCGAGCCCGCGCCGCGCGGACTTCCGTCACGACATAGTCGATTCCGCTCGCAACCGTCAGGATCACGGCGATCGCCATCGTGATGCCGTTGACCCAGAACACCCACTCACCCACGAGCGTCGACAGGGGAAGCAGCGCCAGCGAGAGGGCGACAGCCTGCGCGACCGTCTTGAGCTTGCCCATCCACGCCGCGGCGAGGACATGGTCGCTGACGACGATGAACCGGTACACCGTGATGCCGATCTCGCGGGCCAGAACCACGATCGTGATCCACCAGGGCAGCTCGCCCAGGATCGACAGGCCGATGAACGCGAAGCCCGTGAGCACCTTGTCGGCGATCGGATCCAGAAGCTTCCCCAGATCGGTCACGATCTCGTACTTGCGGGCGAGGTACCCGTCGATCCCGTCGGTGGCGATCGCCACGATGAAGATGACCGCGGCCCACCAGCGCAACGGGCCGTCCGTTCCCCCGTCGGCCAACAGCATCCAGAGGAAGATCGGCGCCATGAGGATGCGCACGACGGTGATCGCGTTCGGCAACTGCCTCGGAATGGCCATGGGCCGAGCCTACTGCGCGCCGGCCACGGCAGTCAGGCGCGACTCAGTCGCGGCCGGTGAGGCCCCAGGCGTCTTCGCTGCCCTCGTCGCCGTCGACGACCTCGTACCCGTCGTACTGTCCCTCGACAGCATCCGGCCCGTACGCGTCCTCGGATGCCGCTGCCGGGGCATCCTCGCCGCGCAGGCGTGCCAACACCCCCGGGAGCTGCTCGGCAGTCACCAGAACATCGCGCGCCTTTGAGCCCTCCGACGGCCCGACGATCTCGCGGGATTCGAGGAGGTCCATCAGTCGCCCCGCCTTCGCGAAGCCCACGCGGAGTTTGCGCTGCAGCATCGAGGTCGAGCCGAACTGGGTCGAGACGACGAGCTCAGCGGCTGCCAGGAGCAGCTCGAGGTCGTCGCCGATGTCGGCATCCACTTCCTTCTTCTCCGCGGCAGCCTGCACGTCCGAACGGTACTCGGGCCGCGCCTGACCGGTGACGTGGGCGACGACCTTCTCGATCTCGGACTCGCTGACCCACGCTCCCTGCACGCGGAGTGTCTTGGATGCCCCCATGGGCAGGAACAGCGCGTCACCCTGTCCGATGAGTCGGTCGGCACCGGGCTGGTCGAGGATGACACGCGAGTCGGTGACGCTGGTGACCGCAAAGGCCAGCCGCGAGGGGACGTTCGCCTTGATGAGGCCCGTCACGACGTCCACGGAGGGACGTTGCGTCGCCAGGACGAGGTGGATGCCGCTGGCCCGCGCCAGCTGCGTGATGCGAACGATCGAATCCTCGACGTCTCGCGGCGCCACCATCATCAGGTCCGCGAGCTCGTCCACCACCACGAGCAGATACGGGTAGGGCTTGAGGACGCGCTCGCTGCCCGGCGGCAGCTTCACCTCGCCGGCCACGACCGCGCGGTTGAAGTCGTCGATGTGGCGGAATCCGAACGACGCGAGGTCGTCGTAGCGCATGTCCATCTCTTTCACGACCCACTGCAGCGCCTCGGCGGCCTTCTTGGGGTTCGTGATGATGGGCGTGATCAGGTGCGGCACGCCCGCATAGGACGTCAACTCGACGCGCTTGGGGTCGATCAGCACCATCCGTACCTCGGACGGCTTGGCACGCATCAACAGGCTCGTGATCATCGAGTTCACGAAGCTCGACTTGCCCGAGCCGGTCGAACCGGCCACGAGCAAGTGGGGCATCTTCGCGAGGTTGGCCACGACGAAGCCGCCGCCGACGTCCTTGCCGACCCCGATCGTCATGGGATGCGTCGACTGCGCCGCCGCGGCGGAGCGCAGAACATCGCCGAGGGTGACGATCTCGCGGTCGGTGTTCGGGATCTCCACACCGATCGCGCTCTTGCCCGGGATCGGAGCCAGGATGCGGACCTCGTTGGAGGCGACGGCGTACGCGATGTTGTTCGTGAGCGCCGTGATGCGCTCCACCTTCACGCCCGGCCCGAGCTCGATCTCGTACTGGGTGACCGTCGGGCCACGGGAGAATCCCGTCACCCGAGCGTTGATCTGGAATTCCTCGAAGACGCCGGTGATCGCGCGGACGACGGCATCGTTGGCTTCCGAACGCGATTTCGCGGGGGTTCCCGCGGACAGGTTGTTGACGGACGGGAGCCGGTACGGCGCCATCGGGGTGGCCCGGGGCGCGTCGCTGCCGATCCCGGTCACGCCAGGAAGCACACCGTCCTCGTCGTCCGCGTCGTCGTCCTGCAGGCCCGTGCGCGAGCTTCCGACGGCCTTCTTCGCGCCGTCGAGCACCGCCGGATCGATGACCTCGGTCAACGCATCGGGCGCGGGAGCATCGGCGGTGACCGCCTCGAAGGCCTGATCGAAACCGCCCTCCGGAGGTCCGGGCGGGAGCAGCTCGGTCAGGTCCTGCGTCGAGAGTCCGCCGTCGGCATCCTCTTCGCGTCCCGAGCTGTTGCGACGCCACCACGGCATCGACGCACGCTCCGTGGATGCCGCATCCTCGGCATCCGTCTGCGCAGCAGCGCGCTCCGCACCGAACATCCACGCGTACAGGTCGCCGAGGCGCCGTCCGATGCGGTTGGGCGGCGTCTTGGTGAGGATGAGGATGCTGAGGACGGCGAGCAGTCCCAGCACGATCCCCGCACCGATCGACGTCAGGCCCAGAGCGAGCGGCTCACCGAGCATCCATCCGAACACGCCGCCCGCTTCACTGAGCGCGGGCAGACCGTCCCGCGGCTGCGGCCGCCCGCCGTACACGTGCGCGAACCCGGCGATGACCAGCAGAACGAGGCCGAACCCGATCCCGATGCGGCCGTTGTCGTGGACGGATGCGGGATGGCGGAACAGCCAGCCGGCCAGGATCACCAGCAGGACCGGGAGCACGAAGGCCACCCGCCCGACCAGCCCGCCGACCGTGTAGGCCGAGATCATCTCGCCGATATCGGCGCCGATGAAGAACCACTCGACGACCGCACCGGCGATCGCGAGCACCACGAGGAAGAACGGGAACCCGTCGCGACGCTGATCCTTCTCGAGGGTCTCGGGGCCGAATGCGCGGAACAGACCACCCGTTGCGTGCGCGAGGCCCATCCACATCCGCACGATGAGGGCAGGTCGCTCGTCATCCCCGACGTACCGCTTCGGCGCCGGCGCGGACGCGCGCGAGCGAGAACCCTTCGCGGGCGCACGACCAGAGGTCGAGGTCTTGGTGCTACTCCTCGGCATGACCTCCACGGTAGGCGCGACCACCGACGATTGCCCGGAACGACGCGGCCTGTCGGCATCCCCTCCCCCACGTCCTCCGCCCCGCGCACTCGCAGAGCGGGCCGGCGGTCAGCGCAGGCGCTTGACCATGGTGTCGCGACCGAAACCACTCTGGACGACGGCGAAGCCCTCGCTGCGGTAGAACGTCGCCGCGAAATTGCCTCGCTCGACACTCAGACTCAGGCGAGCGAAGCCATCCGTGCGCGCCTGCACGGCGAGCCTCTGCAGCAGCGCCCGACCGACGCCGTGGGCCCGCCAGATCGGCCGTACGCCGATGATCAGCTCCGGCACTCCCGTACCGACATAGCCGAAGCCCGGCTCTGAGCGCGGAAACATGCGATACCAGGCGGCGCCGATGGGTTCGTCATTGGTGTCGAGGGCGACGAAGCCGGCGTCGCCCGGTCGCATCCAGCCCGACACGTACTTCCCGTGGTCGGGCGAGGTCAGCACGTCGTAACGCGTTCGCGGCTGCCCGGCCGACCAATTCGCCGCCTCGACGACCATGTCGGCCAGGAACGCACCGTCGGCCGCGGTCGCGGGACGGATGCGGAAGCTGGCGGGCATGCGGCGATTGTAGCGAGCGCAGACTGCCCCCCTCGCCGGGCGTACCCGCCTAGG
>NZ_JBYIPB010000015.1:0-71552 GCF_057706855.1 Microbacterium sp. bgisy207
AAAGGGGATGGCTGCGCTTTCTGTCATTTCCCGCGCGTTCGGGATCCCAGATCCCAATACTCGAGCTTGGCTGCGTGCTGCTGAACGCGCCGTAGATGCTGGTGGGGTCACGTATCCAGAACTCGATGACGTCGGCGCAATGGACAGAAGCCTGAAGAGCGCGATTGCAGTTGCACGAGACCGCCTTGAATCGCCTCTACCGCGAGGCCTGCCCAGCCCGATCGGATCTTTCGCTGATCTCGCACGCTGCGCGCGCGGGTGACTTTGGCTGATGGCGTCGAAGCTGCCGATTCCCTCATGACCGTCTTGGCGGGTAGCAGTTGCGCGCGGCCTTCGGCTCAGGGGGATGTTGCTTGAACCGAGTTCATGCTCCATCTCTGATACGCTGAAGTGTCACTCGTGGGCTTCGTTCTGCATGCCTGCCCGCGGTAACGCGGGGGAGTGACATCGCATAACCCAATCCACCTGGCCTTGGTGCGGCATCCGTTTGAGTGAAGTGCGTTTCGGCTCGCTTTGCTCGCTCAACGACCGAGAGGCGCGTTTCGACTCGCTTCGCTCGGTCAACGAGCGGAAAAAGCACCTGGCCCCGACTACAACACCATCCAAGGACAACCCACTACATGACTACTGCAACGACCGCCCCGGCCACCAAGCAGGTTGCGATCAACGACATCGGATCTGCTGAGGACTTCCTGGCCGCGGTCGAAGAGACCCTCAAGGGCAAGGACTTCAACGACGGCTCGCTCATCGAGGGCACCGTCGTCAAGATCGACCGCGACGAGGTGCTCCTCGACGTCGGATACAAGACCGAGGGCGTCATCCCCTCCCGTGAACTTTCCATCAAGCACGACGTCGACCCCAACGAGGTTGTCAACGTCGGCGACCAGGTCGAGGCGCTGGTTCTCCAGAAGGAGGACAAGGAAGGCCGCCTCATCCTCTCGAAGAAGCGTGCCCAGTACGAGCGTGCCTGGGGCGACGTCGAGAAGATCAAGGAGAACGACGGTGTTGTCACCGGTTCCGTGATCGAGGTCGTCAAGGGTGGACTCATCGTCGACATCGGCCTGCGTGGCTTCCTCCCCGCATCGCTGATCGAGCTGCGTCGCGTCCGCGACCTGACCCCCTACCTGGGCCAGGAGATCGAGGCGAAGATCCTCGAGCTCGACAAGAACCGCAACAACGTCGTGCTCTCGCGTCGTGCGCTGCTCGAGCAGACCCAGTCGGAGTCGCGCTCGAACTTCCTCAACAACCTGCACAAGGGCCAGGTCCGCAAGGGCACCGTCTCGTCGATCGTCAACTTCGGTGCGTTCGTCGACCTCGGTGGCGTGGACGGTCTCGTCCACGTCTCGGAGCTCTCGTGGAAGCACATCGAGCACGCATCCGAGGTCGTCGAGGTGGGCCAGGAAGTCACCGTCGAGATCCTCGAGGTCGACCTCGATCGCGAGCGCGTGTCGCTCTCGCTCAAGGCCACCCAGGAAGACCCGTGGCAGGTGTTCGCCCGCACCCACGCGATCGGCCAGATCGCACCGGGTAAGGTCACCAAGCTCGTTCCGTTCGGTGCGTTCGTTCGCGTCGCCGACGGCATCGAGGGCCTCGTGCACATCTCGGAGCTCTCGGGCAAGCACGTCGAGCTCGCCGAGCAGGTCGTCTCGGTCGGCGAAGAGGTGTTCGTCAAGGTCATCGACATCGACCTCGAGCGTCGCCGCATCTCGCTCTCGCTCAAGCAGGCCAACGAGTCCATCGACCCCTTCGGTGTCGAGTTCGACCCGGCCCTCTACGGCATGGTCACGGAGTACGACGAGAACGGGGAGTACAAGTACCCCGAGGGCTTCGACCCCGAGACCAACCAGTGGAAGGAAGGCTTCGACGAGCAGCGCGAGAAGTGGGAGCAGGAATACGCTGCTGCCCAGGCGCGCTGGGAAGCCCACAAGGCCACGGTTGCCAAGGCCGCCGAGGCCGAGGCCGCCAAGGCAGCCGACGACAGCTACAGCGGTTCGTCCGCGTCGGGCTCCGGCTCGTACTCGAGCGAGAGCCCCGTGGGCACGCTCGCGGATGACGAGGCTCTCGCCGCTCTGCGCGAGAAGCTCTCGGGCCGCTAAGACCCGGCATCGCCCGCGTCACAGCCGGTAGCACCACACAGCAACGAAAGGCCGGGATCCCTACGGGGGTCCCGGCCTTTCAGCGTTTGTGGGACCGCGGCGCTGTGCCACACTGGGCGCATGCATCGGGGGATCGCAGTACTGGCCGTTGGGTTCGTTGGGGTGCTCGGGCTGGCGGGCTGCTCAGCTCCGTCTGAGCCATACAGCGTCTTTCAGCGAACGCCGACAGCAGCAGACACCATTCCCGCTGCCGTCGACGAAGGAAACGCTGAGTTCGAACTCAGTGATGCGCGCTACGTCGGCGAGCATGACGGGAAGCGGCTGTGGATCGCACGTATCGACCCCGAGAGCGGAATGAAGGTGTGTCTGGTTGTGTACCCGGACGATGAGTCCTGGGTTACCGGGTGCGGCGGCGGAGGTGAGGTCGCGGTCAGCGGGATGGATGGGGTCGAGTACCACCTCGTGCCTGACGGCTCATCGGTTCCTGATGAGGTGACTGTCATCAGCGAAAACGTCTACGTGGTCGACTGAACTGGTCCCGCTTCGGCCTCCATCGCGGGGGATTCTGGGGGCTACGGTGTATTACTCTGACGAGCGTCGGTGTAATACGGGGAACGAGATGAAGCTGAATGCCAAGGGGCAGGTCACCATCCCCGCCGAGCTGCGCCATAAACACGGCTTCGCCACGGGCGACGAGGTAGAGGTCATCGATGACGGGGGAGTTCTGCGGATCATCCATCGCGACGACCCGACTCCCGGGCAGCGGGCGGTGCTGCGCGTACGTGGCGCAGCGGGCCCGGGACCAGCCACCGACGAGATCCTGACGCTAACTCGTAACAGGCGTGCCCCCGACGTTCGGTGATACAAACGTCCGTCGACGAGTGAGTTTGTTCAGCGCTCGACGTCACTGAACTGCTGCGTGCCGAGCACGGCGAGCAGGCGCAGACGACTGTCGGCGTCCGTGCCCGGGGGAGCAGTCAGCACGACGAGGGTCTGCGAGGCATCCTCGGTGAACAGCGCCTGGCAGTCGACCTCGATCGGACCGATCTCGGGATGGATGACGACCTTGTGGTCTTCGAACCGGCGCCCGACCCGCTGCGACTGCCACAGCTCGGCGAACTCGGGGCTCTGAGCCTCGAGTGCGCGGGCGATCTCACCGGCTCGCGAGCGCGGTCCCATCGCGCCATATGCCGCCCGCAGCGTCGACACCAGCGCGAGGGACTGGCGGGCGTGATCGCTCTCGGGATAGACCGTGCGGGCGGTCTCGGGGTGAGCGAACCAGCGGTAGATGCCGCTGCGTTCGAGACCGGTGAACGCTGAGGCGTCGCCGAACAGCGCGCGGCCCGGCACATTCTGCACGAGCGTCTCGTCGAGCGCCGTGATGATGAAGGCCGGCACGTCGGTGAGCCGGTCCATGACGCGTAGCAGCCCCGGGGCGACGAAGTCGCTCGCGACCCGGTCGGGCGCGCTGTGGCCGGCGACGCGGAAGAGGTAGTCGCGTTCCTCGGCGTTCAGGCGCAGCGCCCGCGCGATCGCCTCGAGCATCTGCGTGCTCGGCTGCGGTCCGCGCCGCTGCTCGAGGCGCGTGTAGTAGTCGGTCGACATGGCCGCCAGCTGCGCGACCTCTTCGCGCCGCAGCCCCGGCGCCCGCCGCCGCGGACCAGCACTCAGGCCGAGATCCTGCGGCTGGAGGGCGGAGCGGTGATGCACGAGGAAGTCGGCGAGCGCGTCACGGTCCATCCCGCCAGTTTGCGCGGCTGTCGGCATCCGTTCCAGGGATCGCGGATCCCTGGACATCCGCTCTCTGTCGCGCCCTCGCCGCCGCCCGCAGGCTCGAGACATGAACATCACCGGAAACACCGTTTTCATCCCCGGCGCCACCAGCGGTATCGGCCTGGCCCTCGCCCTGCGCCTGCACGAGCGCGGCAACACCGTCATCGTCGGCGGGCGGCGCGCCGCACTGCTCGACGAGATCCGCGGAGCGCACCCCGGCATCGACACGGTGCAGATCGACACGACGGATGCCGCCAGCATCCAGGACGCTGCCCGTACCGTGCTCGAACGCCACCCCGACCTGAACGTCCTCATCACGATGGCGGGCATCATGCGCGCCGAGGACTGGCGCACCGGCGCGGGCATCCTGCCGAGCGCCGAAGAGATCATCACGACCAACGTTCTCGGCCCGATCCGGCTCATCGCCGCGTTCGTGGAGCACCTGCAGACCCGGCCGGATGCCACGATCATGACCGTCTCGTCGGGACTTGCGCACGCGCCCCTGCGGGTGACGCCCAGCTACAACGCGTCGAAGGCGGCGATCCACATGCTCAGCGAGACGCTGCGGCTGCAGCTCGCCGGAACGCCCGTGTCGGTCGTCGAGCTCGTGCCGCCGGCCGTGCAGACCGCGCTCATGCCGGGGCACGACGTGAACCCTCACGCGCTGCCGCTCGCGGACTTCGTCGACGAGGTGATGGGCCTCATCGAGACCCAGCCCGAGGCATCCGAGATTCTCGTCGAGCGCGTGAGGTTCCTGCGCTACGGCGAGGCGCGCGGCGACTACCCGCAGGTCGTGGCCGCGATCAACGCCACCGACCCGCACGCCGCGGGGGAGTGATCCGGCTGCGCCGTGGCCAACTCCTCAGTTCCGCGTGCTGCAGGGCCACATGTCGCGGCGAATGCGGCTGCCGGGGGTCGGGTTTGAGGAGTTGGCGACGCGCGCCAACAGGCTACGGCGCGACTGCCGCGGCCAGCACCGCGAGCAGCCGCAGCTTCTCGGCACTCTCGCTGCCGGGAACCGCGGTGTAGACGAGCAGGCTGTGGGATGCCTCGGTATCCGTCAGCACCTGGCAGGTGAGCTCGAGAAGCCCGACCTCGGGATGCACGTAGCGCTTGATCTCGCGGGGACGGATGCCGATCTCGTGCCGGTCCCAGTACTCGCGGAACTCGGCGCTCTCGGCCAGCAGCGCCTCGACATACCGTGCGGCGCTGGAGTCCGGTCCGCGCTGGGCGGCGACGGCCCGCAGCCCCGACGCGTACATGCGGGAGTAGAACTCGTGATCCTCGGGCGGATGCAGGGCTCGTGCGCCCGGGTCGGTGAACCAGCGGTACCCGATGCTGCGGGAGGGGCCCGTGAAGCGCGTGAGATCCCCGACGAGGGCGACCCCCTGCGGGCTTTGGCGCAGGGTCTCGCCCAGCTCGGTGACGATCTCGGCGGGCGTGTCGGTGAGGCGGTCGAGGATGCGCAGCATCCCGGGGCTCACGTGCTCGCCGCCCGCACCCCGATCGGGCGGCCGGTGCCCTGCGAGACGGAACAGGTGGTCGCGCTCGGCCAGCGACAGGTGCAGGCCCTGGGCGATTGCGGCGACCATCTGCTCCGACGGCTGCGGACCCTTCTCGCGCTCGAGGCGCGAGTAGTAGTCCGCCGACATGTGGCACAGCGCCGCGACCTCCTCGCGGCGCAAGCCGCTCGTGCGCCGGCGAGCACCCCGGAAGAGCCCGACATCCTCGGGCTGCAATGCCTCGCGGCGGGTGCGCAGAAAATGCGCGAGTCCGGCTCGATCGATCATGACGGCATCCTCTCGCGAATCGGATGCCGCAGCCTCGGATCGTCAGGCCGTGGCTACGGTTCGCGCGGCGACGGATGCTGAATCCATCCCGCTCCGAGAAGAGAAGAGTCGCGACATGCCTCGCACCTACCAGCTGCCCCTGCCCGACCTCACCGGCCGCCGCGCCGTCGTCACCGGCGGCAGCGACGGGATCGGTCTCGTGATCGCCCGTTCGCTCGCCGGAGCGGGTGCCGAGGTGGTGCTGCCGGTGCGCAACCGCACGAAGGGCGAAGTCGCCATCGCCGGCATCCGCACCGCCCATCCGGATGCCGTCGTGAGCCTGCGCGACCTCGACCTGTCGTCGCTGGAGTCCGTCGCCGCGCTCGGGGAGTCCCTGCGCGACGAGGGCGCGCCCGTGCACGTCTTGATCAACAACGCCGGCGTGATGCGGCCGCCCGCGCGGCAGGTCACCGCCGACGGATTCGAGATGCAGTTCGGCACGAACCACCTCTCGCACGTCGCGCTGACGGCGCACCTGCTGCCGTTGCTGCGTGCCGGGCCGTGCTCGCGTTGTGACCCAGACGAGCATCGCGGCGCGCAATGGGCGCATCAACTGGGATGACCTGAACTGGGAGAGCGAATACGACGACATGCGCGCGTACGGGCAGTCCAAGCTCGGCTGCGGGCTGTTCGGTCTGGAGTTGCAGCGCCGCAGCGCGGCATCCGGATGGGGGATCACGAGCACGATCTCGCACCCGGGCGTCGCGCCGACGAGTCTTCTGGCCGTGCGTCCCGAGATCGGGCGGGCCGATGACACGCGCGAGATCCGGCTCATCCGGCGGATGTCGGCCTGGGGCATTGCCGGGACGCCCGAGTCCGCCGCTCTGCCCGCCCTCATGGCCGCGACGACCGGGGAGGGTGGCGAGTTCTTCGGCCCGCAGGGGTTCGGCAAGGTCGGCGGCGCCCCGGGACGCCAGGCGCTGTGGAAGCCCCTGCGTAGCGAGGCGGATGCTGCCCGACTCTGGGCAGTCTCGGAAGAGCTCACGCGCGTGCGTTTTGCCTCGGCTGCGGTGTGACACGGGCGTCGGTACGGCGTTTCGACTCGCTTCGCTCGCTCAACGACCGGCGGCGGTACGGCCGCTCAACGACCGGCGTCGCTTCGTCGCCTGAGGTTCGCGGCAGTCACGTCGATGCGCGCATCCGGAACAACCGGGCGGCGATCACCGCCGCAACCGCGCTCACCAGCGCCGTGCCCAGCGTGATACCCACCCGCAGGATGTCGCCGGTGACGGCATTTTGCGGACTGAACGTCGTGAACACGATCGTGACCGTCAGCACTGACGCATAGAGCCAGTACGGAGCCGCCATCAGCTTGATGACGAGGGTCGCCAGCGCCGCGATCGCGCCGACGACCGCGGTCGCGGGCGCCGGTAGCCACAGCGCGAGCCCGAGCGCGATCAGCCCGCCGAGCAGAGTGCCGCCGGCCCGGGCGAGCAGCTTCGTGCGCATCCGCGCTCCCGTCGGCTGCAGCACGACGGCGACCGTCAACACCGACCACCACGCGTTGGTCCCCGCGAACCACATCAGGCTCACCCAGGTGAACAGGCCCGCAAGAGCAGCCAGCAGCACCGTGTACGGCAGGGTCGGCGCCGGCACCTCCGAACGCGGCAGTCGGACCCGCCGCAGCGCCAGCGACAGCACGCCGGTGACCCAGGCGGTGCTCGCTGCCACAAGAGCCGCCAGAACGCCGGCGATCCCCAGCGGCGAGAGACCCGGAAACAGCGCGGATGCCGAATCCGGCGACGCCATCAGATACGCCGCGAGCACCACCAGTAGCGCGCCCGTGCTTTGGCGTCCGGTCGACACGAGCGGCGATGCGCCGAGTGCGAGGAGCACGACGAGCGCCGTGCCCAGCCAGGGCAGGAACGGCCCGGTCGCCGAGAGCAGCACGGCCACCGCGGTCACCGCGACGGCTGCGGCCGACGCCTGCAGCATGCCCCGCATGCCGGCAGTTGCCACCGCGAGCACCGGAAGCGTCGCCAGAATGAGCACACCCCCGACGTCACCCCACGGCGACAGCGAGACGACCACGAGGGGAACCGCCGCAAGGAGCCCGACACCGATGACCGCAGCGGTTCGTGTCGCGGTCGAGGTCATGTCGGCTCCGTCCTCGGGCCTCCGCCACAGGAGGCCCGCCGATTCGAGGGTACCGGGGCGCTCACGTGACTTTGCGGGCTCAGTGTCGCCGGTGCTCGCGCGGCGACGCGTGATCGCTAGTGTTATCGCGTGACCGCCGCTGCCGCATCCGCAGTTCCCGCCGCCCCCGCGGCTCCGCCGCGACCGAAGCTCGTGTTGACCGCGCTGATCCTCGGGGCGCTGGTGTGCAACATCAACCTGGCGGCCGCGAACATCGCCCTGCCCTCGATCGGTGACGCGTTCGGGGCGGGACAGACCGCGCTGAACCTCGTCGCCGTCGGATGCTCCCTCGGCCTGGCGATGTCGGTGCTGTACCTCGGCGCGGTCGCCGACCGCTACGGACGCAAGCAGCTGCTCGTGATCGGACTGGGTCTGACTATCGTGATCAGCTTCTTCGCGGCATTCGCGGCATCCGTCGAGATGCTCGTGGTCGCCCGCATCCTCACCGGCATCGCCGCCGGTATGGCCTACCCCGTGACCCTCTCGCTGATCACGGCGCTGTGGGGCCCCGGAAAGCAGCGCACGCTCGCGATCGCCCTGTGGTCGGCCGTCAGCGCGACCGCCACGGTCATCGGATCGGTTCTTGCCGGCATCCTGCTGCTGTGGTTCTGGTGGGGATCGGCGTTCCTGCTGGCAGTGCCCTTTGCGATCGCCGGGTTCATCCTCGTGCTGCTGTTCGTGCCCTCCCACGTGGCTGAGAACCGGGAGAAGGTCGACCACCTCGGCGGTGTGATCTCGGTGTTCATGATCGGGTCGATCGTGCTCGGGCTCTCGACCGTGTTCGTGCCCGTCACCCGCACGTTCGGCGTCGTCCTGCTGATCTCGGCGGTGGTTCTCGTCGCCTTGTTCGCGTGGCGACAGCTCACCGCGCAAAGCCCCCTCTACGACCTGAAGGTCGCGCGGCGTCGGATGTTCTGGGCACCGGCCACCGGCGGCCTCATCGTGTTCGGCTCGCTCATGGGGGCGATGTTCGTCGGGCAGCAGTTCCAGCAGAACATCCTCGGCTACTCGACGCTGGATGCCTCGCTCTCGATCGTTCCCGCCGGTATCGGCCTGCTGCTGGTCGCCCCGCAGTCGGCCAAGCTCGTGCTCACCCGAGGTTCGCGCTTCACGATGATGCTCGGATACGGCTTCGTGCTCGCCGGGTTCATCCTCGCCCTCTTCTGGAACGAGACCACCCCGTTCTGGTACGTCTCGCTCGGCTACCTGGTGATCGGTATCGGTGCCGGGTTCGCGATGACGCCGGCATCCCGGGCCATCACGGAATCGACCCCGGTGCGCCGGGTCGGAATGGCCTCGGCCACCGCCGACCTGCAGCGCGACCTCGGTGGCTCGATCATGCAGGGCGTGCTCGGCGCGATCCTCGCCGCGGGCTTCGCGCACGCGTTCGGCAAGCTCATCGCCGAGTCCTCCGAGGCGTCGAGCATCAGCGACCAGATCACCGCCGCGCTCCAGGCCTCCTACGCATCCGCTCTGCACGTGGCCGACCAGTACCCGCAGTACAAGGACCAGATCATTCAGGCCGCGCAGCAGTCCCTCGAAACCGGCGCGATCGCCGCATACGCCGTCGGTGCCATCGCGATCGCGATCGGTGCGGCGGTCGTCTGGTTCTTCCTGCCGAAGAAGGCCCGCGAACTCGAGCTCGTCGCATCCTACGAGAAGGCCGACGCCGACAAGGCCTGAGGTCGGATGCGCGAAGTCCGCAGGATCGCGCGTACCTCGTAGCCCACGCGGCCCAGGCTGCGAAGCTCGCGCGATTCTGCGAACTTCGGCGCGGTCGAGACACACCGGTTCTCGCGCGGGGCGTCTTGCAGCGCACGGGGCGTCGTGCAGGGCGCGGATGCCGCTTGCTGAGCCCGCGTAGCGCGAGCGGGCGCGTCAGGCGCCGACGTACTCCGCGAGGTGCTGACCCGTCAACGTCGAGCGGGCCGCGACGAGATCGGCGGGCGTGCCCTCGAACACGACGCGACCGCCGTCGTGGCCCGCGCCCGGTCCGAGGTCGATGATCCAATCCGCGTGAGCCATGACGGCCTGGTGATGCTCGATCACGATGACCGAGACTCCCGAGTCGACCAGTCGGTCGAGCAGCGCCAGCAGGTTCTCGACGTCCGCCAGGTGCAGGCCCGTCGTCGGTTCGTCGAGCACGTACACGCTGCCCTTCTCGCCCATCTGCACGGCGAGCTTCAGTCGCTGACGCTCGCCGCCCGACAGGGTCGGCAGGGGTTGGCCGATCCGGACATAGCCCAGTCCGACATCCACCATCCGGTTCAAGATCGCCGCGGCAGCTGGCACCTTCGCCTCGCCGGATGAGAAGAACTCCGCCGCCTCGGATGCCGACATGTCGAGCACCTCGACGATGTTCCGTCCGCCCAACCGGAACTCGAGCACCGCCTCGTCGAACCCCTTGCCCTCGCAGACGTCGCACGGTGTCTCGACCTGCTCCATGGGACCGAGCTGCGTGACGATCACCCCCGATCCGTTGCACGCCGGGCACGCGCCCTCGGAGTTCGCGCTGAACAGGGCAGGCTTGACCCCGTTCGCCTTTGCGAACGCCTTGCGGATCGGGTCGAGCATCCCCGCGTACGTGCCCGGGCTCGACCGGCGCGACCCCTTGATCGCGCTCTGGTCGATCGCGACCACGCCCTCCCGGCCCGCGACCGACCCGTGGATCAGCGAGCTCTTTCCCGAACCCGCGACCCCCGTCACGGCCACGAGCACCCCGAGCGGGATGTCGACATCCACGTCCTGCAGGTTGTGCGAGCGCGCGCCGCGCACCTCGATCGCGCCGGTCGGCTGCCGCACCTCGGGCTTGAGCTGTGCACGGTCGTCGAGGTGGCGGCCCGTCAGCGTGCCCGAGGCACGGAGTCCTTCGACGGTGCCCTCGAACATGATCTCGCCGCCATTCGTCCCGGCGCCGGGGCCGAGGTCGACGACGTGGTCGGCGATCGCGATCGTCTCGGGCTTGTGCTCGACCACGAGCACGGTGTTCCCCTTGTCGCGCAACTGCTCGAGCAGCCGGTTCATCCGCTGGATGTCGTGCGGATGCAGCCCCACGGTCGGCTCGTCGAACACGTACGTGACGTCGGTGAGCGCCGACCCGAGGTGGCGGATCATCTTCGTACGCTGGGCCTCGCCGCCCGAGAGCGTCCCTGATGCCCGGTCGAGGGACAGGTAGCCGAGGCCGATATCGACGAATGAGTCGAACAGTGCGCCGAGACTGGCCAGCAGGGGAGCGGCGCTGGGCTCGTCGAGGCTCTTGACCCAGGCGGCGAGGTCCGAGATCTGCATGGCACAGGCATCCGCGATGCTCTTGCCGTCGATCTTCGACGACCGGGCGCCCTCGTTCAG
The DNA here is from genome assembly GCF_057706855.1 of Microbacterium sp. bgisy207. Classification (NCBI taxonomy): domain Bacteria; kingdom Bacillati; phylum Actinomycetota; class Actinomycetes; order Micrococcales; family Microbacteriaceae; genus Microbacterium; species Microbacterium sp. bgisy207. The sequence goes on from NZ_JBYIPB010000015.1 coordinate 11,183, forward strand.
CCGCGTGCCCCCGCACTCGGGGCACGGCTGGAACGCGACAGCTCGCTCGACGAACGCGCGGATGTGCGGCTGCATCGACTCGACATCCTTCGAGAGGAACGACTTCTGGATCTTCGGAACCAGCCCCTCGTAGGTCATGTTGATGTTCTCGAGCTTCACCTTGCGAGGTTCGCCGTAGAGGAAGTCGTGACGTTGTTGCTCGGTGAAATCCCGGATCGGCACGTCCATGGGCACCACGGCACCGAAGATCTTCACGTACCAGCCGTCAGCCGTGTAGCCCGGCACCGTGAGCGCACCGCCGGCGAGGGACTTCGTCTCGTCGAACAGCTGTGCCAGATCGATGTCGCTGACCTGCCCCATGCCGTCGCAGTTCGGGCACATCCCGCCGGTGACGGTGAAACTGCGCCGCTCGACCTTCTTGCCGTCGGCAGTCTGCATCGTGACGGCTCCCTTGCCGCTGACCGAGGCGACGTTGAACGAGAACGCCTGCGGGCCGCCGACATGCGGTTGCCCGACGCGGCTGAACAGGATCCGCAGCAGCGCGTTGGCATCCGTCGCCGTCCCCACCGTGGAGCGGGCGTTCGCTCCCATCCGTTCCTGGTCGACGATGATCGCCGTCGTGAGCCCCTCGAGCACGTCGACATCGGGACGGGGCGGGGTGTTCATGAAGGCCTGGATGAACGTGGAATACGTCTCGTTGATCATCCGCGACGACTCCGCGGCGATCGTGCCGAACACGAGCGAGCTCTTGCCCGAACCGCTCACTCCCGTGAAGACCGTGAGCCGGCGCTTGGGGAGGTCGACGTTGACATTCTTGAGGTTGTTCTCGCGGGCGCCGAGCACCCGGATGATGTCGTGCGAGTCAGCGGCGTGCGGCGTCGGTGCAGGCATGAGCACACGCTATCCGGATGCCGCGACATCCGTCTTCTCGATTCGTGACGGCATCCGGTGCTCTCCGCCAGCCGCGTCACGCACAACCTCCATCATCAACTCCGCAGTTTGGTGCGTACCTCGCAGGATGGCGACGCGCGAGTGCGCAGTACGTCACTTCTTGCGAGGTTCGCGGCGGCCCGGCGAGGAGTTCGCGGCGGCCCGGTCAGGAGTTCGCGGCGGCCCGGCCAGGAGTTGCGGCGGCCATGCCGGACCGAGGTTCTCAGCGGGCCCAAAGCTCACAGGGATAGCGTGAGGGGTCCCCGCTCTCGACCACCCGGAGGACACCATGGGATTCCTTGACCGACTCTTCGGCACCGAGCCCCAGAACCCGCGCCAGACCACGCCGCAGCCCTATGGCCAGCAGGCCTACCAGCCGCGCTCGGCGGGCTACCCGTCGACGACGCCGCCGCAGAGCGAAGACGAACTCGCCATCGAGCGATACCGCTATCTGCTGCGCACCGCGCCGCCCGAGACGATCGAGCAGGTGCACGCCGAGGCCTTCTCGAAGCTCACCGAGCAGCAGCGCCAGCAGGTGCTGGCCGAGATGACCACGACCCTGCCGGCATCCGAGCAGCCCCGATCGACCGACCCCGGCGACATGGCGCGCGCAGCCACCCGGGCCGAGTACATGAACCCCGGCTCCATGGAACGCACGCTCGGTGGCCAGCGCCAGGGGCCGTCCTTCGGTTCCATGGTCGGCTCGTCGCTGCTGGGCACGGTCGCGGGGTACGTCATCGGATCGGCACTGGTGTCGGCGTTCATGGCTCCCGCGTTCGCTGCGGATGCCGGAGCGACGGATGGGGCCACGGATGCCGCGCCCGCGGATGCCGGAACCGACGCGGGCGCCGATTCGGGGTGGGCGGATGCCTCGGGCGCCGCAGACCCCGGGTTCGGCGACGGCGGATTCGGGGACTTCGGCGACTTCGGTTTCTGATCGCGCGGCGAGGTCGGGACCTCTGTCGGCCGCCCGCGCGATAACGTTCAGGTATGGGGCAGGCGGGTTCGTCACGCGGAGGTGACCGACGTTTCACAGGGCGCAATCACCTGTGGCGCTCTTTCGTCTCAGAACTCGCTCCCTACCGCGACCAGCTTCAGACGCGAGTCGCGATGCTCCAGCAGCTCATGCTGGCAGTTGTCGTCCTGGCGGTGACCGCGTTTGCGATCATCGCCGCCGTGCCCGGGGACTACACGATCTTCTTCGTCGGCGTGGGGATGATCTTCGTCCTCACCGTTGCGACGGTCCTCATTCCCTGGAACAGCCTGCCCGCGTGGGCGATCGGGGTCATCCCGGCGCTCGATATCGTCGCGATCCTGTTCATTCGTATCGCGTTCCCGCAGTCGGGGTTGGCGCTGCTCTGGCTGTTCCCCGTGATGTGGCTGTCGGCTTCGCTGGGGCTGCTCGGCTACATCGCGTCGAACCTGTTCATCTGGGTCGCGTACTGGTGGGTCATCGCCGCGGGTCAGGAGTCGGTGTTCACGTTCGCGCTGCTGCTCCTGCCGGTCGTGGTCCTCGCCGTCTCGACCGGGGCGTTCGTGAGCGTTCGGCGATTCGCCGCGCAGCGCAAGCTCCTCGACAAGCAGGCGCTCGTGCTCGGACAGAGTCTGGAGCGCACGCAGCACCAGGAGCAGCTGGTCACGCAGGTTCTCGACTCCGTCGATTTCGGTGTCATCCGCATCTCTGCCGACGGCAGCGTCACGATCACGAACGAAGCCCACGCGCGGATGCAGCACGCTCTCGTCGGCCCGGACGGACATCACCAGCTGCCCGCCTACGACACCGACGGCAAGACACCGCTCGACCCGGAACGGATGCCGCTTGCCCGCGCGCGCCGGGGGGAAGTGTTCGACAACCAGATCGTGTGGTTCGGGGCGCCGGACACGACCCGTCGCGCGCTGAGCGTCACAGCGCGTCGCCTCCGCGATGCGCAAGGCGCAGACGCCGGCGTCGTCGTCATCTCGAGGGACGTGACGGCGGAGCGGACGGCGCTGTTGGCGCGGGACAACGTCGTGGCATCCGTCTCGCACGAGCTCCGCGCGCCGCTCACCGCGATCGTCGGTTACCTCGATCTGGCGCTCGAGACCGACGGCATCCCCCCGAAGGTCCGCGGTGACCTCGAGGTCGCGACGCAGAACGCGGAACGGATGATCCAGATCATCTCCGACATCCTTTCGGCGACGTCATCGTCCAAGTCCACCGTGGACGTCACGATCTCGCCGGAGAACGTCGACCTTCAGCGACTGGTGCTCGAGTCGGCCGCCGCGTGGGAGCCGACCGCGCACGAACGGCGGATCACGATCTTCACCGACGACGTCCGACCCACTCACGCGTACGTCGACCCGGCACGGATGAGGCAGGTCGCCGACAACCTGATCAGCAACGCCATCAAGTACGGTCGCGAAGGAGGTTCGGTCCAGTTGGCGGTGTACGGCGACGAGACCGCCTCCTACCTCTTGGTCCGCGACGACGGGATCGGCCTGTCGGCAGAAGACCAGAACCGACTGTTCCGGCGGTTCTTCCGGGCGCACACGGACGTCGGTGGCACCGGCCTCGGCCTCACGATCTGCCGCGACATCGTGCGCGCGCACGGGGGCGAGATCATCGTGGGGAGCGAACAGGGTGTCGGTTCGGCGTTCCTCGTACGCGTCCCCGCCCAGGTTGACGTGACACTGCCGCCGATCGACCCGGAACACGCCCTCAACATGTCGGGGGCGATCACGACGGCGGGACGCTCGGACATGGAGGCGACGGCGTGACCCTCGACCTCTTCTCGGTCAGCGTGATGACCGCCGCGGTCGTCGTGATCGTCGGCGTGATCTACATCTCCGAAACGCTCATCCGCCGCGACGAGGTCTCGGGGCGCCACTGGTCGATCGCGTTCCTCGCCGGCATCCTCACCACGATCGCCTACGCGATGTGGGCGGCGGGCGCGGGATGGGTCGCGATCGCCGCGGGAAACGCGGCGTTCGTCGCGGCGACCGGCTTCATCTGGATCGGATGCCGAAGCTACAACGGCAACCGCACCCTCTGGGCCTACCTCACGGTCGGCGCCGGCATGGCGATCGCCTTCGTCGCGGTGGCCGCCGCCGGTCCCGATGGCGGCGATTGGGCAGGTGTCGTGTGGATGTACGCGGTGCTGACCGTGCTCGCCTCGCTGGGCGTGTGGGAGACCGCGCGTGGACGTTTGGCGCGGACCCGCACGACGATCGCCCTGGCCGTCGTGCTCGCCGTCGAGGCCGTCTACACGGCCGCGCGCGCGATCGTGTTCCTCATCCTCGGCCCCGACGATCCCGTGTTCCAGACGTGGTTCGCGACGATCCCCGCGAGCTTCGTCACGATCGCGCTCGTGATCACGGCGGCGATCGTCACCTCCATCCTGCGGGCCGGTCGGGCCGGGATGCGGGGCTACACCAATCTCGTCGCCGCTGACGGCACCGATCGCATCCTCACGGAGCCGCAGTTTCGTGCCACGGTGACGGACGTGCTCGAACGCGCGGCCGAGAAGGGCATCGGCATCGGCCTGGTCGCGATGCGCATCGACGATCTCCCGTTCATCGCCAAAGCGTTCGGGAACGAGGTGGGGCGACAGGTCGCCGTCGCCGCGCGCGACGCCGTGCGACGCACGGTGGAACCCCTCGCGGTCATCGGAGACGACGGGGCCACGCTGTTGTGGGTGTGCGATACGACCTGGGATGCGGCGGAGGCCCGTCGCCAGGCGTCCCGACTCGCCACTGCCGTCTTCGAGGCGCTCCGGAACGTTCCGGATGCCGTCGTGCCGGTGGTCGGGATCGGTGTCGCCGTGACGGACGACTTCGGATACCAGACCAGTGAGCTCATCGACGCGGCCGAGGCGGCATCCGCTCGCTCTGCGAAGACCGGCGACATCTCGGTGCTGATGGCAGAGCCGTCGCGTTCCCGCCCCCCGGCCGCGGCCGCCTCCGACCCGACGGCCTCGACTCGATCGGAGAACTGACCGTGCCCCTCATCGCGTTGACCGGCGGCATCGCCGCGGGAAAGTCCACGGTGGCGGAGCGTCTGGCCGAGCTGGGCGCGGTGATCGTCGACGCCGACCAGGTGGTGCGGGACGTCCAGGGCCCCGGGTCGCCGGTGCTGCAGAGAATCGTCGCGGAGTTCGGCGACGGCATCCTGTCGGCCGATGGCTCACTGAACCGTGCCGCGCTCGGCTCGCTCGTGTTCGGTCACCCCAACCGGCTCGCCGCGCTCAACGCGATCGTGCACCCGGCAGTGCGCGAGGAGTCCGCTCGCCGCTTCGGACAGGCTTTCTCGGCCGATGCGGACGCGGTCGTCGTCTACGACGTGCCGTTGCTGGTGGAGGCACGCGTCGACGACCCGTGGGAGCTGATCGTCGTCGCCCACGCGCCCGCCGAGGTGCGCGAGCGACGCCTTCGGGAGTTGCGGGGGATGAGCGCCCAGGAGGCGGCATCCCGCATCGCGTCGCAGGTCCCCGACGAGGCGCGCCTGGGGATCGCCGACGTCGTGATCGACACCGCGGGGACCCTCGCGCAGACCCGCGATCAGGTCGACGTGCTCTGGGAGGCGTTGCCGTTGCGGATCGCCGCCCGCACGTCGCGCTGACGCTTCCACCGCGGGATCATCACGGCAGCCGCGACGATCCCGCCGACCAGCAGCACGAATCCGACGATCGGGATCACGATCGCGAACACCGACAGCGCGAGGCTCGTGACATCCTCGACGGTGCTGACGATCGGGGCGGCGACGCCGGCCGTCGAGGCGTTCGCCAGCGGGCGGAATGAGGCCTTCACGACGTGGATGACCAGCGCGATCGCGACGCCGATGCCGATCGCCACCCAGTTCTGGTCCGCGAAGAACGCGCCCGGGTCATCCACACGCAGGGTCTCGGCGCTCGCTCCCGCGCCGAATGCGATTCCCCCGGACGCGGGACGGATGACCGTCTGTACGGCATCGTTGACGGAGTCGAGCACCGGCACCTTGTCGGCGATGATCTCGAGCACGAGCAGAGCGCCGATGATCCACAGGGCGATGTCGCTGGACAGCCATGCCCACCCGGCCGGGAGCTCGATCGCGTCGAAGAAGCGATTGGCAAGCCCGAGCACCAGCAGCGGCATCCATGCGTTCAGCCCCGCCGCTGCGGCGAGGCCGGATCCCACGAAGAACTCGAGCACCCCTCCAGGGTAGGCATCATCTGCGCCCACCGAAACGCCCGAAGCGGTCCCGCTCGTTGAGCGAGCGAAGCGGTCCGGCTCGTTGAGCGAGCGAAGCGAGACGAAACGCCACGCCAGCCCCGATGTCGGAGGGGCCGCCTACCCTGGAAAGGTGCAGACCACGCGATCCGTCCGACCGTTCGAAGTCGTCAGCGAGTACGCGCCGTCCGGTGACCAGCCGCAGGCGATCGCCGAGCTCGCGGCGCGCATCAACGCCGGCGAGACGGATGTCGTGCTGCTCGGCGCGACCGGCACCGGCAAGTCGGCGACCACCGCGTGGCTCATCGAACAGGTGCAGCGCCCGACGCTCGTGATGGCGCACAACAAGACGCTCGCCGCGCAGCTCGCCAACGAATTCCGCGAGCTCATGCCCCACAACGCCGTCGAGTATTTCGTGTCCTACTACGACTACTACCAACCCGAGGCGTACGTCCCGCAGACCGACACCTTCATCGAGAAGGACTCGTCGATCAACGCCGAGGTCGAACGGCTGCGGCACTCCACGACCAACTCGTTGCTGTCGCGTCGCGACGTCGTCGTGGTCTCGACGGTTTCGTGCATCTACGGCCTCGGCGCGCCGGAAGAGTACCTGCGGGCGATGGTCGCGCTGCAGGTGGGGGAGCGGTACGACCGCGACGCCCTCATCCGCAAGTTCATCGCGATGCAGTACAACCGCAACGATGTCGACTTCTCGCGCGGCAACTTCCGTGTGCGCGGCGACACGATCGAGATCATCCCGGTGTACGAGGAGTACGCCATCCGTATCGAGCTGTTCGGGGACGAGATCGAGGCGCTGTATCTGCTGCATCCGTTGACAGGCGATGTGATCCAGAAGATGGATTCCGTGCCGATCTTCCCGGCATCCCACTACGTCGCCGGAACGGAGACCGTGCAGCGCGCGATCGGCACGATCGAGGACGAGCTCGCGCTGCGGCTGAAGGAACTCGAATCCCAGCAGAAGCTCCTCGAGGCTCAGCGGCTGCGGATGCGGACGACGTTCGACCTCGAGATGCTGCAGCAGCTGGGCTTCTGCTCGGGAATCGAGAACTATTCGCGGCACCTCGACGGCCGTGAGCCGGGGGAACCGCCGCACACGCTGCTGGACTTCTTCCCCGATGACTTCCTGCTCGTGATCGACGAGTCGCACGTGACGGTGCCGCAGATCGGTGCCATGTACGAGGGGGACGCCTCGCGCAAGCGCACCCTCGTCGATCACGGCTTCCGACTGCCGTCGGCCCTCGACAACCGTCCGCTTCGGTTCGACGAGTTCAAGAATCGGGTCGGTCAGACGGTGTACCTGTCCGCCACACCGGGCCGGTACGAGATGGGTATCGCCGACGGGGTCGTGGAGCAGATCATCCGCCCGACCGGTCTGGTCGACCCGCAGATCATCGTCAAGCCGTCGAAGGGGCAGATCGACGATCTGCTCGAGGAGATCCGCATCCGTGTGGAACGTGACGAGCGGGTGCTCGTCACGACGCTCACCAAGAAGATGGCGGAGGAGCTGACCGACTTCCTCGGCGAGCACGGCGTGCGGGTGCGGTATCTGCACTCGGATGTCGACACCCTGCGTCGTGTGGAGCTGCTCAGCGAACTGCGCTCGGGCGTGTACGACGTCCTGGTCGGTATCAACCTGCTGCGGGAGGGTCTTGACCTGCCCGAAGTCTCGCTTGTCTCGATCCTGGATGCCGACAAGGAGGGCTTCCTGCGCTCGGGGACGTCGCTGATTCAGACGATCGGGCGCGCCGCGCGAAACGTGTCGGGCGAGGTGCACATGTACGCCGACACCATTACTGACTCCATGCGTGCGGCGATCGACGAGACCGACCGGCGCCGCGAGAAGCAGATCGCGTACAACCTCGAGCACGGCATCGATCCGCAGCCGCTGCGTAAGAAGATCGCCGACATCACGGATGCCCTGATCCGCGAGGGCGCCGACACGAAGGCGATGCTCAGCCGTCGGGATGGCGCGGCTGCAAAGAGCGGCAAGGGCAAGAGCCCGACGCCGAACCTGCGGCGAGAGGGCATCGCTGCCGAGGGGGCGAACCAGCTCGAGGCGACGATCGCCGATCTCTCGGACCAGATGCTCGCCGCGGCATCCGAGTTGAAGTTCGAGCTCGCCGCGCGGCTTCGTGACGAGGTGCAAGACCTCAAGAAGGAGCTTCGCGCGATGGAGCGCGCCGGCCACGCCTGACCGATCATGAGCGGACGCATCCGTCCGTTCGTTGAGCGAGCGAAGCGAGTCGAGACGCATCCGTCCGTTCGTTGAGCGAGCGAAGCGAGTCGAGACGACATGAGAGAGTGCTGCACATGCAGCAGAGACTCAGTCTGATCACGCTCGGGGTGTCGGACCTCGAGCGTGCGATCGCCTTCTATCGCGCGATGGGCTGGACGTCGCATCCGGCATCCGTACCCGGGGTCGTCGCGTTCTTCCAGCTGGACGGTCTCGCCTTCGCGCTGTGGAGCCGCGCTGAGTTGGCCGCGGACTCCGCTGTCGATGACCCCGGCGGATGGGGCGGTGTCACGCTCGCCTACAACGTGCGGTCGGCCGATGATGTCGCCCCGGTGCTCGCCGCAGCCGAGGCGGCCGGCGGGCGCATCGGCCGCCCGGCGGCGCCGACCCCCTGGGGTGGTTTCTCGGGCGTGTTCATCGATCCCGACGGCCACCCGTGGGAGGTAGCCCACAATCCGAGCTGGCCGCTCGATGACGCAGGCCGCGTCACGATCGGCTGACGTCGCGCCGCCGAGGATGGGAACCCGTCGGGTCCGCTGCTCGTGCGCTGGGCGCAACGGCGCAGGAAGTCGCCGACCCGCGGCAGCCCTGGAGGCTTTTGCGGAGTGCCGCAGCATCCGTGCGCCGTTGTGTCCACACGCGGGCACGGATCACGGGGGAGTATGCGGGGGTTCGACTCAGGCGAGGCGCGCGGCGCGGCCCGTGAAGGGCTGCAGACCGTCGCGGAGTTCGGCCAGCTGTTCCGCTCCGAGACCGGTGACGGCCATGATCTGGCGCGGGACATCGAGCGCCTGTTCCCGCAGCGCGCGCCCGGTCGGAGTCAGGCTGATGTCGAGCACGCGCTCGTCATCCGTCCGCCGCGCACGCGTGACGCGTCCCTGCGCCTCCAGGCGCTTGACGAGCGGGGAGAGGGTGGCGGGCTCCATCGCGAGTTCATCCGCGAGCTCCCCGAGCGAGCGCGGGGACTGCTCCCACAGTGCGAGCATCACCAGGTACTGCGGATGCGTCAGGCCGAGCGGCTCGAGAATCGGCCGGTAGATCGACACGACGTTGCGCGCGGCGGTCACGAGCGCGAAGCACACCTGGTTCTCGAGCTTCAGCAGATCCTCGTCATCCGTCATGGAGACATCCTATCGATTGGTTAGTACACTAATTATCGTGACGCGAAAGAATGGCGAAGAGAAGCGGCCGCTGCGTGAGCGGGTACGCGAAGCCGGTGGGTGGTACACGTGGTTCAACACCAACCTCATCCGCGTCGCCGGCCCGCCCGCCGTCAGCCCCCTCGAGCCCGGTCCCACCGCCGAGGAGCGCGCGGAGCGGGCCTGTCCGCTGTGCCGCCAGCCCATGAACCGCCACGAGTTCGACCGTTCGGGCGACAAACCCCTGATGCACTGCCCCTGAGCTCGGAACCGCGTCCCGCTTTCGTTCGTTGAGCGGGCGCAGCGAGTCGAAACGCATCCGTTCATTCGGTCGTTGAGCGAGCGCAGCGAGTCGAAGCGCTCACCCTGAGCGCTGTGAACGGTGCCGTCGGCTCCATCCACGTACTGCCTCGAGTCCTCCCGAGATCAGTGCCCCTCGCTTGTCATGTGACCATCCCCGGATGCGCTTCTCCCAGGCGAATGCTTCCTCGACCCGCTCGAACTCCTCCGACCAGACGAGGCGGACAGGCAGGCGACGCTTCGTGTACTCCGCGCCATGCCCCGACGCGTGCTGCGCGAACCGCACGGTGATGTCGCGGGTACTTCCGACGTACAAGGTGTGGTCGGCGCACTCCAGGATGTAGACGTATGGCATGTCGGCACACTAGGCGTGCGCGGTTCGCTTCCTCGGCGCGGGGCGGTCGTTTCGACTCGCTTCGCTCGCTCAACGACCGGGGGAGGAGCGGTGTGCTCGGCGCGGGGGCGGTCGTTTCGACTCGCTTCGCTCGCTCAACGACCGGGGGAGGAGCTCTACGACCGGGGGAGGAGCTCAATGACCGGGGGAGGAGCGCCGCGGATGCACCGACGGATGCTCAGAGCGAAGCCCGGATCCGATGTCGGAGGGCGCACCTACACTTGTCGGGTGCCCATCGTCCCTGTGTCTACGCCTGCCCATAGCAGCGGAACTCTGAGTGTCCGCGGCGCCCGCGTCCACAACCTCAAGGATGTCGATCTCGACATCCCGCGCGACTCGCTCGTGGTCTTCACCGGCCTGTCGGGGTCGGGCAAGTCGAGCCTCGCGTTCGACACCATCTTCGCCGAAGGCCAGCGCCGCTACATCGAGTCGCTGAGCTCGTATGCGCGCCAGTTCCTGGGGCAGGTCGACCGGCCGGATGTCGATTTCATCGAGGGGCTGAGCCCTGCCGTCTCGATCGACCAGAAGTCGACGAACCGCAATCCGCGATCGACGGTGGGGACGATCACCGAGATCCACGACTACATGCGTCTGCTGTGGGCGCGCATCGGCGTTCCCCATTGTCCCGAGTGCGGCGCGCAGATCCAGCGTCAGACGGTGCAGCAGATCGCCGACCAGCTCATGGAGCTGCCCGAGCGCACCCGGTACCAGATCGTCGCCCCGGTCGTCACCCAGAAGAAGGGCGAGTTCGTCGACCTCTTCAAGGAGCTGTCGGCCAAGGGGTACGCCCGCGCCGTCGTCGACGGCGAGCTCATCCAGCTCGCCGAACCCCCGACGCTGAAGAAAAGCTACAAGCACGACATCGCGGTCGTCGTCGACCGCCTCGTCGCAAGCCCCGACATCCTCGGCCGCATCACCGACTCCGTCGAGACCGCACTCGGGCTTGCCGGTGGCATCATGCAGGTCAACTTCGTCGACGAAGAGGGCGAGGATGCCTGGCAATCGTTCAGCGAGAAGCTCTCGTGCCCCAACGGGCATCCGCTGCAGCTGACCGAGATCGAGCCGCGCACGTTCTCGTTCAACGCGCCCTTCGGCGCCTGTCCCACCTGTTCGGGCCTGGGCACCCGGATGTCGGTGGATGTCGAGCTCATGCTCGGCGACCCCGACCTGTCGATCCGCGAGGGCGTGCTGATCCCGTGGACCACGCAGGGCAAGGGCCTGTTCCAGTACTTCGAGCGGCTGCTCGAGGGCCTGGCGGATGACCTCGGCTTCTCGCTGGACACCCCCTGGCGCGAACTGCCGGCCGAAGTGCAGAACGCCGTCCTGCACGGCGAGAACTTCAAGGTCAACGTCAAGTGGAAGAACCGGTACGGGCGCGAGATGCGCTACACGTCCGGTTTCGAGGGTGTCGTGCCCTACATCGAGCGCCAGTACGTACAGGCCGAGTCCGACACGCAGCGTCAGCGCTGGGCCGAGTACCTGCGCGAGGTTCCGTGTCCCGCGTGCAACGGCGACCGCCTCAAGCCCGAGGTGCTCGCGGTGCTCGTCCACGGGCGGTCGATCGCGGACGCCTCGCGCCTGAGCCTCGCCGAAGCCCAGGAGTACTTCGCGAAGCTCGAGCTGACCGATCGCGAGGCGATGATCGCGGCTGCCGTGCTGCGCGAGATCCGCGCGCGCCTCGAGTTCCTCATCCAGGTCGGCCTGAACTACCTCAACCTGAGTCGGTCGGCGGGTTCGCTCTCCGGCGGCGAGGCCCAGCGCATCCGTCTGGCGACCCAGATCGGCTCGGGGCTCACGGGCGTGCTCTACGTGCTCGACGAGCCCTCGATTGGGCTGCACCAGCGCGACAACCGTCGCCTCATCGAGACGCTCCTCAAGCTCAAGGGCCTCGGCAACACCCTGATCGTCGTCGAGCATGACGAAGAGACGATCCACGCCGCCGACTGGATCGTCGACATCGGCCCGCGCGCCGGCGTCGACGGTGGACACGTCGTGCACTCGGGGCCGCTCGCCGACCTCCTCGCCGACCCGGCATCCATCACGGGGGACTACCTGGCCGGGCGCCGCAGTATCCCGATCCCCGCCGCCCGTCGCGCCATCGACAAGAAACGGATGCTGGAGGTCGTCGGCGCGCGCGAGAACAACCTCAAGCAGGTCTCGGCACAGTTCCCCCTCGGGGTGCTGACCGCTGTCACGGGCGTGAGCGGCTCGGGCAAGTCCTCACTGGTCAACGACATCCTCTACCAGGTGCTTGCGGCCCGCCTCAACGGGGCGCGCACCGTTCCCGGCAAGCACACGCGGGTCACGGGCCTCGACAACCTCGACAAGGTCGTGCACGTCGACCAGGCGCCGATCGGCCGCACGCCCCGCTCGAACCCCGCGACCTACACGGGCGTGTTCGACCGCATCCGTACCCTCTTCAGTGAGACACCCGAGGCCAAAGCCCGTGGCTACCAACCCGGGCGGTTCAGTTTCAACGTCAAGGGCGGGCGCTGCGAGGCATGCTCGGGCGACGGCACGATCAAGATCGAGATGAACTTCCTGCCCGACGTGTACGTCGACTGCGAGGTGTGCCATGGCAAGCGGTATAACCGTGACACCTTGAGCGTGCACTACAAGGGCAAGAACATCGCCGAGGTGCTCGAGATGCCGATCGCTGAGGCGGCGGTGTTCTTCGAGCCGATCCAGGCGATCCACCGCTATCTGCAGACCCTCGTGGACGTCGGACTCGGCTACGTACGGCTCGGGCAGTCCGCGACGACCCTCTCGGGCGGCGAGGCGCAGCGCGTCAAGCTCGCGACCGAGCTGCAGCGGCGCAGCAACGGGCGCAGCATCTACGTGCTCGACGAGCCGACGACGGGCCTGCACTTCGAGGACGTCCGACGGCTGCTGGAGGTGTTGAACGGCCTCGTCGACAAGGGCAACACCGTGATCGTCATCGAGCACAACCTCGACGTCATCAAGTCCGCCGACTGGATCATCGACCTCGGGCCGGAGGGGGGCTCCGGAGGTGGCGAGATCGTCGCCACCGGCACGCCCGAGCAGGTGGCGCAGGTGCGGGAGAGCTACACCGGACACTTCCTGGCCGAACTCTTCGACGCCCACGACGCGCCGGCGGCCCGCAAGGCGGGCTGAGCGTGGCTCGCGCCACCCACCCCCAGCTCGCGTACCGGCCCCAGCCGGGGGAGATCCCGACCAACCCGGGCGTCTACCGGTTCCGCGACGACGCCGGTCGCATCCTGTACGTCGGCAAGGCGAAGAACCTGCGGGCCCGCCTGTCGAACTACTTCGCGCCGTTGCACACCCTGCACGAGCGCACCAGACGGATGGTGACCACCGCCACCGGGGTCGAGTGGACGGTCGTCGGCAGCGACGTCGAGGCCCTGCAGCTCGAGTACATGTGGATCCAGGAGTACTCGCCGCCGTTCAACGTGCGCTACAAGGACGACAAGTCCTATCCGTACATGGCGATCACGCTCGCCGACGAGGCTCCTCGGGTCATGGTGACCCGCAACCACCGAATCCGCGGCGCCAAGTACTTCGGGCCCTACCCCAAGGTCTGGGCGGTGCACGAGGTCATCGACCTCATGATCAAGGTCTTCCCGATTCGCACGTGCAGCGACTCGTCGTACAAGCGGGCGATGGCCACCGGCAGGCCCTGCTTCCCCGGTCAGATCGGCCGATGCGGCGGACCGTGTTCGATGAAGGTCACGATCGACGAGCACCGAGCGATCGTGGAGGACTTCGTCGCCTTTATGTCCGGCGGCGACCAGCGCTTCACGAAGCAGTTGACGGCCCGGATGCGCGAGGCATCCGCGGCGATGGACTACGAATCCGCCGCGGTGTACCGCGACCGGCTGCAGGCGATCGAGGCGGTGCTCAACAAGAGCGCGCTCGTGCTTCCCGCCGATACGGATGCCGACCTGTTCGGCATCGCGGAAGACGAACTGGCCGCCGCGGTGCAGCATTTCGTCATCCGCGGCGGACGTGTGCGAGGCGTGCGGGCCACCACGATCGAGAAGGAACTCGACATCACCGGGGGAGACCTCGTCGACCAGATCCTGCAGCGCACGTACGGGGATGCCGCCGCGACCGAGATTCCCAAGCAGGTCCTCGTGCCGGCGATGCCCGAAGACGCCGCCGAGTTGGAAGCGTGGCTACGGGACAAGCGCGGCACCAACGTGACGATCCAGGTCGCACAGCGCGGGGCGAAGGCCGATCTCATGAAGAACGCGGCCCTCAACGCGCAGCAGGCGCTGCTGCTGCACAAGACGCGGCGCACGAGCGACTACGTCGCGCGCACACAGGCCCTGACCGATCTGCAGGAAGCGCTTGGCCTCGACGAGGCACCCCTGCGGATCGAGTGCTACGACGTGTCACACCTCAGCGGAACGAACGTGGTTGCCTCGATGGTGGTGTTCGAAGACGGACTGCCGCGCAAAGACCAGTACCGCACGTTCGGCATCCCGGAGACGACCGACGACACCGACTCGCTCTACCAGGTGCTCACCCGCCGGCTCGCGTACATCGACGATGACCGGAATGCCGCGGAGACGGATGCCGTCGCCGACGCCCCACGCACCGCGGAAGCCGCAGACGCCCAAGCCACAACCACCGCGCACGTACCGGAGGGGGCACTCGACCCGGTCAGCACCGACCCGACCGCCGACGGCACCGTCGTGACGGCGCGCTCCCGGCCGCGCTTCGCGTATCGCCCTCAGCTGCTCGTGGTCGATGGCGGCAAGCCGCAGGTGGCCGCCGCGGCGCGCGCTCTGGCCGATGCGGGGCATCCGCAGATCGCGCTGTGCGGCATCGCGAAACGCCTCGAGGAGGTGTGGCTGCCCGGCGAGGACTACCCCGTGATCTTGCCGCGCACGAGCGAAGCGCTGTATCTGCTGCAGCGGCTTCGTGACGAAGCGCACCGCTTCGCGATCACCAAGCAGCGGGGAAAGCGCAAGCGCGACATCCAGACCGTTCTCGCGGAGATCCCGGGGCTGGGAGAGGCCCGCATCCGTGCACTCCTGCGCCACTTCGGTTCTGTCACCGCCCTCAAGAACGCGACAGCCGAGCAGATCCAGGAGTTGCCCGGCATCGGTCCCAAGCTCGCCGCGACGATCCACGCGCGCCTGGCGAGTCGATAGGCTGTCAGTGCGCGCGGGCGGCCCCGTGCCCGACGAGCACAGCGCCCGACGTGCCCGCAGACCGCGCCACCCGAGGACGAGGGGTCCCGATGGACGAGACGACAGCCGCGACCAGCGACGTGCTCATCCTCACGGGGATGTCCGGCGCCGGGCGCTCGACAGCGGCGAACGCCCTCGAGGACCTCGGCTGGTACGTCGTCGACAACCTGCCCCCGCAGATGCTCAAGCCCCTCCTGGAGCTCTCGGAGATCGCGGCGTCCGCTCTGCCGAAGGTCGCCGCGGTGGTCGATGTGCGTGGCCGGGACCTGTTCGCAGCGCTTCCCGCCGAGGTGGGGGAGCTGCGCTCCCGGAGGCATGTGCGCATCGTGTTCCTCGATGCGTCGGACGACGTCCTCGTGCGGCGCTTCGAAGCCGTTCGCCGGCCGCATCCGCTGCAGGGCGAGGGCACGATCATCGACGGCATCCGCATCGAACGCGAGCGTCTGTCCGAGATCCGTGAGCGCGCGGACATCGTCGTGGATACGACCTCCCTGAACGTTCATCAGCTCGCGACGCGCATCTTCGAGCTGTTCTCCGACGAAGGCGCCGCCCGCCACATGCTCACGATCATGAGCTTCGGCTTCAAGTACGGTCTGCCGACGGATGCCGACATGGTCGCCGACATGCGTTTTCTGCCCAACCCCTACTGGGATCCCGCGCTGCGGGCCTTCACCGGTCAGGATCCGCAGGTGCGCCAGTACGTGCTCGCGCAGCCCGGAGCCGGGGAGTTCGTGGAAGCGTACGCCACGGCGCTGCGCCCGGTGCTGCAGGGCTACCAGCGCGAGAACAAGCGCCACTCGGTCGTCGCGGTCGGCTGCACGGGCGGCAAACACCGATCCGTCGTCGTCGCCCAGGAACTCGCTCGGCGGCTCGAGGGTGAGACGGGCGTCGCCGTGCGCGTCAAGCACCGCGACCTCGGCCGCGAATAGCGCCCGGGATCGGTCCGCGCGGGAGAATTCCCGCGATGCGCCCGAGTAGGCTAGATCGTCATCCGCCGGCCCTGCCGGCACCCCTGAAAGGAGCCCCGTGTCGCTGACGGCCGATGTCAAAGCAGAGCTCATCGCGGTTCGGGATCCGCTTCCCAGCGCCCGGGTCGCCGAGTTGACATCACTGCTCCGGTTCGCGGGCGGACTGCACTCCATCGCGAACCGTGTCGCCGTCGAGGCGGAGGTGGACTCCGAAGCCCTCGCGCGTCGGGTGGGGCGCGAGCTCGTGGAGATCTACGGGGTGCGTCCCGAGATCGTCCAGACACAGGGCTCCGGCTCCCGCGCCGGCGCTCTGTTCGCGGTGCGCGTCATCGACGGAGGCGAGACGCTGGCTCGTCAGACCGGTCTGCTCGACCAGCGGCGCCGGCCCGTGCGCGGACTGCCCAACAAGCTCACGACCGGCTCCCGCGGTGATCTGGCGGCGGTGTGGCGCGGCGCGTTCCTCGGTGCCGGAGCTCTCAGCGACCCCGGCAGATCGGCCTCTCTTGACGTCCTGTGCCCGTCTTCCGAAGCAGCGATGGCTCTCGTGGGTGCTGCCCACCGCCTCGGCGTCGGGGCGAAAGCCCGAGAAGTGCGCGGAGCGCCCCGCGTGGTCGTCCGCGAGGGGGACGCGATCCGAGCAGCGCTCTCGGTGATGGGTGCGCGGCAGGTCGCCGCGCACTGGGATGAGATGCGTCAACGTCGTGAAGTACGCGCGGGGGTCAATCGCCTCGTGAACTTCGACGACGCCAACCTGCGTCGCTCAGCGCAGGCCGCCGTCGCGGCGTGCGCACGCGTCGAACGGGCCCTCGAGATCCTCGGCGATGACATCCCCGACCACCTCCGCGAGGCCGGCGACCTGCGCCTTGCCCACCGGGACGCGAGCCTGGACGAACTCGGGCATCACGCCGACCCGCCCCTCACGAAGGATGCCGTTGCGGGCCGCATCCGTCGTCTGCTCGCGATGGCCGACAAGAAAGCCGCTGCGGAAGGAATTCCCGGCACCGAATCCGCGGTGCCCGCGAGTGCGCTGGACTGACGCGCCGCCTCCCGGCTGCCATCGCGCCGACCGTTAACCGGTAGTTCGCTCTCGCGCAAGACCCGCCGGAGACAGCCCCAGGCTCACTAGGATGACAAGCAGTCACCCCCAGCGACGCCGGGGCTTCCCTGGCGCCGCGACGACAGGAAGAAAAGAGCGAATGGCCACCTACACCCTTCCCGACCTCCCCTACGACTACGCTGCGCTCGAGCCGCACATCAGCGCCACGATCATGCAGCTTCACCACGACAAGCACCACCAGGCGTACGTGACGGGCGCCAACACGGCTCTCGAGCAGCTCGCCGAGGCGCGGGAGACCGGCAACCTCGCGAACGTGAACAAGCTCGAGAAGGACCTCTCGTTCAACCTCGGCGGCCACACCAACCACTCGATCTTCTGGACCAACATGTCGCCCGACGGCGGCGACAAGCCCACCGGTGAGCTCGCCGCAGCGATCGACGAGTACTTCGGGTCCTTCGACGGCTTCCAGAAGCACTTCACCGCAGCGGCGCTCGGCGTGCAGGGCTCGGGCTGGGCGGCGCTGTTCTGGGACTCGATCGGGCAGCGCCTGATCATCCAGCAGATCTTCGACCAGCAGGGTCAGCTCGCTGCCGCGAGTGTCCCGCTGCTCATGCTCGACGTCTGGGAGCACGCCTACTACCTGGACTATCAGAACGTCCGCGCCGACTACGTCAAGGCCTTCTGGAACATCGTCAACTGGCAGAACGTCCAGGACCGCTTTGTCACGGCCCGTGAGAAGACGGCGGGTCTGCTGCTAGGGTCATGATCAGGTGAGGATGCCGCGGAGCCCTCGCCGACTCGGGGGCTCCGGCACCCTCATATGTCTGCTGGAACACACCACAAATGACACCCCTCTCCGGGTCGTCGATCCGGAGCTGACCCCCGGCGCTTTGGCGCGATGAGAATCAGGGAGACACCGTGTCTGTCAAGATCGGTATCAACGGCTTCGGCCGTATCGGACGTAACTACCTCCGCGCAGCGCTTGAGCAGGGCGCGGACCTCGACATCGTGGCGGTGAACGACCTCACCGACAACAAGACCCTCGCTCACCTCCTGAAGTACGACTCGGTGGGCGGGCGCCTGTCCGAAGAGGTGTCGTACACCGAGGACTCGATCACCGTCGGCGGCAAGAGCATCAAGGTCTTCGAGGAGCGCGACCCCGCGAACCTCCCCTGGGGCGAGCTGGGCGTCGACATCGTCATCGAGTCGACCGGTCGGTTCACCAAGGCCGCCGACGCCAGCAAGCACATCGCCGGCGGCGCGAAGAAGGTTCTCATCTCGGCTCCCGGCACCGACGTCGACGGCACGTTCGTCATGGGTGTCAACGACGGGGACTACGACCCGGCCACGATGCACGTCATCTCGAACGCGTCGTGCACCACGAACTGCCTCGCGCCTCTCGCGAAGGTCTTCAACGACAACTTCGGCATCGAGCGCGGCTTCATGATGACCGCTCACGCCTACACGGCAGACCAGAACCTGCAGGACGGCCCCCACGGCGACCTGCACCGTGCTCGCGCCGCCGCGCTGAACATCGTTCCGGCCGCCACCGGTGCCGCCAAGGCCATCGGCCTCGTGCTGCCCGAGCTCAACGGCAAGCTCAGCGGCTCGTCGTACCGCGTGCCGGTCCCCACCGGCTCGATCGTCGACCTCACGATCATCACGCCGACCGAGGGTCTGACCAAGGAGACCATCAACGCGGCGTACGAGAAGGCTGCGGCCGACGGCGCCCTCGCGGGATACCTGAAGTACAACACCGACGCGATCGTGTCGACCGACATCGTCCACGACCCGCACTCGTCGATCTTCGACGCCGGTCAGACCAATGTCAGCGGCAACCTCGTGAAGGTCTCGGCCTGGTACGACAACGAGTGGGGCTACTCCAACCGCCTCGTCGACCTCACCGAGCTCGTCGCCAGCAAGCTCTGAGCGCCGGCATCCGGTAGACAGACATGGCTCTGCGCACCCTCGATTCGCTGGGGTCGCTGGCCGGCAAGCGCGTCATCGCCCGTTGTGACCTCAACGTCCCCTTGCGGGACGGGGTCATCACGGACGATGGCCGCGTGCGGGCCTCCGTTCCCACGCTCAACGCCCTCATCAACCAGGGAGCGCGCCTCGTGGTGTGCTCGCACCTGGGACGCCCCGATGGGGCACCCGACCCGAAGTACAGCCTCGAGCCCGTGGCTCAGCGCCTGTCGGAGCTGCTCGGCAAGCCGGTCGCGTTCGCCCGCGACACCGTCGGCGATTCGGCGCACGACGCCGTGGCCGCCCTCGAGGACGGCGACGTCGCGGTGATCGAGAACCTCCGCTTCAACCCGGGCGAGACGGCGAAGGATGCCGAGGTCCGCGGCGCGTTCGCCCGCGAACTCGCAGCTCTCGGCGACGCTCTGGTCTCGGATGGCTTCGGTGTCGTGCACCGCAAGCAGGCGAGCGTGTACGACCTCGCCGAGATCCTGCCGTCCGCGGCGGGCTTCCTGATCGAGAAGGAGGTCGACGTCCTCGACCGCCTGACCGAGAAGCCCGAGCGGCCCTACACGGTCGTGCTCGGCGGCTCCAAGGTCAGCGACAAGCTCGGCGTCATCGAGCACCTCCTGCCGCGCGTGGACCGCATCCTCGTCGGCGGCGGCATGCTCTTCACCTTCCTGAAGGCCAAGGGCTACCAGGTCGGCAAGAGCCTCCTCGAAGAGGACCAGATCGACACCGTCACCCGCTACATGACGACAGCCCACGAGCGTGGAGTCGAGCTCGTGCTGCCGGTGGATGCCGTCATGGCTGCCTCGTTCAGTGCCGACGCCGAACACGTCGTGGCTCCGGCTGACGCTCTCGAGGAGACGCCGTTCGGCGCGACCGGCATGGGCCTGGACATCGGCCCTGACACCGCCCGCATCTTCGCCGAGGCGATCCGCGGAAGCAAGACGGTCTTCTGGAACGGGCCGATGGGCGTGTTCGAGATGCCCGCGTTCGCCGCGGGGACCAAGGCTGTCGCTCAGGCGCTGACCGAGGTGGACGGACTGAGCGTCGTCGGCGGCGGGGACTCCGCCGCCGCCGTGCGCCAGCTCGGGTTCGCCGACGACGCCTTCGGTCACATCTCGACCGGCGGCGGTGCGAGCCTCGAGTTCCTCGAGGGCAAGAAGCTCCCCGGACTGGAGGTCCTCGGATGGGAACAGTGAGAACACCGCTCATCGCCGGCAACTGGAAGATGAACCTCGACCACCTGCAGGCTGTCGCGTTCGTCCAGAAGCTGCACTGGACGCTCAAGGACGCCAAGCACGAGGACGGCTCGGTGGAGGTCGCGGTGTTCCCGCCCTTCACCGATCTGCGTACCGTCCAGACGCTCCTGGATGCCGACAAGATCCCGTTCGCCCTCGGCGCGCAGGACCTGTCGCCGAAGGACTCGGGTGCGTACACGGGCGACATCTCGGGCGCCTTCCTCGCCAAGCTCGACGCGCGATACGTCATCATCGGGCACTCGGAGCGGCGCGAGTACCACCAGGAGAGCGACGAGGTCGTGGCCAGCAAGGTGCAGGCTGCGTTGCGACACGGGCTCGTGCCGGTGATCTGCGTCGGGGAGACCGCGGAGGATCTCGAGAAGTACGGCGCCAGCGCCGTGCCCGTGGGACAGCTGCAGACCGCGCTTGCGGACGTGCCGGCGGATGCCGACATCGTGGTCGCCTACGAGCCTGTCTGGGCGATCGGATCCGGCCAGGCTGCGACACCGGAGCAGGCGCAGGAGGTCTGCGCCAAGCTCCGCGCCGTCGTCGGGGACGCACTCGGTGAGGATGCCGCCGCACGGACCCGCGTGCTCTACGGCGGGTCGGTCAAGGCGGCGAACATCGCGAGCTTCATGCGCGAGCCGGACGTTGACGGCGCACTGGTCGGCGGTGCGAGTCTCATCGTGGATGAGTTCGCGGCGATCATCCGATACCAGAAGCACGTCGGCGTCTGACGGCGTTTCGTCTCGCTGCGCTCGCTCAACGACCGGCGGTCGTCTCGCTGCGCTCGCTCAACGACCGAGACGTGGTGTCGTTCTCGGTCGTTGAGCGAGGCGCGCGCGGCGCCGAGCCGAAACGAGCGCCACCGTTTCCGTATACTGGACGATTGTGCGGCGAGACATCGTCGCGACGAAAGGTCTCACGTCTTGGCGATTCTCGAACTGGTCCTGCAGGTCATCCTGGGGCTCACGAGCCTTCTGCTCACCCTGCTCATCCTGCTTCATAAGGGGCGCGGCGGCGGCCTGTCCGACATGTTCGGTGGCGGGATGACCTCCGCACTGGGCTCCTCGGGGCTCGCAGAGCGCAACCTCAACCGATTCACGATCGTCCTGGCCCTGGTGTGGTTCGTCACCATCGTGGGCCTCGGCCTCATTACGAAGTTCCAGGTGATCTGATGGCAACCGGCGGAAACGCAATCCGAGGCACCCGCGTGGGTGCCGGCCCGATGGGTGAACAGGACCACGGCTACCACGCCGACCGCATCGCGGTCTCGTACTGGGACGCATTGGGCAACGAGACGGTTCGCTACTTCGCCGCGGGGATCCCCGACGAGGAGATCCCGGAGACGATCGATTCCCCGCATTCCGGTCTTCCCGCCGGCCGCGACAAGGACAATCCTCCGCAGATGGCCAAGACCGAGCCCTATAAGACGCACCTCGCGTACGTGAAGGAGCGTCGCACGGAAGAGGAAGCCGATGCGCTCCTGGAGGATGCGCTGAAGTCGCTTCGCGAGCGCCGCGGCCTCTAGTCCTGGGCTGACGCTGCCGCGACGGGCGGTCAGTACTCCTGGTCGATGAGTTCCGGCGGAACCTGCTCGGCGGCCTCGCGGTCCACGAAGAACACCGTGCGCCGCCGGCCCTTTGCCCCGCCGGCGGGAACACTGGTGTAGTTCGCTCCGGCAAGTGCCAGCCCGAGCGCCGCTGCCTTGTCGGGCCCCGACATCACGAGCCACACGCGCTGGGACCCGTTGATCACGGGACGCGTGAAGGTCACGCGCTCCGGCGGCGGTTTCGGCGAGTTCCGTACCGGGAGCACGGCGTGTTCCGTGTCGCGGATCTCGGGGTGGTCGGGAAACAGGGAGGCGATGTGAGCGTCCGGTCCGACCCCCAGAAAGCACATGTCGAATGACGGCCACGCCGGCCCACCGGGCTGGGCGAAACGCGCAAGTTCGTCGGCGTACACACGTGCTGCCTCATCGAGGCCGATGCCTTCGTCGCTCGCCGCAACGCTGTGGATGTTCCCAGCCGGGATGTGGAGCTGATCGAGCAGTGCTTCTCGAGCCTGCTTCTCGTTGCGTTCGTCATCGTGCCGGGGGACGAAGCGCTCGTCGCTCCACCAGAAGTGCACGTTGTCCCAGCGCAGGCCCGCGAGGCGGGGGTTCGTGGCAGCGGCCGCGAGGACCGCGACACCCATCGTGCCGCCGGTGAGCGAGACGTGAACCGCGGGCTCATCCACCTGCTTCTCAATGCGTCGCAGGAATCGGTCCGCCACATAGTCTGCCAGTGCGGTCCGGTCGGGGCTGATGAGCACCCGCTTTTCGTTCGTGATCTCAGCCATCGGTCTCCTGGGACGTTGCCGGGTCCAACAACGCCCAGCCTTCCGTGATGACTCGCCCATACAAGAGGTCTGCGTCGAGCCGGCGAAGCTCCTCGGCGAGGCACTCTCGCAGTGTGCGGCGCGGCAGGACCAGATCGTGCTGCGGCTGTCCAGGTTGCGACAACCGGGCGATGGCCGCGGATGACCGTTCCAGCACGATGTCTCCGCTGGCTCGTGTGAGCCGAACGGACTTGATGCCGTCGCTCCACTCCTGCGGCGAGAGGTAGCGCCAGTCAACCGGAACGCCGAGCGTCAGACGGAGCCAGGCCGCCAGCAGTGCGGTGGACGGTGAACTGGCGGCGCCGCGGACCTCGACTGCCGTGACGGGCTCGTAGGGCGGCTGGTCGAGCACTGCCGCGAGCTGCTCTCGCCAGTGCGTAAGCCGCGTCCAGGCGAGGTCGGTGTCACCGGGGGAGTAGCAGTCGCCGAGGTGGGCGACGCGGGTGGCTTCGAACGGGACGGTCGAGGCGTCTGTGATGCGGCGCTGCGCGATCCGACCGAGCGGGGAGTGCGACGGTGTCGCGGGAGGGTTGTCCGGCCACCACACCACGACAGGGGCATCCGGCAGGAGCAGGCCCGTCACCAGACTCTCGACGTTGGAGGTCGCATCCCCGTAGGCGCGCAGCACGACGACTTCACTGGCACCGGCATCGCCGCCGACACGGATCTCGGCATCCAGTCGGGGTTCGCCGCTCGGATCGAGCCGGAGGCTGATGACGCGCATCGGATGCTCTCGGGAGGCGTCATTGGCCGCGTCGATGCCGTCCTCGGTGCCGCCGTTGGCGGTCACGATGATGAGCGTGAGCACCCGCCCGAGCGCAACGGCGCCGCCCTCTTCGCGCACATCGATGAGCGCACGCGAAATCTTGCTGACTGTCGTGTCGGGAAGATCGACGATCATGGCCGCCTCCAGGTGCGTCCGTCGCGGGCAAGGAGTTGATCGGCCGACTTCGGTCCCCACGACCCCGGTTCGTACTGGTCCAGGGGTCCGCCCTGCTGCGCCCAGAACTCCTCGACCGGGTCGAGGATCTTCCACGACAATTCGACCTCTTCGTGGCGGGGGAACAGCGGCGGGTCGCCCAGCAACACGTCGAGGATGAGCCGCTCGTAGGCTTCCGGGCTCGCCTCGGTGAACGCGTGACCGTACCCGAAGTCCATCGTGACGTCACGCACGTGGGTGCTCGCGCCCGGCACCTTGGAACCGAAGCGGATGGTGACACCCTCGTCGGGCTGGACGCGGATGACGAGGGCGTTCTCGCCCAGGCCCGAGGTCTGCGAGCGCGTGAACAGGTGTTCGGGCGCACGTTTGAAGACCACGGCGATCTCGGTGACGCGGCGTCCGAGTCGTTTGCCCGTGCGCAGGTAGAACGGGACGCCGGCCCAGCGGCGGGTGTTGATCTCGAGCTTCAATGCGGCATACGTCTCGGTGGTCGAGTCGGGCTTCATCCCGTCCTCGTCGAGGAAGCCGGTCACATGCTCGCCGCCTTGCCATCCACCCGCATACTGCCCGCGTGCGGTGGCGAGCGAGAGGTCCTCGGGGAGTGTGACGGCCGCGAGCACCTTCTCCTTCTCGGCCCGCAGGTGGCTCGCATCGAAGCTGATCGGTTCCTCCATCGCTGTCAGCGCGAGAAGCTGCAGCAGGTGGTTCTGGATGACGTCCCTGGCCGCACCGATCCCGTCGTAGTATCCGGCGCGGCCGCCCACACCGATGTCTTCGGCCATCGTGATCTGCACGTGGTCGACGTAGTTGCGGTTCCAAATCGGCTCGAACAGTTCGTTCGCGAACCGGAGCGCGAGGATGTTCTGGACGGTCTC
This sequence comes from Microbacterium sp. bgisy207, assembly GCF_057706855.1. Lineage (NCBI taxonomy): Bacteria > Bacillati > Actinomycetota > Actinomycetes > Micrococcales > Microbacteriaceae > Microbacterium > Microbacterium sp. bgisy207. Next base: position 35,992 of record NZ_JBYIPB010000015.1, read on the forward strand.
TTTGCCGAGATAGTGATCGATCCGGAAGATCGAGTCGGCGGGGAAGGTCGAGCGCAGTGCGTCGTTGAGTTCCCGCGCTGACGCGAGGTCGTGTCCGAACGGCTTCTCGATGACGACGCGCCGCCACCGCTCCGGCTGATCGGCGGTGTCGTCGACGAGCCCCGAGGTGCGCAACTGCCGGGCAACGACAGGGAAGTCCTTGGGCGGAATCGACAGGTAGAAGGCGTGATTGCCCATCGTGCCGCGCTCCTGGTCCAGGCGCTCGACGGTCGCGCGCAGGCGTGCGAACGCCTCGTCGTCACCGAACTCACCGGACACGAAACGGATGCCCTGCAGCAGCTGCTGCCATGTCTCCTCGCGGAAGGCGGTGCGGGCGTGCTGGCGGACCGCGTCGTGCACGACCTGCGCGAAGTCCTGGTCCTCCCAGTCACGCCGCGCGAACCCGACCAAGCCGAAGCCCGGGGGCAGCAGGCCGCGGTTGGCCAGGTCGTAGACCGCCGGCATGAGCTTCTTGCGGGAGAGGTCGCCGGTCACGCCGAAGATCACGAGGGCGCTGGGGCCGGCGATCCGATTCAGGCGTGCATCTTCGGGGTCGCGCAGCGGATTGTGCCCGCGAGTGATCTCTACTGTCATCGGGTGGGATGCCTTACTGGGCCGCTTCGAACAGGGAAAGGACCTCGACCTGAGGGTCGGTCAGGGTCAGCGTGACCACGGGACGTCCCTTCGCGGCGAGAACCTCGGCGTCGCCGGCGGCCTGCGCGGCGATCAGCTGACCGAAGGTGAACGGTCGGCCGGGGATCTCGACGTCCACGTCGGTGCGTTCCACGATCTGCAGGAAGACGCCGTTGGCGGGTCCACCCTTGTGGTACTGGCCGGTCGAGTGGAGGAAGCGCGGCCCCCACCCGAACGTCGTCGGACGTCCGGAGTCGGCGGCGACCAACTCGCGCAGCCCCTGGAGCTGCGGAATCGAGAGGCGGTCGACGTACGCCTGCACCGAGACATATCCGTCGTCGGGGAGGAGCGCCCACAGTGCGTCCATCACGCCCGCGATGGTGCCGGAGGCCGCGAGAGCGGCATCCGTGACCCGTACCTCGACGCCGTCGACCACGAAGGCCGGCGGCGTCGGCTCCGGCTGCCGCTCGAGCAGGCCGCGCGTTGCCGCCTTCGCGGATTCGACATCGGGCTGATCGAACGGGTTGATGCCGAGCATCCGCCCCGCGATCGCCGTCGCGTATTCCCATACGACGAACTGCGCGCCGAGCGACCCGCTCACCAGAATCTCACCCTGATGGTGCTCGAACAGGTGGAACTCGTTCGCCTCGTCGACCAGGCGCAGGACCTGGAGGTCGGCGGGCGCGCTTTCGAGCTCGGGCGAGACCGGCAGCATCACGACGGGAAGGATGCCGGTCCCGTCCTTGCCGGTCGACTCGGCGATCAGTTGCTCGATCCAGTCGGGAAGGCCGACGATGTGCGTGCCGTCGCTGATGAGGCCGAGCTTGTCGCGACGCGGATCTCCCCCCGCGATGGCTGCCGCCAGCACGAGCGCCGGGTTTTCCGGGCTGTCGATCGCGACCTCGAGCAGCGTGGCGTCGGCCTCCGCGAGGAGCTCCTCGATGTCCGCGCCTGCCAGCCCGGCCGGAACCAGGCCGAACGCGGTGAGCGCGGAGTAGCGCCCGCCGACGTTGGGGTCTGCGTTGAACACACGGTATCCGTCCGCTCTCGCCGACTCGTCCAGCGGCGAACCGGGATCGGTGACGACGATGATGCGCTCGGCCGGGTCGATGCCGAGATCCCGGAACGCAGCCTCGAAGGCGCGCTTGACAGAGTCGGTCTCCACCGTCGATCCCGACTTCGACGACACGACGAGGACGGTGCGCTCAAGCCCACCGGCCTCGGGATCGCCGTCGAGCGCGGCGAGCACCTGTCCCGGCGCCGTCGAATCGAGGATGACCAGCGGAACACCCGCCGTCTGCGCGATGACCTCGGGGGCGAGCGAGGAACCCCCCATCCCCGCGAGCACGACGCGCGTCAGACCCTGCGCGAGGAGCTCGTCGCGCAGCGCGAGGATCTGCGGAATGAGCGGTCGCGAGACCGTTACTGCGTCCAGCCACCCGAGACGTCGCGAGGCTTCGGGCTCGGCATCCGGTCCCCACAGCGAACTGTCACCCGCGGTCACGCCCGACGCCACGAGGTCGCCGGTCAGGCTCGGCAGGGTCGCCTCGACGACCGACTTGACGTGTCCTGTCAGGTGGATGTCGAACGCCATCTCCGGCTCAGACGTTCGCGTTGTCGAGGGCCGTGGTGACGGTCGCCTGCAACTCGTGCCACGAGGTGATGAACTTCTCCACACCCTCGTCCTCGAGAACCTGCGTCACGTCGGCGAAGTCGATGCCCACCGATGCGAGACCGTCGAACACGGCGTGCGCGTCGGCGTAGTTGCCGGTGACGGTGTCACCGGTGACATCGGCGTGGTCGAACGTCGCCTCGAGGGTCTTCTCGGGCATCGTGTTGACCGTGCCGCGTGCGACGAGCTCGGTGACGTAGAGCGTGTCGGGAAGCGACGGGTCCTTGACACCGGTGGAGGCCCACAGGGGGCGCTGCACGGTGGCGCCGGCAGCGACGAGCGCCTTCGCGCGGTCGGTCGCGAACTCCTTCTCGAACAGCTCGAAGGCCAGACGCGCATTGGCGATGCCCGCGCGGGACTTCAGCGCCGTCGCGGCATCCGAGCCGATCGCCGACAGCCGCTTGTCCACTTCGGTGTCGACGCGCGAAACGAAGAACGACGCGACCGAGTGGATGGTGCTGATGTCGTGACCGGCGGCCTTGGCCTGCTCGATGCCCGTGAGGTACGCGTCGATGACCGCGGCGTAGCGCTCGAGGCTGAAGATGAGCGTGACGTTGACCGAGATCCCCGACCCGATCACTTCGGTGATCGCCGGCAGACCGGCCTTGGTCGCGGGGATCTTGATGAGCGTGTTCGGCCGGTCGACGGTCTTCCACAGCTCCTTGGCCTGCGCGATCGTCGCCTCGGTGTCGTGGGCGAGCTCGGGGGAGACCTCGATCGACACGCGGCCGTCCACACCGCCGGTGGCGTCGTAGACGGGACGGAAGATGTCGGCGGCGTCGCGCACGTCGGTCGTCGTGATCGCGAAGATCGACGTCTCGGTGTCGGCTCCCTGCGACTTCAGGTCACGGATGGTCTGGTCGTAGGCGGTGCCCTTCGCAAGGGCCCCGGCGAAGATCGTCGGGTTCGTGGTCACGCCCGTGACGTTGCGGTCGACGATGAGCGCGGCGAGGTTGCCGGAGCTGATGCGCTCCCGCGACAGATCGTCGAGCCAGATGCTGACGCCCTCGGCGACGAGCTTCTCAGTAGGGGTGGTCATGGCTTCTCCTTCGTGTGCCCCGCGGCTCAGGCGCCCGCGGCGGCGATCGTCTCGTGGGCGGCGTTCACGACCGCGTCGGTCGTGATTCCGAACTTCTGGAACAGAGTCTTGTAGTCGGCGGAGGCGCCGAAGTGCTCGATCGACACCGACCGTCCGGCGTCGCCGACGATGTCGCGCCACGGCATCGCGAGCCCTGCCTCGACAGACACGCGAGCCTTCACGGATGCCGGCAGCACGCTCTCGCGGTAGGCCTCGTCCTGCTCGGCGAACCACTCGAGAGAGGGCGCCGAGACCACGCGAGCACCGATGCCCTTCTCGGCGAGCTGCTCACGAGCGGCCACGGCCAGCTGCACCTCGGACCCGCTCGCGATCAGGATCACGTCGACCGTGCCCGTCGGCGACTCAGCCAGCACGTACGCACCCTTGGCTGCGAGGTCGGCCGAGGCGAACTCGTCGCCCGACGCTTCGCCGGTGCCGCGCGGGAACGTGGGGACGTTCTGACGTGTGAGCGCGATCCCCGCCGGTCCCTCGTGTCGACGCACGAGCTCGAGCCAGACCGCCGCGGTCTCGTTCGCGTCAGCGGGCCGGACCACGGCGAAGTTCGGGATGGCACGCAGAGCCGCAAGCTGCTCGATCGGCTGGTGAGTCGGGCCGTCCTCACCGAGCGCGACCGAATCGTGCGTCCACACGAACAGCGTCGGAATGTTCATCAGTGCGGCCAGGCGCACGGGGGGACGCATGTAGTCGCTGAAGATCAGGAAGGTGCCACCGAAGGGGCGGGTGGGTCCGTGCAGCACGATGCCGTTGAGGATCGATCCCATCGCGTGCTCGCGGATACCGAAGTGCAGCACGCGACCATACGGCGAGCCGCTCCACTCGTGCGTGGACCACTCCTCGGGAATGAACGACGCAGCACCCTTGATGGTGGTGAGGTTCGACTCGGCGAGATCAGCCGACCCGCCCCACAGCTCGGGGAGCCGGGCGGCCAGCGCGTTGATGACCTGACCGGATGCTGCGCGGGTGGAAACATCCTTGCCCGCCTCGAACGTCGGAAGCGCGTCGGCGATGTCCGCCGGCAGCTCGCGTGCCTGCAGCCGATCCCACAGCGCCTTGCGCTCGGGGTTGGCCTGGGCCCACGCGTCGAACTTCTCCTGCCAGGCAGCCTTCTCGGCCTCACCCCGCTCCACGAGCGATCGGGTGTGGGCGATGACGTCGTCGGGCACCTCGAACGTCTTGTCGGGATCCCAGCCGAGAACCTTCTTGGTCGCGGCGAGTTCCTCGCCACCGAGGGCGGCGCCGTGGATCTTCCCACTGTTCTGCTTGCCGGGGGAGGGCCAGCCGATGATCGTCTTGAGGATGATGAGCGAGGGCTTGTCGGTGACGCCCTTGGCCTTCTCGATGGCGTCGTAGAGCGCGTGGACGTCCTCGACGTACTCGCCGGTCTTCTTCCAGTCGACGGTCTGCACGTGCCAGTCGTAGGCCTCGTAGCGGCGCGCAACGTCCTCGGTGAGAGCGACGTTCGTGTCGTCCTCGATCGAGATCTGGTTCGAGTCGTAGATCACGACGAGGTTGCCGAGCTTCTGGTGGCCGGCCAGCGACGACGCCTCGCTGGTGACGCCTTCTTCGATGTCGCCGTCGGAGGCGATGACGTAGATGAAGTGATCGAACGGCGACTCACCCTCGGCTGCCTCGGGATCGAAGAGACCCCGCTCGTAGCGAGCGGCGTAGGCGAAACCGACGGACGAGGCGAGCCCCTGGCCGAGCGGGCCCGTCGTGATCTCCACGCCCTTCGTGTGTCCGTACTCGGGGTGACCGGGGGTCAGCGATCCCCAGGTGCGCAGGCTCTTGAGGTCATCGAGCTCGAGACCGAATCCGCCCAGGTACAGCTGGATGTACTGCGTGAGCGAGGAGTGGCCGCACGACAGGATGAAGCGGTCGCGTCCGGGCCAATGCGTGTCGGCCGGGTCGTGCTTCATGACCCGCTGATACAGCAGATAGGCCGCGGGGGCGAGGCTCATCGCCGTCCCGGGGTGACCGTTGCCGACCTTCTCCACGGCATCCGCCGCAAGAACGCGCACGGTGTCCACCGCGCGCTTGTCGATCTCTTCCCAACGCAGTTCCGTCACCGGATTGCCTTCCGTTCGAGAGGGGGTGCGCCCTGAGACCACCGGTCCGCAGACCGCGTCACCACGGGAAGAGCAGCCGGCGCAGAGCGCGCGTGTGGTCTCAGCATAGCGATTCCGCTTCGTTCGGGGGGGCCGTGTTTCGACGCGCGCGTGGCGCGTCGGGGGCAGGCCTCGGACGACGCTCTCCACGGCGATGCCATAGACTGGAGACTCCCGGTGTGACGGCCGATAGTGAGGGCAATGGACATTTCCACGACGACGCGTGCGCCGATCGCACCCGCATCGTTCGGCCGCACGATCCGCGCCTATGTCGCCCTGACCAAGCCGCGCGTGCTGGAGCTGCTGCTGGTCACGACGGTGCCCGTCATGATCCTCGCCCAGCAGGGTTTTCCGCCGCTGTGGCTGGTCGTTGCCACCGTGATCGGCGGATCGGCCAGCGCAGGGTCGGCGGCAGCGTTCAACATGTATCTGGACCGTGACATCGATGCGCACATGCAGCGCACCGAGAACCGCCCCCTCGTGACGGGGGAGGTGTCGCCCCGCGGCGCGTTGATCTTCGCGTGGACTCTCGCGGTCGGCTCGACCCTGTGGTTGGGCGTGACCACCAACTGGCTCGCAGCAGCGCTGTCGGCGGGTGCCATCTTCTTCTACGTCGTCATCTACACGATGATCCTCAAGCGCCGCACCGAGCAGAACATCGTCTGGGGCGGAATCGCCGGCTGCTTCCCCGTGCTGATCGGCTGGAGCGCCGTCACCGGGTCCCTCGCCTGGCCGGCGCTCATCCTGTTCTTGCTCGTGTTCCTGTGGACGCCGCCGCACTACTGGCCGCTGTCGATGAAGTACCGCGACCAGTACGACGAAGTCGATGTCCCGATGCTCGGCGCCACTCGGTCCGGTTCCCAGGTCGGCCTGCAGGTGATCCTCTACGCATGGGCGACGGTGGTGACCTCGCTCCTGTTGATTCCCGTGGCGTCGATGGGTCTGGTCTACACGGCGTCAGCGCTGGTGTTCGGCGGTTGGTTCATCTACGAATCGCATGTCCTCTATTCCCGCGCCGTGCGGGGCACCGAGCCGCGGCCGATGCGCGTCTTCCACGCATCCATCACTTACCTGACGCTCCTGTTCGTCGCCATCGCGGTCGACCCGCTGCTGCCCTTCTAGGGCGGTGGCCGCCGCCTCGGGCGATGTCCTGGCCTCCCTGACGTCCTGGCCCCCCCTGAGGTGACGCGGCGTGGCCGCTGCCGTCAACCAGAACCGCCGGCGCAAAGACGCAGCCTCGCGCACGAGACACCGGGGTGCTCGGCGCGAGGCTGCGTCCTCGCGGATCAGACGCTGGCGCTCAGCGCTGTTCGGGTGTGTCCGATGCGGGTGCATCCGTCGCCGAGGCCGCCTCGGCGGCAGCAGCGGGAGGGGCGGCATCCGTCGTCGAGGTCTCGACATCGGCGTCCTCGAACACTGGTGCGTCATGAGTGCTGGGCGCCGCTTCGACAACGACGGCCTCGTCCACGACAGTTGCGGCGGCCACCGGATCCGGGAGCGCGGAGCGTAGGGCCGCGAGGGTCAGCACGAGCAGCAGGCCGACGATACCGGCGCCGACGAACACGCCGCCGAATCCGATCCAGGCCGGGTTGACGTACACCTGCTCGTAGGTCGCCGTTTCGTCGGACAGTGTCGCGCTCATTTCGGCGATCTTGCTGAGCACGATCCACAGCCCGAGGCCGATGCTTGCGAGGGACGCGAGGACGAGCACCCAGAAGGGGAGGCTTCGGGCGAGGCGGTTAGTCATAGAGGTACTCCTGCGAGGGGATGGGATGTGTCGATCCGACGTGGTCGGCCCGACAAGTCTGGTCCCTCGGTGCCTGCGCTGTCGATGCGTCAGCTATGGATCGCCTGTGCGCCGACGGATTCCGCGGGGAGCGCCGCCGAGGCGACCGACTGACGCAGATTGAGCACGAGAGCCGTCATCGCCGCCGCGAGCAGAGCCGCCAGTACCATATGGATCCCCACCGCGAGCGGTGGCAGGCCGTTGCGTGCTTGGAAGAGTCCCACGGCGATCTGAAGCACCTCGACACCGAGAACGGCCTGCGTCCACGCCATGACACGCGGCAATTCCTGGCGCCGCCGGTACGCGAACACGAGGAGCACGAGCGTCATCGCGAAGAGGGCGTAGGACGGCCACGCATGGATGTGCTCGAGCAGCTCGGCATCGAAGCCGTTGCGTCCGGCATCCGCGTCGCCCGAGTGGGGACCGGCGCCCGTGGTCAGGATGCCGAAACCGATGGTGATGGCGAGCACGACCGTGGCGGCGTGTACCCACAGCGCGTGCGCCCGCGTCACGACTCGAACGCGCGGTCCGCCCGGTGTGCGCATGAGCACCAGGAATGCGGCACACACCGCGACCAGCACCACCGACGCGACGTAGTGGAATCCGACGATGAACGGGTTCAGACCAGTCAGGACCGTGATGCCGCCGACGATCGCCTGGGCGATCACGCCGAGCACGACCACGACGGCCAGGGCGAAGAGGTCACGGCGCTCGCGCCGCATACGCACCACGAAGACCAGCACGATGAGCGCGAGGATGCCGACGAGTCCGGTCAGGGTTCGGTTGCCGAACTCGATGATTCCGTGGATCCCCATCTCTGGGGTGGACACGAGAGAATCCGCCGTGCAGGTGGGCCAGGTTGGGCATCCCAGGCCGGACGCGGTCAGTCGTACCGCACCGCCGGTGCCGATGATCAGCACTTCGGCGAGGAACGAGAGCCACGCCGCGACGCGGACGCGCCGATCGACGCGGTCGGGAAGCCACGCCCAGAACCTCCCGAGCACGGAGATGGGGGCGGGGGTCGGGGACGGTGCGGACACGCTGTTCACTCCTGGGGTCGCCCGGTGGGGCGTGGCGCTCTCGGCCCGGGGCCGGGTCGATGCCTGTAGACTCAAAGGGTCTGATTCCGCGGAGAAAAGCCGCAGGATCATCACCAGTCTAGGCGCGAGAATTCGCCGAAGACGTGAAAGGGCCCGTAAGCGACATCCCCTCCGGTGCTCCGCCGGGGGCGACGGATGTCGGTGCGGATGACACCGCAATGGCCGCGAAGGAGAATACCGATGTCCGATGTGCTGATCGAGCGTCCCGAACTCGAAAGCCTGGGAGTCTACGAGTTCGGCTGGCACGACACCGACGCCGCCGGCGCGGTGGCCCAGCGCGGAATCAACGAGGACGTGGTCCGGGGGATCTCGTCGCTCAAGTCCGAGCCCGAGTGGATGCTGAAGACCCGGCTCAAGGGCCTGCAGCTGTTCGGCCGCAAACCCATGCCCACGTGGGGTGCTGACCTCAGCGCGATCGATTTCGACAACATCAAGTACTTCGTGCGCTCCACCGAGAAGCAGGCGCAGACCTGGGAAGACCTTCCCGAAGAGATCCGGAACACCTACGAGCGTCTCGGCATCCCCGAGGCGGAGCGCCAGCGCCTGGTCGCCGGCGTCGCGGCGCAGTATGAGTCCGAGGTCGTCTACCACCAGATCCGTGAGGACCTCGAGGCGCAGGGTGTCATCTTCATGGACACCGACACCGCGCTGCGTGAGCACCCCGAGTTTTTCGAGGAGTACTTCGGCACCGTCATCCCCGCCGGTGACAACAAGTTCGCGGCCCTGAACACCGCCGTGTGGTCGGGAGGTTCGTTCGTCTACGTCCCACCGGGCGTGCACGTCGAGATTCCGCTGCAGGCCTACTTCCGGATCAACACCGAGAACATGGGCCAGTTCGAGCGGACGCTGATCATCGCCGATGAGGGCTCCTACGTCCACTACATCGAGGGCTGCACGGCTCCGATCTACAAGAGCGACTCGCTGCACTCGGCCGTCGTCGAGATCATCGTGAAGAAGAACGCGCGCGTGCGCTACACGACGATCCAGAACTGGTCGAACAACGTCTACAACCTGGTCACCAAGCGGGCGGTCGCGCACGAGGGTGCCACCATGGAGTGGATCGACGGGAACATCGGTTCCAAGGTCACGATGAAATACCCCTCCGTGTTCCTCATGGGGGAGCACGCGAAGGGTGAGACGCTCTCGGTCGCCTTCGCCGGTCCCGGGCAGCACCAGGATGCCGGCGCGAAGATGATCCACATGGCGCCGTATACGACATCCTCGATCGTGTCGAAGTCGATCGCCCGTGGCGGCGGACGTGCCGGCTACCGGGGAGAGGTCCGCGTCGATCCGAATGCGCATCACTCGGCCAACACCGTGCGCTGTGATGCGCTGTTGGTCGACACGATCTCGCGGTCCGACACCTACCCCGCGATCGACATCCGAGTCGACGATGTGCAGCTGGGGCACGAAGCCACGGTCTCGCGGGTCAGCGAGGAGCAGCTCTTCTATCTGCAGTCGCGCGGCCTTCCCGAAGACGAGGCGATGGCCATGATCGTGCGCGGATTCATCGAGCCGATCGCACGTGAACTGCCGATGGAGTACGCGCTGGAGCTGAACAAGCTCATCGAGATGAGCATGGAAGGCAGCGTCGGCTGAGATGACGACAACAACACAGGCGCCGGCGACGGTGCCCGGATCCACCGCGCACACCGACGGGGGATGGGGCGTCGTCCCCGTTCAGACCCGTTCGGAACGTCCGCGGTCGTATGACCCCGCCGAGTTCGGCGCCCCGACGGGGCGCGAGGTCAACTGGAAGCACAGCCCGATCGCGCGGATCGCGCCGCTGTTCGCGGACGAGCCCGGCGACGAGGGGGCCGTGGGGATCACCATCACCGGGCCGCTCGCTGCGTCGGGGCTGGGCATCGCAGACGCGCCGCGCGGGGAGGCATTCGTCCCCGAGGACCTGCCGAGCGCGATCGCCTGGCAGCGCTCGGCGCAGGCGCTGTACCTCAAGGTCCCGGCGGATGCGGAACTCGACGAGACGGTCGAAGTCGTCTTCACGGGGGCAGGTGCCTCGTTGCGTGCCCACTCTCACGTGGTGATCGAGGCCGCGTCCCATTCGCGAGCGACGATCGTCCTGCGGCACGAAGGCTCGGCGCAGTTCGCTCAGAACGTCGAGATCATCGTCCGCGACGGCGCGAACCTGACAGTCGTCTCGCTCCAGCGATGGGACGATGACGCGGTCCACGTCGCCTCCCACCAGGCTGTCGTGGAACGTGATGCCACCCTCCGCCACACCGTGGTGAGCCTCGGCGGCGCCGTCGTGCGGGTCAACCCTTCTGTCGACCTCGCCGGCGCCGGCTCGGAGGGCAAGGTCTACGGCCTGTCGTTCGCTGACGCCGGTCAGCACCTGGAGAGCCAGGTGTTCGTGCATCACCGCGGTGCGCAGACGACAGCCGACGTGCTCTACAAGGGCGCCCTGCAGGGCTCGAGCGCGCGCAGCGTCTGGGTCGGCGACGTTCTGATCGGACGTGACGCCGTCGGAACGGACTCCTACGAAGCCAACCGCAACCTCGTGCTCACCGATGGCGCCCGCGCGGACTCGATCCCCAACCTGGAGATCGAAACCGGCGACATCCAGGGTGCCGGCCACGCCAGCGCGACGGGCCGTTTCGACGACGAGCAGCTGTTCTACCTGCAGGCGCGCGGAATCCCCGAGGACGAAGCCCGCAGACTCGTCGTGATCGGCTTCCTCAGCGACATCATCCAACGCCTGGGCATCCCCGAGCTCGAGGCAGAACTGACCGCGGCGGTCACCGCCGAACTCGAACAGGAGGCGGCTGCGTGAGCGCCACTCGCGTGTGCTCGCTGAGCGAGCTCGAACAGGATGCTGCCAAGCGCGTCGTGATCGACGGCATCCCGATCGCCGTCGTGAAGGACTCCAATGGCGACGTGCACGCGATCGGTGACACGTGCACGCACGGCGACATTTCGCTGTCCGATGGCTTCGTCGAAGGCGACACGCTCGAGTGCTGGGCTCACGGCTCGGCGTTCTCGTTGCTGACCGGTCGCCCCCTGAACCTTCCCGCGTACGAGCCGGTGCCGGTGTACGAGGTCACGATCGAGGGCGATGACGTCCTCATCGACCCCGCCGTCACCAAGGCCGTCACCACAGACATCCACTGAAAAGGAACCCCATGGCTGTTCTCGAGATCCGCGACCTGCACGTCACGGTCAACACGGATGCCGGCGAGACCGAGATCCTCAACGGAATGACCCTCACGATCCGCACGGGGCAGACCCACGCGATCATGGGGCCCAACGGCTCCGGCAAGTCGACCCTTGCGTACACGATCGCCGGTCACCCCAAGTACACCGTCACGAGCGGCTCGATCACTCTCGACGGCGAAGACGTCCTGGAGATGTCGGTGGACGAACGTGCCCGCGCGGGCCTGTTCCTTGCGATGCAGTATCCGGTCGAGATCCCGGGTGTCACCGTCACGAACTTCCTCCGCACGGCCAAGTCGGCGATCGACGGGCAGGCGCCCTCGATCCGCACCTGGACCAAGGACGTCAAGAAAGCGATGGCGGATCTGCGCATGGACGAGAAGTTCGCGCAGCGCAACGTCAATGAAGGCTTCTCCGGCGGGGAGAAGAAGCGCCACGAGATCCTGCAGCTCGAGTTGCTGAAGCCGAAGATCGCCGTGCTCGACGAGACCGATTCGGGCCTGGACGTCGACGCTCTCAAGGTCGTCTCCGAAGGTGTCAACCGCGCTAAGGCCGAGACGGACATGGGCGTGCTGCTGATCACGCACTACACCCGCATCCTCCGCTACATCCACCCCGATTTCGTGCACGTCGTGGTCGGCGGCCGCATCGTCGAGGAGGGGGGTCCCGAGCTTGCGGACCGGCTCGAATCCGAAGGATATGACCGCTACCTCGAGCCCGCTGCCGGATCCGATGCATAGGATCGAGACATGACCGCGACTCTCAGCCCTGAGAAGTTCGACGAGGTCACCGAGGCTCTCAAAGACGTCATGGATCCCGAACTCGGGATCAACGTCGTCGACCTGGGTCTGATCTACGACCTCAGTTGGGATGACGAAAACGACGCCCTCGTCATCCACATGACGCTGACCTCGGCCGGCTGTCCGCTTACCGACGTGCTCGAAGAGCAGACCGCACAGGCGCTCGACGACGTCGTGGAGCGGTTCCGCATCAACTGGGTCTGGATGCCGCCGTGGGGTCCCGAGCGGATCACCGACGACGGGCGGGACATGATGCGCGCCCTTGGCTTCGCCATCTGACGTCCGCTGACGCAGCGGTCTGCCTCGGCACACGAAGCTTCGGCTTCCGGCCGCGGGGTGACGCTGCGCGGTGGTGCCGGCCGCGGGGACATGCCCTCGCGGGCTCCGCCTGCTCCCGCCAGGCCCGGTGCCAGCCCCGCGGCCGGCACCACCGCTCCGCTCCGTTCGTGGGATGCGGATAACTCGCGGGCGATCTTGAGGAGTTGTCGACGTGCAGGGCGTGACGGAGGCGCGGCGCTAGGCTCGAAGGATGAGCGTGAGCCCTCTCCAGGCGTTGCCGATCGAACGACTGCGTGAACGGACGAGCACGAAGTGGCGTGCGTATCCGGCGGATGTGCTGCCGCTGTTCGTCGCGGAAACGGACTTCCCGCTTGCACCGGCCATCACCCGACGGCTGGGCGAGGCGATCGAGATCGGCGACACGGGCTACACCCCGCCGGACTCCGGTATCCGTGATGCGTACGCGAGCTTTGCTCGCCGACGCTACGGATGGGATGTCGATCCCGCGCACATCCGGTCCACCGGGGACGTGGTCATGGGACTCGTCGAGATCCTGCGGGCGACGATCACGCCCGGTGATCGTGTCGTCATCACGCCGCCGGTGTACCCGCCGTTCTACGACCTCATCCCCGAGGTCGGGGGAGTGGTCGAGACCGTGCCGCTCATCGCGGACGCCGGGTACACGCTCGATCTCCCCGGCATCGAGGGCGCGCTCGCTCGCGGCGCGCGAGCCGTGCTCCTGTGCAACCCGCACAACCCGACCGGTACGGTCCATTCCCGCGACGTGCTCGCGGACCTTGCGGATCTCGCGGCGCGCTTCGGCGCGATCGTCGTCAGCGACGAGATCCATGCTCCGCTCGTTCATGCGCCGGCGCGGTTCACCCCGTTCCTGACTGCCTCGCCGACCGCGGCATCCGTCGGATACGCCGTCGCCAGCGCGAGCAAGGCGTTCAACCTCGCAGGCCTCAAGTGCGCGCTGATGCTGACCGCTGCCGACCAGACCCGCCGCGTCGTGCAGGGTCTTCCCCAAGAGGTCGAGTGGCGCACGGGTCACTTCGGTTCGCTGGCGGGTATCGCAGCGTTCGCCCCCGAGAGCGATCCGTGGCTGGACGCCCTCCTCGCCGCGCTGGACGAGAACCGCCGTCTGCTCGCCGACCTCCTCGCGGAGCACCTTCCGGGGGCGCGCTACGCCATTCCGGATGCCGGGTACCTTGCGTGGATCGACCTCTCCGAGCTTGCATGGGGCGATGACCCCGCCGAGCGGATCCTTGCTCAGGCGCGGGTCGCCCTCCACCACGGGCCGGCGTTCGGTGAGCAGGGGCGAGGGTTCGTGCGACTGAACTTCGGATGCTCTCCCGAGGTGCTCCGCGACGCGGTCGAGCGAATGGGCGCGATCGCGCGCTGAGGCTCAGCCCTTCTTGGCGGCGTCGATCCGCCGCACCAGCGCCCAAGCCCCGGGGATGAGCAGCGCGGCGAAGCCCGCCTTGATGAGGCCGGGGACGATGAAGGGCCACAGCCCGGCATCCAGAACGCCTTCCGGCGAAATCTGCTGACCCATGACGCTCGAGAGGATGAACGCCATGTACGGGACGCCGATCAGGAAGGGGATGATGCTCGCGGTCACGAATCCCGCGAACGCGAGGAGGGGCTTGCGGTCCCACGCGCGCTCGGCGAACCAGCCCGCGACGAACGCCGCCGGAATGAAACCCAGGATGAAGCCGAAGGACGGCGCAAGCAGGTAGGCGGGACCGGCGATGGGTCCGGCGAAGACCGGGAGCCCCAAGAGGCCGACGAACATGTAGGTCGTCATGGCGGCCGCGCCCCGGGCTGAGCCCAGAGCGGCCCCGACGAGGATGACGCCAAGGGTCTGACCCGTGATCGGGATGGGGCCGATGAAGAACGAGACCTTGGCGAGCAGCGCCACGACGGCAACGCCGGCCAGGACCAGTCCGGTGTCGATCGCCAGCGCGCGGGTGCGCGAGGTTGGACGAGCAATGACATCGGCGAGAACTCGGATTCTCGGCGTCGGCGCTGCAGCAGTCGTCATGGTGCTCCTTGGTCGTCGGATCCAGGCGGCGAACGTATTGCGACCTATACTAGGGGGCTGGCTATCTGCCGCCCTTGTACCCTTCTCACTCAACGAAACGGACTATTGCTGTGCTCGCCGTGCACGACCTCGAAATCCGGGTGGGCGCCCGTGTGCTCATGTCGGACGTGTCGTTTCGGGTCGGTCCCGGCGACAAGGTCGGTCTCGTGGGACGCAACGGCGCCGGTAAGACGACGCTGACGAAGGTGCTCGCGGGCGATCTGCTGCCGGCCGCGGGGCGCGTGGATCGAAGCGGGGAGCTCGGCTACCTCCCGCAGGACCCGCGATCGGGAAACCCCGAGGATCTCGCGCGCACCCGCATCCTGGATGCCCGGGGGCTGGGGCAGCTTGCGATCGGGATGCACGAGGCGAGCCTGGCGATGGCCGACGACGACCCGGACGTGGCAGCACGGGCCATGCGCCGCTACGGCTCGCTGACCGAGCGGTTCGAAGCGCTCGGCGGATATGCCGCCGAGGCGGAGGCCGCCTCGATCGCCCACAATCTGGCGCTGCCCGATCGCATCCTCGACCAGCCGCTCAGCACCCTTTCGGGCGGTCAGCGTCGACGGATCGAGCTCGCCCGCATTCTGTTCTCCGATGCGCAGACGATGATCCTCGACGAGCCGACGAACCACTTGGATGCTGACAGTGTCGTCTGGCTCCGCGACTTCCTGGGTACCTACAAGGGCGGACTCATCGTCATCTCCCACGATGTCGAACTGGTCGGCGAAACCGTCAACCGCGTCTTCTACCTCGATGCGAACCGCCAGGTCATCGACATCTACAACATGACGTGGAAGAACTACCTCCGCCAGCGCGTCGCCGATGAGGAGCGCCGCAAGAAGGAGCGCGCCAACGCGGAGAAGAAGGCGACCGCCCTGCAGCAGCAGGCGGCAAAGTTCGGCGCGAAGGCAACGAAGGCGGCTGCCGCGCACCAGATGCTCGCTCGCGCCGAGAAGCTGCTGTCGGGGCTCGACGAGGTCCGACAAGACGACCGCGTCGCCAAGCTCCGGTTCCCGAAGCCGGCGGCATGCGGCAAGACACCGCTGATGGCATCCAACCTGTCGAAGTCGTACGGGTCGCTGGAGATCTTCACGGATGTCGACCTCGCCATCGACCGCGGATCGAAGGTGGTCGTGCTCGGCCTCAACGGCGCCGGCAAGACGACCCTGCTGCGGATCCTCGCGGGCGTCGACCGACCCGACACCGGACAGGTCGAGCCGGGGCACGGCCTGAAGATCGGCTACTACGCGCAGGAGCACGAGAACCTCGACGTCACGCGCTCGGTCCTGGACAACATGATGTCGGCAGCACCCGACATCACGGCGACCGAGGCCCGCAAGGTGCTCGGGTCGTTCCTGTTCACCGGCGATGACGTCCTCAAGCCCGCGGGCGTGCTCTCGGGTGGCGAGAAGACCCGTCTTTCGCTCGCCACGCTCGTCGTCTCCAGCGCCAACGTGCTTCTGCTCGACGAGCCGACGAACAACCTCGATCCGGCATCACGGGACGAGATCCTCGGCGCGCTCGCGCACTACGAGGGGGCGGTGGTGCTCGTCTCCCACGATGAGGGAGCCGTCGAAGCCCTCAATCCGGAGCGCGTGCTCATCCTGCCGGATGGCGTCGAAGACATCTGGGGTCGCGACTACATCGACCTCATCACGCTGGCCTGAACCCGGTTCCGAGAGGATCAGCTGGGGAGCCGGTCGAGGATCTCGTCCTCCTCGGCCATATCGCGGTCGACGCGACGCTGCGTGCGCAGCGGTCGCGGAGAATCCTCCGCGTCCTCGCGGCGGTGGTGGAGCTCGGTGCGGATGACGTACCCGATGAACAAGAACCCCATCACAGCGAACAGAATCCACTGAATCGCATACGACAGGTGCGGGCCGGGGTCTTCGGAGGGGGAGGCCAGCGCATTGGGCACCGACGCCGGGGCGGGTGTCTCGGAGACCATGATCCCGTACGCGCTCGTGATGACGGAGGGATCGCCCCCGAGAGCATCGGCGATCAGCGGAAGGTGGATCGTCGGCACTTGGCCCTCGGGCGCATCAGTGCGTCCCGAACGGGGGAGGGATTCGCCCGGGCGCAGACGGGCGGTGACTTCCACCGTGCCGCCTGGCGGCGCGGGAACGGCGCTGGGGGAGCTGTTCTCCGCCGGTGGGACCCACCCTCGATTGATGAGCAGAATGCGCCCATCCTGGGTCTGGAAGGGCACGAGAACTTCGAAGGCTGCAGTGCCGCCGTGGGGGCGGTTGCGCACCAGGACGGTGTCGTCGGTGAGATAGGTGCCCACCAGGTCGACCGGATGCCACTCGCTGTCGATCGGGAGATCACCCGTCATCGGCACGAGCTCGTTGAGCGGAGCCGGTTCGGCGTCGTAGTTCGCCGCGATCAACGCAAGCTGCCTCGACCGCTCGGTGTTGCGTTCGAACTGCCAGTTCGCGAGAAACCCACACGCGATCGCGAACAGGACTGCCACGCCGACATACGCCGTCCATCGCACCGCGGCGGGTGCCTGTCGGCGACTCACGATGGTTCCGTCGCGAAGGCGTCCACCGTGAGCGGGAAGGAGCGCGCCGCCAGGAACTCGCGGAGGTAGTCGACGTGGTCATCGCACGCGAGCCACGTCTTGCTGCGGTCACCGGTATGGATACGGGGATTGCGCCATCGGATGCTCCACCGCGCCGATTCCCGGCATCCGGCCCGTGAGCACGGCGCCTCAGCGGTCACGTGAGGGCTCCTGCGGGCTCTCGTCGATCCGAATGATCCGCGTGGCGGGCGCAGCGGCACGAGGGACGGGTTCCGCTCGGGGAGCCTCGATCATGCGCTCGGGCCCCAGGGCCGTCGGTGCGGTCATGTTCGCGCTGACGTTGGCGACGACGACGGCAAGGTAGGGCAGAAAGATCGCCATGGCGGCGAAGACCCAGGTGTACCAGCTGTAGGGCGTCACGAACAAGACGAGGGCGAAGCACACGAGACGGATGCCCATCATGATCAGGTACGTCGTCGAACGCTTGCCCGCGTCTTCCTTCGGCGCCCTCGGTAGCGACGTCGCCGGCTGCGGTCTGGTGGGAGTTTTCACGGTCCTTCCAGAGTACGCCGCACCGCCCCGACGGGATCCGTCGGGGCGGCCTTTGTGGCGTGCGTGTCAGGACGTGCGGACGGTCAACTCGCTGGCGTTCGCGAAGATCACGCCGAACCAGGCGATCAGGGCGATGACACCGATGATCGCGAGTCCGAGGGTGACCCAGCCGATGATGACGCCCGCGAGTCCGAGACCGCGACCGTTCTCGCCCGTGCGCTTGATCTGGCTGAGCGACATGTGGCCGGTGATGATGCCGACGATCTGACCGATGACCGGGATAACGAACACGCCCACGAGCGAGGAGACCAGCGACACGATCGCGAGGGTGTTCGTCTTCGGCCCCTGGGGGTATGCAGCGTACGCGGGAGCTGCGCTGTAGGCGGGCGGCGCGGCGGGAGTGCCGTAGGCGGGAGGTGCCGGGGGGACCGGCGGCGGGTAGGAGGCGGGTGCGCCCGGATCCGCGGCGGGCGGTGTCGGGGCCGCGTGTGCCGGCTGCTCGTCGGGGTTCGCGGGGGTGTTCGGGTCGCTCACGATTCGGCCTTTCTGACACGCATCCGCACGATGTTTCGTGCTGTCACCAGCGTTCCAGGAGCCCCATGGTGTGTCAACGTGGACGGTAGTCTGGGGCGGTCCCGCCCGATCGCGGGTCGCACCGACGACAGGAGATGCCGTATGTCCACCGATCACGTCGTTCTCGTCACCGGAGGCAACCGCGGTATCGGCCGCGCCATTGCCGAGCGGTTCGTCGCTGCGGGATACCGGGTCGCCGTGACCGCGCGATCCGGGGAGGGTCCGGAGGGCACGCTGACGGTACGGGCCGATGTGACGGATGCCGCGGCCGTCGACGCCGCCTTCACGGAGGTCGAACGTGAGCTCGGCCCCGTGACGATCGTCGTCGCGAACGCCGGGATCACGAAGGACACCCTGCTGCTGCGGATGACCGAGGACGACTTCGACGACGTGGTGGCCACAAACCTCGGTGGCGCCTTCCGCGTCGTCAAGCGCGCCGCCAAGGGCATGCTGCGCGCCAAGTGGGGTCGCGTCATCCTGATCTCCAGCGTCGTCGGCCTGTATGGCTCGCCCGGTCAGATCAACTACGCGTCTTCCAAGAGCGGGCTCGTCGGGTTCGCCCGGTCGCTCACTCGCGAGCTCGGCGGCCGCGCGATCACGGCGAATGTCGTGGCTCCGGGGTTCATTGAGACAGACATGACGGCCGAACTGCCGGAAGAGACGCAGGCTCAGTACAAGGCGACGATCCCCGCGGGGCGTTTCGCCACACCCGACGAGGTCGCGGGAGTGGTCACGTGGCTGGCGTCGGACGATGCCGCCTACATCTCGGGAGCCGTGATCCCGGTCGACGGCGGACTCGGCATGGGGCACTGACCCCTGTCAGTGCTCCCGAATCGCTGACACGATCCGGTCAGCGAGTTCGCGGGGGATCGAGAACTGGGGCCAGTGGCCCGAGGCGATCTCGACGATCGACAGCTGGTCGATGGCGACGAGTTCCGCCGCCCACGCCGGCTGGCTCTCGAGGTACCCGCTCATCTCATCGGCGCTGGCGGTGCCCATGAGGATCGTTGTCGGGATGCGGTGGCGCCGGGGGTCGCTCAGGGCGATCGGGTCGGTGGGCACGCGTGCGGGGACCGACAGCGCCTTTTGTGCAACCGTCGCGCGCACCGCGTCCGAAAGGTCGTGGATCTCGGTCTCCTCGAACGCGTCCCAGCCCGGGAACGGTACGACGCCGTCGACGACGGGGAACTCCCAGATGACTCCGCCCGGGAGAGGGGGAATGGTATCCACCAGAATCACCCGTGCGATGAGGTCGGGGCGCTGATCCGCGGCGCCCCACGCGACGTTGCCACCGCCGCTGTGGCCCACGACGACGACGGGTTCGCCGAGTCGGTCGATGACGGCAACGACGGCATCCACCCAGTCCGCGATGCCGACCTCGCTCGAGGCCTCGGCGGGTTCGCCGAGGCCGGGAAGTGTGACGGCGTGCGTGTCATGCCCCGCGGCGCGGAGTCGGGCGGCGACGTCGTCCCATGACGCTGCGTCGAGCCACAGACCGGGAACCAGGATGATGTTCATGGCGTCACGCTAGCTCAGGTCACCGACAGGGCGAGGTGGGGAGTCGCCCTGGACCGCGGAGTGCAGTCCCGCAGCCGCGGGGGATCAGCGAGGAAGAAGGGGAAGGATCTCTCGCAGATCCACCGGCTCCACGACCAGATTGGCCTGGTCGCGCACGGCGGGTTTCGCGTTGAACGCGACGCCGAGCCCGGCCACTCTCATCATGCGCAGGTCGTTGGCGCCGTCTCCGACGGCGATGGTTCGCGACAGCGGCAGGTCGAGCGACAGCGCCCATTCCTGGAGCGTGGCGGCCTTGCCGTCGGCGTCCACGATGTCGCCGTCGACGACGCCCGTGAGCGCACCGTCTGACGCGCCGAGGCGATTCGCGCGCCAGCGGTCCACTCCGAGCGGGGGTGCGATGTGGTCCAGCACTTCATGGAATCCGCCGGAGACGACGCCCACGACGCCGCCGCGGGCGTGCACTCCGCCGATGAACTCGGCCGCGCCGGTCGTCGGCTCCACGCGCGCCCGTACCCGCGTGAACGCCTCGAGCGGCACACCCTTCAGCGCCGACACCCGGCTGCGCAGGCTCTCCGCGAAGTCGACCTCGCCGCGCATCGCCGCTTCTGTGGCGGCGGCGACGTCGGCACCGCGTCCCGCCTCGTCGGCGATGAGCTCGATCACTTCGTTGCGCAGCAGCGTCGAGTCGGCGTCGAGGACCACAAGGAATCGGGCGGGCATCACCCGACTACGCTACCGGCCCCGTCCGGCTCACGATGTCCTCGTCAGCGTTCGACGACCACGCCCTTGCCCACGACGGTGATCCCCGAGTCGGTAACGGTGAAGCCGCGCTCCAGGTCGTGGGCACGGTCCACTCCGATCGTCGCACCGTCGGCGACGACGACGTTCTTGTCGAGGATCGCGCGGTGCACCCGCGCCCCCGGACCGACGCGGACATAGTCGAACAGCACCGCATCCGTGATCGTCGACCCTCCTGCCGCGAGCGTCCAGGGGCCGACGACGCTGCGCTCCAGGTGCGTGCCCGACAGCACCGAGCCGAGCGAGACGACCGAGTCGATCGCGGTGCCGATCCGGCCGACCGAGTCGCGCACGAACTTCGCCGGCGGAGAGTTGACGGTCTGCGAGTGGATCGGCCAGTCGGTGTTGTACAGGTTGAAGATCGGCAGCGTCGAGATGAGATCCATGTGGGCGTCGAAGAACGAGTCGATCGTTCCGACATCTCGCCAGTAGGACCGGTCGCGGTCCGTGGAACCGGGGACGTCATTGAGCTTCATGTCGTAGACGCTCGCTTCGCCGCGCCCCACGAAGTAGGGGACGATGTCACCGCCCATGTCGTGGTTCGAGGTGGGGATCTCCCCGTCGGCTTCGACCGCCTCGATCAGCGCATCCGTGTCGAAGATGTAGTTACCCATCGATGCGAGAACCTCGTGCGGTGCATCCGCGAGACCTGTCGGATTCTGCGGCTTCTCGAGAAACTCGCGAATCCGGGTCGATCCGGGCTCGACGTCGATGACCCCGAACTGGTTTGCGAGGGCGATGGGCTGACGGATGCCGGCAACGGTCGCACGTGCACCCGAAGCGATGTGGGCGTCGAGCATCTGCCGGAAGTCCATCCGGTACACGTGGTCGGCGCCGATCACGATGACGATGTCGGGCTGCTCGTCGATGATCAAGTTCATCGACTGCAAGATGGCGTCCGCCGACCCCGAGAACCACCGCTTGCCCAGCCGCTGCTGGGCAGGCACGGATGCCACGTACGAGCTGAGCATCGGCGACATCCGCCAGGTCTGCGAGATATGGCGGTCGAGGCTGTGGGACTTGTACTGCGTGAGAACGACGATCTGCCGCAGCCCCGAGTTGATGAGGTTGGAGATGGCGAAGTCGATCAACCGGTACTGGCCGCCGAACGGAACCGCGGGTTTGGCGCGGTCGGCAGTCAGCGGCATCAGCCGCTTGCCCTCTCCACCGGCGAGGACGATTCCGAAGACCTTCGGCGATGTAGCCATATGCCCACACTATGCCGCTCGGAGACCCCTGTACTAGCGTTCGACACATGCGCGTCGACATCGTCACCAAGGAATACCCGCCGGAGATCTATGGCGGCGCAGGAGTTCACGTTGCCGAGCTGGTCAAGGCCCTCCGAGGCCTTCCCGCACCCCACTCGCCGCGAGGCGAGCCGCTGACCGTCCAGGTGCGGGCTTTCGGGGCCGAGCGCGACGAGGCCGACACCCGCTCCTATGCGACTCCCGCAGAGCTGAGCGGCGCCAACGCCGCGATCCAGACGATGGGAACGGATCTGCTGATCGTGGACGACGTCGCCGGCGCCGACGTCGTGCATTCGCACACCTGGTATGCGAACTTCGCCGGGCACGTGTCCGGGCTCTTGCACGGGATCCCGCACGTGGTGACGGCGCACAGCCTCGAGCCGCTCCGGCCTTGGAAGGCCGAGCAGCTCGGAGGCGGGTACGCCGTCTCGAGCGAGATCGAACGCACCGCCTACCACGGTGCGGCCGCGATCGTCGCAGTCAGTGAGGGGATGCGTGCAGACATCCTGCGCAGCTACCCGGACCTCGACCCGGACAAGATCCGGGTGATCTACAACGGGATCGACACCGAGCAGTGGCATCCGACCGAGGACGCCCAGACGCTCTCGGCGCTCGGCATCGACCCGAGCCGTCCGTCGGTCGTGTTCGTGGGGCGCATCACCCGTCAGAAGGGCTTGCCCTACCTGCTGCGGGCAGCCGAGCGCCTGGATCCCGAGGTCCAACTGATCCTGTGCGCAGGTGCCCCTGACACGCCGGAGATCCTGGCCGAGGTCGAAGGCTTGGTCCGCGGTCTGCAGGAGACCCGCGACGGGGTCATCTGGATCGACCGCCACCTCAGTCGCCACGAGCTGTGCGTGGCTCTGACCGCGGCCACGACCTTCGTGTGTCCCTCCATCTACGAACCGCTCGGGATCGTCAACCTCGAAGCGATGGCCTGCGGTGCCGCCGTCGTGGGCACCGCGACCGGCGGGATTCCCGAGGTCGTCGCCGACGGCGTCACCGGGCGGCTCGTGCCGATCGAGCAGGTCGCCGACGGCACCGGAACGCCGCTTGATGCCGAGGCGTTCGTCGCCGATCTGGCGCGCGTGCTCAACGAGGTCGTCCGCGACCCGGCAGCCGCGCAGGCCTATGGTCGCGCCGGTCGCGAGCGCGCTGCGTCGGAGTTCAGCTGGCAGCGCATCGCTGAACAAACCGCCGCGCTCTACGCCGAGGTCACCGGCGCCGCCAGATAGGCTGGAACGCATGGCTCAGGTGCTCGAATTCTCCGACGTCGTCGTCCGCAGAAACGCCAGAGACATCATCGATCACCTGGACTGGACCGTCTCGGACGACGAGCGCTGGGTCGTCCTGGGGCCCAACGGCGCCGGTAAGACAACGCTCCTCGAACTGTCGGCCTCGCTCCTGCATCCGACGTCGGGCCGCGTGAGCATCCTGGGGGAGCGCGTCGGGCGGACCGATGTGTTCGAACTGCGCCCGCGCGTCGGTTTCGCCTCGACGTCGATGGCCCGTCGCATCCCCGCCGACGAGACGGTGCTGGATGTCGTGATGACCGCGGCCTACGCCGTGATGGGTCGTTGGCGCGAAGAGTACGACCAGGTCGACATCCGTCGTGCGATGCGCGTCCTCGCCGAGTGGCAGCTCGACGATCTCGCGACGCGCACCTTCGGCACGCTTTCCGACGGCGAGCAGAAGCGGGTCCAGATCGCCCGAGCGGTGATGACCGACCCCGAGCTGCTGCTCCTGGACGAGCCCACGGCGAGCCTGGACCTCGGTTCTCGCGAAGAGCTCCTGACGCTCCTCAGCGGTTACGCGGCGGAGCCGACGACTCCCGCCATGGTCATGGTGACCCATCACGTCGAAGAGATCCCCGCGGGCTTCACGCACGTGCTCCTGCTCCGCGAGGGCGGAGTCGTCGCATCCGGGCCGCTGCACGAGACGTTGACCGAAGATGCCCTGAGCACCGCTTTCGGGGTGCCGATCGCACTGCATCAGGGCGGCGGCCGCTTCGCCGCGCGCGCGAAGACGAACTGATCGGCATCCGTATCCGGACCTGGTAGACTCGTACTTTGGTGCCAACGCACCGAAGACTTTCTTTCCCCACCTCGGCAAGGAACCCCATGAAGACTGACATCCACCCCGACTACCAGGCGGTCGTGTTCCGTGACCTCGGTTCCGGCGAGACGTTCCTGACGCGTTCTACGGTCACCAGCGACAAGACGATCGAGCTCGACGGGGTCGAATACCCCGTGATCGACGTCGAGATCTCGTCTGCGTCGCACCCGTTCTACACCGGCAAGCAGCGCATCCTCGACTCGGCCGGTCGCGTCGAGAAGTTCAACCAGCGCTTCAAGAACTTCGGCAGCTCGAGCAAGTAAGCCCAGCCGCCGCACGAAGACCCCGCCTTCGGGTGGGGTCTTCGTCGTTCCGGCACACTCGGATGCGGGGCGCCGCGGAGGAGGCGGGGAAGGTCTCACTAGACTCGTCGGGTGCCTGCCCCGCATCCGTACGCCGCGCGCTTGGACGAGATCCCGGTGACTCGCCGCGACGTCCGCGTGCTCGGCGGCTCGACGGCGTTCTGGGACTACGGGCCTGTCGACGCGCCGGTGACGATCGTCGCCGTTCACGGGTTTCGTGGCGAGCATCACGGCCTCGAACCCGTCGTCGCCTACCTGCCGACAGTCCGTGTCATTTCGCCGGACCTGCCGGGTTTCGGTGAGACCCCGCCGATCTCCGGCCGGCGACACGATGTCGTGCTGTATGCCGAGTGGTTGACGGCGTTCGTCGCGCAGGTCGCTCCCGGGGCGGTCATCCTCGGACACTCGTTCGGCTCGATCGTCGCGGCAGCGGCCGTGGCCGCGGGCCTGGAGACGCCTCGTCTGATCCTCGTCAATCCGATCGGCGCGCCGGCTCTGGAAGGACCTCGCGGGATCCTGACGCGCCTCGCCGTCTTCTACTACTGGGCCGGGGCCCGGATGCCGAACAGGGCCGGAACCGCACTGCTACGCAACGGCGCCATTGTGCGTGTCATGAGCGTCTCGATGGCCAAGACGAAAGACCCCGCGCTCCGGCGGTTCATCCACGACCAGCACGACACCTACTTCTCGCGATTCGCGGATCGAGACGTGCTGCATGACGCGTTCGTCGCGTCGGTTTCACACGACGTCCGCGAGTTCGCCCCGAGCATCACACAGCCCACTCTGTTGATCGCTGCCGACCGCGACGACATCACGCCGATCGAGGCTGAGCGCGTCCTCGCGGGGCTGTTCCCCAGCGCCACGCTGGTCGAGATCGCCGGCGTCGGGCACCTGATCCACTACGAGACGCCGGAACCGGCGGCTGCGGCGATCAGGAGCTTTCTCGCGCTCGACGAGCCCGATACGCGATGACGTTCATGCGGTTGCCGCAGTTGCCGGTGTCGCAATAGCGCTTCGACCGGTTGCGCGAGAAGTCCACGAGGACGCCGTCGCAGTCATCTGCCTCACACACGAGGATGCGATCGTACTCATCCATCCGGATGACCTCGACGAACGCCATGGCGGTCTCCACGAGAATGCGGGTGGCCAGCGGCGCGTCGTCGTCTGAGGCGTGTACGTGCCAGTCGTAGTCGTCATGGATGACGAGCTGGGGCAGCGCCTCCCCGTCGCGAAGCATCGCGTTCACGAGCGGGACTGCTCCTTCACGATCCGTACCCCACAGCATCCGAAGCCGGGTGCGGATGCCGCGCACCGCCTCCCGCTCCTGTCGTGTCCGCGAGATCGTGCCGCTGTAGGGGTAGCGGGCGAGGAACTCGTCGTAGTCCTGCGCGGTCATCAAGGAGTCGTCTGCGTCCCCGAGCGGGAGGGTGTTGACGAGGTCGACCGCCGCGCGGAGCGCCATCTCGGTGTCATGGATAAAGACCATGTTGACTCCTGACATCGGGAGGGGATACTGTGTCGCTCGTGACCAGTGTGTCACGAGTGTCACCCCATTTCACTCCTGACAGGCTGCCCATGTCCGCTCCGACCGCTCCGCGACCCGTTCTCGCTGCTGCGCCACACCGCCACTCGTCCGTGGCAGGCCTTGCTATCGGCCTCCTGTCTGCGCTCAGCTTCGCATCGTCGGGCAGCTTCATGAAGCCCCTGATGGAGGCCGGCTGGAGTCTCGGTGCCACGCTGCTGTTACGGATGGGCGGAGCTGCGCTCATCCTCGCGCCGGTGCTGATCATCACCCTCCGCCGCCGCCCCGGATTCCTCGTCACGCACGGCCTGCTGATCGTGGCATTTGGACTGACGGGAGTCGCGGGCTGTCAGATCTTCTATTTCGCTGCGCTGCAACGGATGCCGGTCGCGATGGCTCTGCTCATCCAATACCTCGCTCCCGTCCTTCTCGTCGGCCTCGCCTGGGCGCGCACGCGGCGCGCACCCTCCCGCCGGATCCTCGTCGGTTCCGCCCTCGCGATCGTCGGCCTCATCCTCGTCGTGGACATCGCCGGCGCGAGCTTCGACCTGATCGGAACGCTTCTCGCGCTGGCGGCTGCGGCGTGTACCGCCGCCTACTTCCTCATCGCTGAGAAGACCGGGGACGACATTCCGCCGCTCGCTCTGGCATCGGGCGGCCTGATCACCGGTGCGCTGCTCATGGGCGTGCTCGTGGGGACCGGCATGTTCGCGTTCACAGCTCCCGCGGTCGATGTCGTGCTCGCCGGCATCAGTGTGCCCTGGTACGTGCCGATCGTGTGGGTGATCGTCGTCGCCACGGCCGGCGGATACGCATTCGGCGTCCGCGCGGGCTCCATGTTGGGCTCGCGGGTGGCGTCCTTCGTCGGGCTGACCGAGGTGTTGTTCGCCCTCCTGATCGCGTGGCTCGTGATCGCGGAGGTACCCACCGTGCTCCAGGCCGTCG
Source organism: Microbacterium sp. bgisy207 (assembly GCF_057706855.1). Taxonomy (NCBI): domain Bacteria; kingdom Bacillati; phylum Actinomycetota; class Actinomycetes; order Micrococcales; family Microbacteriaceae; genus Microbacterium; species Microbacterium sp. bgisy207. The sequence continues at coordinate 62,858 of NZ_JBYIPB010000015.1, forward strand.
GGGGAGCGATGATCCTGGCGGGCGTCGTTCTCGTTCGTTCGGATCCCGGCGAGGCAGCGCGTGAGGAGACGGCTAGCGCTCCTCTCGTGCCAGCTCCATGAGTGGGCCGACGCGGTAACCGATCACCTCTCCCATCACCAGTGATGTCTCGGTGCGCTCGACACCCTCGATGGCGAGGATGCGGGCATCCGTGTCGAACAGGTGTTGTGTGTCCCGACAGGCGACGCGCACCAGCAGATCGATCGTCCCGCTGAGCCCGTGAACCTGCACGATCTCGGGAATCTCGGTCAGTTCAGCGGTGATGCGGGGAAGCTCGGCCTGACGCACCGTGACGCTCAGGAACGCCTCGATCGGGAATCCGAGAGCGGTCGGAGAGATCGCCCGTTCGTACGACAGGAACACACCCGCCTTGTCGAGTCTGGACATACGGGCTTGCACCGTGTTGCGCGAGAGGCCGAGCCGATCCGAGAGGGCGACGACGGTTGCGCGGGGATCGGCGGCGAGCGCGGCCAGGAGCTCCAGGTCCACATGATCGAGAGTGGTCATATCGCGGAAGGCTACCATTCCGCGCAGCTCCGTATTGCTCATGTTGCTCACAATGTCATCACAACACTGAGCGTGCTGCGTAGTGGATTCGACGGAGCGCCTCGGTCTGCGCAGATCACAGGGACATCAGCGAGCCGGCATAGTCGACGAGCGCAAGTCCCTCGGGTGTGGAACGGAAGGTGTAATGGGAGCCGTTTGCGAGGCGCTCTTCACGGGCGGGCAGTCGCCCGCCGCTGACGTGATGGATCACCGAGCGGATGAAGGCGCCGTGAGTGACGACGAACACCCGGGCGAGGTCCGGCCGGAGCGCGAGAGCGTCGACCGTGACCGTCTCCAGCGCGGCGAACGCGCGAGCGTGCAACTGCTCACGCGACTCGGCACCGGGAACCTGCGCGGTGTACCAGTCGCCCCACAGGCGTGCGAAGTCGCTCACGGACTGCCCCTCGGCCTCGCCGTATCCACGCTCACGGAGACCGGGATAGGCGCGTGGGGCCTCGGCCTGCCATTCGTCGGCGATGATCTGCGCCGTCTCGCGTGCGCGCGACAGATCGCTGCTCACGATATACGCCGATGCGGCGTCGGGGAGGGTCTGTGACAACCGCCGCGCGGTCTGCCGGGCCTGCTCGCGGCCGGTGTCGTTGAGAGGGATGTCCGTGCTGCCCTGAATGAGGCGAGCGCGGTTCCAGTCCGTCTCTCCGTGGCGAATCAGTGTGAGGTGGGTCACCTCTCGAGACTACCGGCCAGCTCCCGTTGACCTGCCGGGGCGACAAGCCCCTCGAACAGTGCGGTGAGGACCTCTGAGGTGCCACCGTCGATCTTCACCGTGGCGCGAGCGTCGGCGCGTGTCTGGCCGCGATTGATGATCACGATCGGGATGCGCCGGCGCCGGGCCCGCTCGAGCAGCCGGATGCCGGAATTGACGACGAGAGACGAGCCCGCGATCACTAGTGCGTCGCTGCTGAGGACCAGTTGTTCGGCCTCGCGGAACTTCGTCGCGGGAATATACTCGCCGAAAAACACGACGTCGGGCTTCAGCATGCCCGCGCAGACCGAGCAATCCGGGACGACGAATCCCTCTGTCGTCTCCGGGGTGACATCGCCATCGGGGCCGAGGGGCAGTTCGTGCGTCGTGAGGAGCCAGGGGTTGTCGCCCTCAACCCGCGACGAGAGATCGCGACGGTCGAAGACCTGGCCGCAGCGTGTGCAGAAGACGCGCCGCATCGTGCCGTGCAACTCGACGACCCGACGGCTCCCGGCGCGCACGTGAAGACCGTCGACGTTCTGGGTGATGACCCCGGTGGCGACACCGTGCTCTTCGAGTGCGGCGATCGCGCGATGTCCGGCGTTCGGCTCCGCGGCGGCGAAGCTGCGCCAGCCGAGGTGCGAACCCACCCAGTACCGCCGACGTGCCGATTCGCTTCCGAGGAACTGCTCGACCGTCATGGGCGTGCGCGCGGGTGCGCCTTTGCCGCGGTAGTCGGGGATTCCGGAGTCGGTCGAGACGCCTGCACCGGTGAGGATCGTCATGGTGCGGCCGTCGAGCACGCGCAGCGCGTGGGCGAGGGCTTCGGGAACAGCGGTGGTGGTGCCGTCGATGAGCGACATCCCCGCCTCCTCTGCCTCGCCTTCTGGAGAGTCTAGAGACCGCGCTTTTCGGGGATGTTACGTGCAGCTGAGGTGGGGCCCTGCGGATGGGAGGATCGAAGGATGCATCGCGTCGACATCATCGACGCCGGCGATCCCCGGCTGGCCGACTATCGCGATCTGACCGATGTCGCGCTGCGCCGCAGGCTGGAACCCGCTGGCGGGCTCTACATCGCCGAATCATCGAAGGTGATTGCGCGTGCGCTGCGCGCGGGCCACCGTCCGCGGTCGGTCCTGACGCAGGAGAAGTGGCTCGACGACCTCGGCCCGCTGCTGGCCGCGCATCCGGATGTTCCGATCTACGTCGTCGAGGCCCGCGTGGCCGAGCAGCTCACCGGATTCGCGGTGCACCGCGGTGCGATGGCGGCGATGCATCGACCGGTGATGCCATCGCCGTCCGATCTCCTGCAGCACGCCAGTGTCGTCGTGGTCCTCGAGGACATCGTCGATCACACGAACGTCGGAGCGATCTTCCGCGCGTGCGCCGGCCTGGGCGCCGATGCCGTGCTCGTGTCGCCTCGGTGCGCGGATCCGCTCTACCGGCGAAGCGTCCGGGTGAGCATGGGGACGGTGTTCCAGGTGCCGTGGACCCGCCTCCCGGACTGGGGCGAGACCCGCCGGGTGCTCCACGACGCGGGATTCGTCCTCGCCGCCCTTGCGCTGAGCGACGACGCCGTGCCGCTGGAGGAGTTCTCGCCGCCCTCCCGCGTCGCGCTCATGCTCGGGGCCGAGGGCGATGGACTGACACCGCAGGCGCTGGCCGTCGCCGACACCGTGGTCACCATCCCGATGGCGGGCGGCGTGGACTCGCTCAACGTGGCGGCGGCGAGTGCGGTCGCGCTCTGGGCGCTCAGGCATCCTCGGTCGGGGGCATGACCGATTCGGTCGTGACGATGGGCAGGGGCTTCGGGCGCTTCGCGGTCACGTTGTCGCCCGAGGACTGGTGGCGGAGTCGGCGCAGAACCCAGGGCACCAGGTGGGTCCGCGCCCACACGAGGTCGTCGGCGCGCGCCTCGCGCCACGTGCGCGTCGGAAACGGGTCGGGCTGCATCGGCACCAGGTCGTTTGGAACATTCAGGGCCCGAAGCACCATCCGCGCGACCTCATGATGACCGAGGGAGTTCAGGTGTAGCCGGTCGTCATCGAAGAAGCGCGGATCCTGGATCTCCTTGAGAGACCACTGGTCGGCCACGATGCAGTCGTAGCGATCGGCGATGGCCCGCAGGTTCTCGTTGTAGATGGCGATCTTGCCGCGGAAGGCGCGGAACACGGGGGTGAAGTTGGTGTCGATGCCCGTGAAGATCACGACCGTGGCGCCGGCACTGCTGAGACGGACAACGGCATCCTCGAACACCTGAGCGATCTCGTCGGGATCGGTTCCGGGACGGATGACATCGTTGCCGCCCGCGCAGAACGTGATGAGGTCGGGGGAGAGGTCGAGTGCAGGCTCGACCTGCTCCGCAACGATCTGCGCGATCAGCTTGCCGCGCACCGCGAGGTTGGCGTACGCGAAGTCTTCGGTCTGGGCGCCGAGCACCTCTGCGACTCGATCTGCCCACCCGAGGTGCGACCCCGGGCGCCGGGGATCCGGGTCGCCGATGCCCTCCGTGAAGGAGTCACCGAGTGCGACGAACCTGCGCCAAGGATGGGGCTCGCTGTTGGCGACGAAAGGAGTGCGGTGTTCGTCAGTGACCGGCATGATCTGTCCTCCTGGTCGTCTATCGTAGTCGGGCGGTCGACGCGCGACCGTAGGTCGTCGGAGGGGGAGCGTGCACGAGACACCGCCGATCCCGGCATCCGATCAGCCCCGCGGCAGCTTCGCGGCCGAGCACCTGTCGCCGTCCTACCCGCAGCGCGCGCCCTGGGGGACGGCAGGGCGTCTGCGCGCGTGGCAGGCTGAGGCGCTCGACCGGTACTTCGCGATGGATGGCCCGGACGGCCCTGGCGGGGGGCCCCGTGACTTTCTGGCCGCAGCGACCCCCGGCGCGGGCAAGACGACGTTCGCGCTGCGGTTGGCTACCGAGCTGCTGCGGCGCGCCGTCGTCGATCGCGTCGTGGTGGTCGCGCCCACCGAGCACCTCAAGACCCAGTGGGCCGATGCTGCGGCGCGAGTATCGCTGCGCCTTGACCCCCGGTTCAGCAACCGCCACACCCGCCCTGCGCGGCACTATCACGGGGTGGCGGTGACTTATGCGCAGGTTGCGACGAAGGCATCCGTGCATCAACAGGTGACCGAGTCAGCACGCACCCTGGTGATCCTGGACGAAGTGCATCACGGGGGCGACGCCCTGAGCTGGGGAGATGCACTGCGCGAGGCCTTCGGGCGCGCGACGCGGCGGCTGCTGTTGTCGGGGACGCCTTTCCGCAGCGACACCGCGCCTATTCCATTCGTGGAATACCATCCGACCGCCGAGGGGATCCGGGTCTCACGCACCGACTACGACTACGGGTATCGGCGCGCGCTCGAAGACGGCGTCGTCCGACCGGTGCTCTTCCTGGTCTACGCCGGGCACATGCGTTGGCGGACCCGCACCGGCGACGAGATGGAAGCTCAGCTCGGACAGGACAACACGAAGGACATCACTGCGCAGGCGTGGCGGACCGCGCTGGACCCGAGCGGCGACTGGATCCCCGCCGTCCTGCGTTCTGCCGATCGGAGACTCACCGAGGTCCGGGAGCACATTCCGGATGCCGGGGGTCTCGTGATCGCCACCGATCAGACTGCCGCGCGGGCCTATGCGCAGATCCTCGCAGCGGTGACGGGCGAGGACCCGACGGTGGTCCTCTCCGACGAGCCCGAGGCATCCGCGCGCATCGAGGCCTTCGCCGCGGACACCAGCAGGTGGATGGTCGCTGTGCGCATGGTGTCCGAGGGCGTCGATGTGCCGCGGCTGTCGGTCGGGGTGTATGCGACGTCGGCGTCGACGCCGCTGTTCTTCGCCCAGGCGATCGGCCGGTTCGTACGTGCCCGCCGCCGGGGGGAGACGGCGAGCATCTTCCTGCCGAACGTCCCGCCGCTGCTCGCGCTGGCGGGGGAGCTCGAGCGTCAGCGCGATCACGCCCTCGACCGCCCCTCGGACGAGGACGGCGAATGGTCGGCCGAAGACGACATGATGGCTGCGGCCGAGCGAGAGGATGCCGCATCCGATGCGTTGACCGATGAATTCGAGTTCGCGGCGCTCGGGGCTGTGGCGCACTTCGACCGCGTGCTCTTCGACGGCAAGGAGTTCGGTCAGCTCGCAACGCCGGGCACCCCCGAGGAGGAGGAGTTTCTCGGCCTCCCCGGCTTGCTCGAGCCCGAGCACGTGCATGACCTGTTGATGCAGCGACAGGCGAGGCAGAGTCGGCATCGCCACGCGCGGGAGGCGAAGGAGCGACAGGAGGGTGGATCGGAGGGATCGCATCCGTCGCCGCCGCCGGCTCTGCACCGGACTCTGAAGGAGCAGCGACAGCTCCTGAACAGTCTCGTCGGCCTGTACGCGCGACAGTCAGGGGAGCAGCACGGGCACGTTCACGCCGAGCTACGCCGAATCTGCGACGGTCCCGCGGTCTCGCACGCGACGGTCGCGCAGCTGCAGGCGCGCATCGACGTCCTTCGCGCGCGGGTGAGGTCGTGACCGGCAGCTATCGCTTCCGGCGCACCTGGACAGCGCCCCTGCCCGCGTTGTGTCACCGGGGGAGCGAGCGCTGCTCCCCGATACGCTGACGATCAGTCGAGAGAGGACATCCGTTGACCGCTGAGCCGACCGCCTCGGACCGCCGTCTATGGGCGCAATACCTGGTGGACGAGCGCGCGGAGGCTCGCGTCTACCGCGAACTCGCCGCTCGGCGGGAGGGCGAAGTGAGGGCGATTCTCGAGGCGCTCGCAGACGCCGAGCGCCGGCACGAGTCGCACTGGCTGCAGCTACTCGGCGGCGAGCCGGATGCCCTGCCACGTCCCCGACTGTCCACTCGCGCACTGGCCTGGATGGCCCGCCACTTCGGATCGATCTTCGTGCTCGCCCTCGCGCAGAACGCCGAAGCGCGTTCGCCCTACGACAGTGAGCCCTACGCGACGCCGCAGATGGCGGCGGACGAGAAGATCCACCATGAGGTCGTCCGCGGGCTTGCTGCGCGAGGGCGGCGGCGACTCTCGGGAACCTTCCGAGCTGCAGTGTTCGGCGCAAACGACGGCCTCGTCTCGAACCTCGCGCTGGTCATGGGCATCGGCGCCACCGGTGTCGCCCCGCAGTTCGTGCTCTTCAGCGGCATCGCCGGTCTGCTCGCGGGCGCACTGTCTATGGGCGCGGGCGAGTTCGTCTCGGTGCGGTCGCAGCGCGAACTGCTGGCGGCGACGCAACCGAACGATTACGCAGATGACGTGCTGTCCTTTCTCGATCTCGACGCCAATGAACTCGCGTTGGTGTACCGGGCGCGCGGGATGCCCGAGGCCGAAGCGCTTGCCGCGGCGCGCGCGGTCATCGGTGACGCACAGGCCTCCGGTCCGGGAGCCCTCGGGCGGCGAGGGATCACGGTGGGCGGCGATGACGATGTCGTCGGCAGCGCCTGGGGTGCCGCGCTGTCGAGCTTTCTGTTCTTCGCCTCCGGCGCGATCATTCCCGTCCTGCCGTGGATCGTGGGGCTGTCCGGAGTCGCGGCGATCGTCACGGCGCTCGTGCTCGTGGGCCTTGCCCTCCTGACCACGGGCGCCATGGTGGGGCTGCTCTCCGGTGCTCCCCCTCTGAAACGAGCGCTGCGGCAGCTGGCGATCGGCTTCGGCGCCGCGGCCGTGACGTATGTGCTGGGCCTTCTGTTCGGGGTGACGCTCGGCTGATCTCGGGCACCGCAGGCCGCTCGATGGGAGCCCGGTCGGGGAATAGTGGTCGTTCGGGTGCGGTTGCCGTGTGGCATGAGCGAGTCTTCTGTTGCTGCCCCGGTCAAGGTCGATGTCTGGTCCGATGTGCAGTGTCCGTGGTGCTACATCGGAAAGCGCCGGTTCGAGAGGGCAGTTGCTGCCTCGGGAGTGCCGGTCGAGATCGAGTACCACTCATTCGAGCTGGCACCGGACACGCCCGTGGACTACGACGGGTCTCCGGTGCAGTACCTGTCGGAGCGGAAGGGCATCTCCCCGCAGCAGGCCGCGCAGATGGTTGAGCGGGTGACGACGCTTGCAGCCGGCGAGGGGCTCGCGTACGACTACGACCACATCCATCAGACGAACACGATCAAGGCCCACGAGCTCCTCCACTACGCGAAGGCGCGCGGTGTGCAGGAGGCGATGAAGGAGGCGCTCCTCAAGGCGTACTTCGTCGACGGTGGCCATGTCGGCCGGATCCCCGACCTCGCCGAGCTGGCCGCGACGGTGGGATTGGACCGCGATGACGTCGCCAGGGCACTGGAGGCGGGGGAGTACACCGCAGCAGTGAAAGCGGATGTCGCGCAGGCCGCCGCGTACGGCATCCAGGGTGTTCCGTTCTACGTCTTCGACGGAAAGTACGGCGTGTCCGGGGCGCAGGAGAGCGACACGTTCGCGCAGGTCCTTGCCCAGGTGGCGGCAGAGCGGACGCCGGCGTGAGCGGTTCGCCCCTGGATGCGCCGGGGAGCGCGCAGCCGTTCACAATGCTCGGCGATGCCGGCGTGGTCTGTGACGGCGACACGTGCATCGTTCCGGGCCTCGCGGACGACGCCGAAGGGACCGACGCGGTCTCGTAGCTCGTACCACATCCTCCGACGTTGTGCGAGGGGATGGGGGCATCGGTCCTGCGGCGCGATGCTCGGTCTCGCAGGATGCAGTCCACTCGTTCTCGGGAGCGAGGCTGCCCGCGTGGGTGTCTCCTGAGAGCGAGCGGCCCAGAGCCGGAAGACCAGAAGGGAGCGACCCTGTGTCTACTGCACGAGACATCATGGCCAGCGGCGCGCGAATCGACTGCGGGCAGGGGCCGTGCGGGGCAAGAAGATCGTCGGGGCCGGGGTTTCGCGTTCGCCTCGTGGGTCTGATCGCCGCGATGGTTGCGATCCTTGTGGCGGCACCAGGATGCGGCTTCATCGGCGACCTCGGGCACGAACGATTCCCCGCAAACCCTGACATCTATCGATTCTCGGCCGGTGACGGCGTCAACGTGGAGGGCGTCGGCCCTCTTGCGGTGCGCAACGTCCTGGTGGTTGCGAACGAGGCGGGGAGCGAAGGCAGTCTCGTCGCCGCCGTGGTCAACAACACTGACGAGGACCACATCCTCACCATCGCTGTGGGTGGTTCCGACCGGACCGCGCTCACGCTCCGCATCCCGGCCGAGTCCGTCGTGAGTTTCGGAGATGACCCGTGGCTCGAGGATCCGCCCGTGTTGGAGGATCTTGGAGCGATCCCTGGGTCGATGGTGGAGATCTACTTCCAGGCCGGTCGATCCGAAGGAGTCGTCGAGGAGGTTCCCGTGCTGAGTGGATGTCTGGCGTACCTCGACGGTCTCGAACCCGGTAGCGCCCGAGACTCCGAGGAGTGTCCGGTCGGCGACGAGGTGCAGCCGGTGCC